>JAWBOW010000008.1:0-26799 GCA_038825775.1 Candidatus Woesearchaeota archaeon | reverse complement strand
TAAAAACAAAATTATGGGCAAAGTTAATAATCATTGAAAGATTTGCATGCTTTATTCCCCTAAAAAAACCAAGATAAATGTTTCTAAATAAAAGAAACATGAGGAATGGAGATAATAATTTTAAGAAGATGTTTGCATTATAGATAACTTCTACATCATTTGTAAAAATCTTTACAATAAATTTTGAGAACAAAAAAACTATTGAGATTATAAAAAACATTAGCTTTGAACCAATCTTAAATGCTTCGCTCATCGTTTCAAAAATCCTTTTCAAATTTTTTGCACCAAAATTCTGGGCCACTATTGTTGAAACAGAAACAGAGATTCCATTTGCTGGTAGTGTTAATAAACTGAACAACCTGCTTATGATTCCATAAGCAGCTATCGAAGCTGTGCCAAATAAACTTACAATTGACAAGAGCAAAAAATTACCAAGTCCTATCGAACCATTATCAAAGAACAACGGAATTCCTAATTTTAATATTTCCTTAATAGTATAAAAATTTGGTTTCATAAAACTTAATCTTATTCTCAAACCATAAGTTCCTTTTAGCAAATGATAAACAGCAATAAAACTTACAAATCCAATAGAAAAAACAGTTGCAATTGCCGCTCCTAAAACACCCATTTTTGGAAAAGGCCAAATTCCAAAAATCAAAAAAGGATCTAAGATTATATTCGTTAAAACTGAAATCAAAACAAACTTTAGAGGAGTTTTTGTATCTCCTAGGGCTCTAAGGGTTGCTTCAAAAATATAGTAGGGAAACATTATTACAAAACCCAAAAACATTGTTCTTAAATATAAAACACCATTATTAAAAACCAAAGGTTCTTTTGTGAATAAACTAATAAGTTTTTCAGCAAATACAAATCCAAAAATTGAAAATACTAATAAAATTATAAATAGAAGCATAAATGTTTGAGAAAGTATGAGTTCTAAATCCTTTTTCCAATTTTTGTTCTTTTTGTTAAAATTTTTTCCAGCAGAATGAGCCATTAGTATAGAACCTCCAATACCAATACCAGAAGCCAAAGAGATTGTCAAGAATATTATTGGAAAACTTAATGTTACTGAAGCAATTGCATAACTGCCTAATCTTCCAACCCAAAATGTGTCTGTTAAATTATAAAATGTTTGCAACAAAGTTGAGAGCATTACAGGAATTGCTAACCTTATCAATAGTTTTGTTAAGTTCTCATTAAGAACACCGTTTATTTTTTCATCAATCTCTTTTCTTTTAGTGCTCTCCTGTCTTGTTTTCTCATTTTTCTTATTTTTGTCATTCATAGAATAATCTTGAATAATGGTTCTGTTTAAAAAACTATTTCTTTTTTCTTTTTTTACTTCTTTTAAAGTGCGGGGGAAGGGATTTGAACCCTTGAACCCACTTAGGGACTAGGCCCTGAACCTAGCGCATTTGACCACTTTGCTACCCCCGCAAAAAAATAAAAACTAAAAAACTATGGGAAAAAAACTCCTTTAATTCCTTGAATTATAAATTCAACTGCTATTGCCGTAAGTATTAAACCCATTAACCTTGATACTATTTCATTTCCTTGTTTTCCTAAAAACTTGTAAATAATATTTGAATAATAAAAAATTATGAAAGTTATTAATAAGCTAATAGCTGCTGCTATAAAAGCAACAAATTTTCCATACTGCATCACTATTATTATAGTTGAAGTTATAACTCCTGGCCCAGTTATCAGTGGAGTTGCTAATGGAACAACAGCAATGCTGTAACTTATCAAAGATTCTCTAGTAATTCTTAAATCCAAAACATACTCTATTCCCATTATTAGCAAGATTATTCCTCCTGCAATTCTAAAACTATTTAATGAAACACCAAAAAAATTCAGTATTCCTTGACCAAACAATATGAACAATAATAGTATAAAAGCTGCAATGCTTACTGCTTTCTTTATTATTTGTCTTCTCTCATTTACAGATTGTTTTTTTGTTAAACTTAAAAGTATTGTAACACCTCCAAAAGGGTCCATTATAACAAAAATTGAAAGGAATGCTTTGAGCAACAAATAAAAATCAAACATTTTAAATCACCCTAAAAGATTTTTAACATTTTTTAATCATAAAAATTTAAAACAATCTTGATTTCCTTAAATATGTTTTGTAGTATAAAAAAGTTTTTAAATAATTTTGTTTTAAATAAGAATTTCGTTTTTTGTGCAAAGGGTGGTTTTGTGAATTTTTATGAAGTTGTTATTATTGGTGCCGGACCTGCTGGCTTGTTCTGCGCATTACACCTATCTCAAAATTCAAATAAAATTAAAGAGCTAAATTCTAAAATACTTTTAATTGACAAGAATAATTTCATAGGAGGAGTTGGTGCAAGAACTGATGGAAAATTAAACCTAACAACAGAGATTGGAATGGACCTTAACGAGTTAGGAATTAAAAAAGAATTTGCTGAAAAAATAATTGCTTATATTGATAATTGTTTTAATTCTGAACAAGAATTTGAATTAACAGGCACAGATGATAAAGAGATAAATTTTTGGAATGAAAAACTAAGCAAAGAAGGTTTAGTTTTGGTTTCTGCAAAACAAAGACACATGGGAACTGATAGGACTATGAAGGTTATGAAAAAATTTGAAAAAATTTTGATAGAAAATAATGTTGAAATTTGGTATAACAAAGAGGTTGTTGATATAAAAAAAAGCAATGGAAGATTTAACATAATATTTAAAGATGGAATGATTTCTTGTAATTACTTAGTTGTTGCTCCAGGACGCTCGGGTTCTTATTGGTTTAGGGATGTTGCAAACAAATTAGGAGTTAGTTGGAAGTATGGACATATAGACATTGGATTGAGAGTTGAGTTTGACGCAAGAATTTACGAAGAAATAACAAAGACAATATATGATCCAAAAATAAAATACACAACATCCTCTCATGGTGATAAAGTAAGAACATTCTGCACAAACCCTAATGGTTTTGTAACTGTTGAAGAGTTTGATGATTTTAAACTTGTAAACGGACATGCTTTTAGCAATAAAAAATCAGAAAATACTAACCTTGCAATCCTGCAAACCATTGGATTACATGCTCCTTTTGCAGACACAACAATGTATGGTAGGAATTTAGCAAAGAATGTTAATCTTTTAGGAGGTAATAAACCATTAGTTCAGAGATTAGGGGACTTGCAAAGAGGTAGAAGAACAAAATATGAAAGGTTTTATGATTATGGAAGTTTAGAGCCAACGATAAGTTATGGAAATGGAAGCACAGAAATAAAAGGAGCTGTAACTTTGGGAGATATTTCAATGGTTTATTCAAAGAGATTATTGGATAATCTTCTAGAGTTTTTAAGCAAGTTAGATAAGGTTTTTCCAGGAATAATGCACCCACAAACACTAATTTATGCTCCTGAGATAAAGTTTTATGATACTGTTTACAATACAAACCAATTTTTAGAAACAAACATTCCAAACTTGTTTGTTGCAGGAGATGGTGTTGGAAAATCAAGAGGCATAGTTGGTGCTGCACTAACAGGGGTTTTGGCTTCATTAGGCATAATCTCAAAATTTAAAAATTTAAATGAGGATGATTTAAACAATTTGGTTTAAAATATAATAAAAAACTAAAATTATGAAAAAATGATTGGAGAACAAAAAGATTTTATCAAGGAACTTTTTGAGAATTATAGAATTATAGCAATAGTTTGCAACCAGTGGGGAGACACTGGAAAGGGAAAAATAGTTGATTTATTCAGCGAGTATGCAGATATCATAATAAGAGGCAATGGAGGGGCTAATGCAGGCCACACAATAAAAGTTGATAATAAAGAAATAATTTTGCACTTAATACCCTCAGGCATACTTCACAATGAAAAAATCAATGTAATTGGCAGGGGAGTTGCAGTTGATTTAGAATTTTTAATCAAAGAAATACAATACTTAAGAGAGAATAATATAAAAGTTGAAAAAAACAATCTTTTGATAGATGGCAATGCAAAAATTGTTTTGCCATGGCACAAATTCTTAGACGCTTTTTCAGAACTAAGCAAAAAAATAGGAACTACAAAAAGGGGAATTGGGTATTGTATTGCAGACCATTATTTAAGAATAGGACTCACAATAAATGACTTATACTCAAATAATTTAGAAGAAAGATTAATTGATAACTTCAATTTTCACAAACCAAAAATTTCTGAGATTTGGAATAAAATAGAAGAGGAAGAGATTGAAGATTTTTTCAAAAAAACAAGCAAAATAGATTTTTATGAAAAAAACGAATTTTTTAATGTCAAGGAAATTTCAAGAGAATTCAAAAACATTGGTTCTTTAATAAAGGAATTTGTTGGAAAAACAGAAAGCGTTATTTCAGAAAATAGAAGGATATTGTTAGAAGGAGCTCAAGGTTTATTGTTAAGCGTTGATTATGGAACAACCCTTTCAAAAACAAGCTCTGAAACATCATATGTTGGATTAGCAAATGGTTGCTCTTTAAACCCAAAAGATGTTGGACTTGTTTTAGGAATTGTAAAAGCATACATGACAAGAGTTGGAAACGGGCCTTTTCCAACAGAACTTGGCTCTGAAAGATCAGAAGAATACTGTTCTAAAACAAAAAGAGAAGATGAAGAAAAAATAGATATTAAAAAATTAAATTTAGATGATGATTTTGAATTAGGAATTTATTTGAGAAAAAAAGGCAACGAGTATGGTGCAACAACTTCAAGACCAAGAAGAACTGGCTGGCTTGATCTTTTAGCTCTAAAATATGCTTTAAATTATAACGGGCCTAACATTATAATAACAAAATCAGATGTTCTCTCAGGATTAAAGGAAATAAAGGCCTGCAATAGTTATAAATATTTAGGAAGTGAAAGATTTTATTATGGTAGAGAAATAAAGAGTGGTGAAATTTTAGAAGAGTTCATGCCTGAATCTGAAATATTAAGGTTTTGTTTGCCTAATTATAAGGTCTTTAAGGGTTGGGAAGAAGACATTTCAAAGATTTCAAGAAGAGAAGAAATTCCAAAAAACCTTGGTGAGTTCTTAGAATTCATAAAGGATTTCACAAAATCAAATATAATAATGCTATCTGTTTCTCCTGAAAGATATTCAAACGTCATTTATGAAAGAAAAATTTAAAAAGAAAAAAATTATAAAAATTTATAAAAAACAAGCAAGCAAAAAAGGTGTTCAGTATGGAGACAGAATACTTACACACAGTCTACAAAAAAGAAGACATTAAAAAAAGAAAAGATTCAAAAGATTTATTTCTTAACAGAACAATAACCTATTGTGAAGAAGAAAAAATAACTAATTTTAATCAAAAAGAAGTTTTGTATGAAAAATTGGTAACAGAATACTTTGAAAAAAATATAAGAATAGAATACATTAAAGTAATAGGTTACTTAATAAAATACAAATACAAACAACAACACTTTAACGGAAATACTTTGAGTTACTCATTAATAGAACCTGTATTTGATAAAGACAAAAAGGATTTGGAAGAGATAATAAGAAAAGAAAATAATTCTTTCAAAGGACTTATTGTTTTTTATCAATAAAAAAAACAAAGATTTATAAAAGAAACAAGATTGTTCTGTTCTGATGAAAAAAGAAATAATTCTAAAAGTTAAGAGATTAGACAAAGAACTTGAACTTCCACAGTATATTAATGAAACAGATGTTGGTTTTGATTTAAGAGCAGCAAAGGATGTAATAATAAAACCGCATGAACAAAAGATAGTTCCTTGTGGAATAATAGTTGAAATTCCAAAAGGATACGTTGGTTATTTAAAAGACAGAGCTGGAATTGTAACAAAACTTAATGTTCATGTGGTTGCAGGAACAATAGATTCTGGGTATAGAGGAGAGGTTTCTGTTGTTTTATTCAACCTTAGCGATAGAGAAGTAATGATTGAAAAGGGAATGAGAATAGCACAAATGATAATAATCCCAGTAATAAAAGTAAAAATTGAAGAAGCAGATAAGATTAGTAAAACAAAGAGAAGTGACAGGGGTTTTGGTAGCACTGGAATAAAAGAGATAAACAAAGAAGATTTTGAAGAAATTGCAACAGAACTAAAAAAACTATATGAAGAAGGAATGAAAAACAGCAAAAAGCTTTAGATTACCACTTAGAATGGAAAAATTTAAATAGTGATTATAAACACTTTGAGAAACATGGGAAGAATAAAAACAGCAATGATAAAGAGAATCAGCAAAGAAATATTTGAAAAGTATAAGGACAAAATAAGTAATGATTACGAGCAAAACAAGTTGATTGTAGGAGAATTAATAACTAGTAATTCAAAAAAGCTTAGAAATATAATAGCAGGCTATGTTACAAGGCTAGCAAAAAAAGGAGAAATATAAAATAAAAAATTAGAAAACACAAGAAGAACAAGGAGGGTGGTTTAAATGGCAGCGGACAACTCAATATTTGTGGGTAACAAACCATTTATGAACTATGTAACAGCAGTTGTGATGCAATTCACAACAAAGAACGTGCCTGAAGTAACAGTGAAGGCAAGGGGAAAATTCATTAGCAGAGCAGTGGATGTTGCAGAGGTTGCAATGAAGAGATTCTTAAACAACCAAGTAAAAGTAAAAGAGATAAAGATTGACTCAGAAGAGTTTGAGAACAAAGAAGGAAAACAAGTAAGAGTGTCAACCATTGACATAGTTCTTTCAAAGAAATAAAAATTTGATTTTTGAATTTTTTCTTTTTATTTTTTAATTGTTGTTCTGAAGTTGTTTTTATAAATAATTTTAAATACTTCTTTGAACAATAGTTTTAAAAGATAAAACCGAGATTATTTTTTGGGCCTGTAGCATAATCAGGAAGTGCATCCGGCTTCGGACCGGACTATCAGGGTTCAAATCCCTGCAGGCCCGTAACAAAGTGAAGGAACTACAGACTACGAACAAAAAATAATAATTTTGTGTATAAAAAATTAGAAAGATTAATATACTTTTTATTTTAGATTCTTTTAAAATAAAAGATTTTTTATGGCGGTAGTGGCGTAATGGTTAGCGTGGAGGCCTGTGGAGCCTCAGGAGGGGGTTCGATTCCCCCCTACCGCCCTAATATGATAAATCAAAAATTTTTGTTCATAAAATCATACCTGCTCTTGTTCTTAAAGAATGTTTTTTTAATAAGCATTTTTCCTTCTAAAATAAGTGAGTAATCATGTTTTATAGTAAAATCAGGAAGCTCTCTTAAAAAAACAAAATTTATTTTATTATCTTTAAAATAATATCCAACACTATCAACTCTTTCTTCAAGTCCATTCTCTTCCAAGTTTTTATTTATAATGCCAACTATTTCCTTATCCAAGTTTAGTATTGTGTAGTTCAAAATTTTTAGGATTATAACTTCTAAGTTCTTCAATATTTTTTCTTCTTTAGTTATGCTTTCAAGGTTTAGTTTTGGAAGTTTATTTTGTGTTATTATTTTATTTTTTCCTTCATAATCCAAAAAAATTTCTCTTATTATCTCTTTGTTATTGACCAATTGATTATCATATTCTTGAACAAATTTGTTTGGCAGGGCTTGTTCTCCATTAACCAAAGCATAGTATTGGAAAGAGTTGTTGTTTGGTTTCTTAACTACTGGAACTTTAGAAACAAAATTGATTTCATTCGGAATTTTAAATATATAATCAACTATTGAAATTTTGTTTTGAAGGATTATTCTGTTATAATATTCTTTTTTATCCTCTTTCATAAAAAAGTGTTTTTTAAAACATTATAAAAAACTTTTGAATTTGTGAATTCAAATTTTAAAAAACTAAAATTCGTTTTTAGCAATCTTGTCAGCAATCCCAAAATAATCTTTTGGCTCTAATTTTAAAAATTCTCTTTTCAAATTTTCAGGAATATCCAACCCTTTTATTATTTCTCTGAATTTTTTAATTTTTAATGTTCTTCCCTGAGTTTTTTCTCTTAAAATTTCATAAGCATTATAATATCCTAATGTTCTTAGTTTTGTTTGAATTGGTTCTGCTAAAACTTCTGCGTGCTGGTTAAGCTCGTTATTTATTTTTTTCTCATTAACAACTATTTTTTCCAGTCCAGAAAGTATTTTTTTATATGCCAATAAAGAATGTCCATATGCTAACCCATAATTCCTCTTAACAGTAGAATCAGAAAGATCCCTTTGGTATCTTGAAAGAACAACTTTGTTTGAGAAAAAATCAAAAAGAGAGTTAGCAATTCCTAAATTACCCTCAGCATTCTCAAAATCAATCGGGTTTGTTTTGTGAGGCATTACTGAAGAACCAACATCTGATGTTTTTATTAAGGACAAGTAACCTATTGAAATGTAATTCCAAACATTGATTGAAAAATCCAACAAAATGTTGTTTATTCTCATAATATTTTGGAACAATTCTGCTTGAGAATCGTTCGGCTCTTTTTGAGTTGAGTAAAGATTAAACTTAAAACCAAAACCTTCAACAAACTCTTTAGAAATTTTCAACCAATCAATATTTGGCAATGCATAATAAAAAGCATTAAAATTTCCAGTGCTACCTGAAAACTTAACCTTATAATCTTGTGCTTTTAGTTTATCATTTTGCTCTTGTAATCTTTCACAATAATTCCTAAATTCTTTGCCTAAAGTTGTTGGAGAGGCAATTTGTCCGTGGGTTCTTGAAAGCATTACAACATCAGAATATTTCTTTGCGAAAAAATCCATTTTTTTGATTATATCGTCTAGATTTTCTGTTAAAACCTTAGTTCCTTTTTTGAGCATTGTTGCAATAGCAATATTATCGATATCCTCAGATGTTATTCCAAAATGAATATAAGAAAGGATTTTTTCTAGTCCTTCAAAACCTTGATTTTCAAGTTTTTCTCTTAATCTTATTCTTAAAGCAATCTCTATTGCCTTAACATCATGATTAGTTGGCTTAATATCTTTATAACCCTTTGTTTCAATCTGCTTAACAAGATCATAATCAACAGAAGTTTTTCTTATAGTTCTAACAATAAAATCTAAAGAATTTTTAAAATTGCCTTTTAATTCTGGAATTCTTTCTAACAAAAAAACAAGCCACTCCTTCTCATAAAAAACCCTCTCACTAACATAATTTTCCTCGCTGAAAATATCATCAAGTTCTCTAACCAATTCACGATACCTATCATCTAACGGTGAAATCATTTTGAAAATAAAAGAGTAAAAATTTTGGAAATTATTGAATTGTAACTGTTGCTAATGTTGAAGTTGTTGTCCTATCAAAATAATCTTTTATTGTGAAATAATAATTGATCTTTGTTCCTTTAGAAACATCTGATAAATCAAGTGTTGCCGAACAAGTTTTTGATTTGCCTGATTGACAATTACTTGTTAGATCTATGCTATTCCAATCTTGATTTCCTATTTTATAATAAAACTTAGCTTCCTTAACAGATGCTTCTGAATAACTCATTGAAAATAAAGATGTTGGGGTTGCATAAATTCTTGTTCCTGATCTTGGAGTTGTAGAATAAATGAATGGTTTTTGTGAATCAACATTAAAATTAATTTGGGCTGTATTATAATTTCCTAAAGAATCGTAAGCCCTAATTTTTAAATTATTATTACCTTCAACAAAGTTTATATAACCGCTGTAAGAATTACAATACCTACATAGATAATTCCAACGGTAATCGTTTATTGAATACTCTATTCTTGTTGCTTTTTCTCCAATATTGACATTTAATAACAATCTTTGATTATTATAAATTTTATTATTTTCAGGATTGTTTATTGATATCGTTGGTCCTGTCGTATCAACTTTAAAACTCCACACAGCCTCGCTAAACATACCATTAACATCAACGACCTTTAAATAAACCTTGTGAGTTCCATCAGAAAGTTCTTGATTTGGCCAATAATCAAAGTAAAAATTACTACAAGAAGATTGTGCAGTTATTTCAACATTATCAAGTTTTGCAAAACATTCTTTGAAACCAGAATTTGTTTCATAAGTAGCCCAAATGTGTGGTCTGTTATTATTTGTTAAAGAGTTATTCATCGGTCTGAATGCTTTTATCCTTGGAGGTAAACAACCTTCATCTATTTGGGAGTTACAATTATTATCAATACCATCACAAATTTCTTTAACTTCAGGGTTTACATTAGGATTAGTGTCGTCACAATCACTATTCTGAGTAGCGGTATATTTTTCAGCTGGTAAGCACAAACATTTATAATCATTAATTCCAAAACCATCATTATCATTATCAAAATAATAATTCACACAACCCAGAGCATTTTCCTCATCGACTTGTCCATCACAATTGTCATCTATGCCATTACCGCAAATTTCTGTAACACCAGGATTAACAGCAGCATTATTATCATCACAATCATTTCCAGAAGGACACTCAACAGCATCATAAGCATAATAACCATCATTATCATTATCAACACAATTATAAACAACATTCACTTGTTTTCTACAAGTTTCTCCAAACCAAGCAACATATTCTTTAACCATCTGCCAATCACAATCATAAGTTCCTGGACTAGTTGGCGCTGTTATTACAAAATTAAATGTATAATCCTCCAAGAAATTAATTTGAGTGTTATCTAAAATCTCAACTCTGTTCAAACCCCATATGGTATTATCCTGAGGGTTTTGAGAACCAAGTTTATAATTATCTGTTTTTGTCCAAGGATTTATTCCAATGTTTTTCATCTTTATAGAAATAGGATAAGTTCTTCCAACAATCATATTATTTGGAATGTTTGTTTCTAAGCATAAAGCATCATTTTGTTTAAGCCAAGGATCATAGTCAATATAATCAGTAACATCATTTCCTAAGCCACTAGGATTATAAAGTCCTCCTGAGGATCTATCATCAGAACCATCATAAGGACCTGAAGAATCTCCCCACCAATTATATTCTGCGTTTAAGTATTCATTAACTAAATTAACACCTCCATTATTGTTATTAAAGATGTAATTATAATTAACAAAAATGTTTTTTCCGTTTAGAGTTTGATTTGAAAACAAACCAACAAAATTATTGTAAATGTTGTTGAATAAAACACTTACATTGTAAGAGTTTGCCCTGTTAGGATAAGGATTAAATGCAACTCCTGCTCCTGAGGAGTAACCTGAAACATTATTGTATCTTATTGTGGTATTGTAGAATTGTCCTCCAATTCCAGCACCATAAACTAATGCTACATTTCCAATTACTTCGTTATTTTCGATAACACTACTTTTTTGATAACCAGTAATTCCATATTTTGCATTTACAACTTTATTATTAGTTATTGTTGCTTTTGTTATGACACCATCATTTTCTACTGAAGTTCCATTGTCATCTCCTGCTGTTATGCCACTAGTTCCTGCACCATTAACATAATTATATTCTACAATTGCATTTTTTGCCCGCCAAAGATTTACAGCATCAATACTCGAATTTTCAACAATATTGTTTCTTACAATAACATTATTTGTAATTCCATTAACATGTATTGCTTTAACAGCATTAATTATTTTAAAACCATTAATTACTACTTGTCCAGAACCAGCTTGAACTTGTATTGCACCATTAGTGTCATTTGATATTATTATTGATTCTTGGGTTGTTGTTCTTGTTCTAGCATCATTGCCTGCTTGTGCTCCTCTTAAGGTTAGGGGTTTTGTTATCTTTATTGTTTCACTATAATTTCCTGCTCGAACGCTTATTGTGTTTCCATTAGTTGCATTGTTTATTGCTGATTGAATTTTCATTCCAGGACCAACATAGAATGTTCCATAATCATCTGATGGTATTTGTGTTGGTGCTTTATTAACAACAGCATCAACCGCACCTAAAGAAACTGCGAGTGAAGCATTATTTAATGCTGTGTTTAAGTTAGGATAAAAAACAACAACTTTTGGTTTTATTATTGGAAATCTTACAATGTACTTGAAATCATTAGAAACATTTAAGTTTGTTATTGGATAATCAGGCCCTCCTGAATAATTACTTATTTCGGCATATAAAGGTATTATTTCTGAAAAACTATTTGTTCCTTCCAATAGAATATTATCACAACCTCCAGCATAGTATTGTCCAGAAGTAAATATGGCCATTCCAGACCAATTGTTGTTGTTAGTGATTATATTTCTCAAAACAAAATTTTTTGAATCACTAATACCAATTCCGGTTCCATTATTGTAAGAACTTTGAATGTTTTCAAGCAAAACATTATTGCAACCGTTAAAGTTTATTCCACTTCTCCCAGAATTTCTTACTATTAAATCTTTTAATTGAATGTTAGAAACTCCAGAAATAAAAATTCCATAACCATTAGTATGACTTTTAGGGCCTATTAGTGTAAAGTTTAATAATGAAACATCACTAGAAGCAACTTGTATTCCATAACCAGAACTTATTAAACTTGAATTTATTATAACCTTATTCTTATCAACACCTAAAAGGGTTATTTTTTTGTTTATGTATAAGGTATTAGTTAGGGTATAATTTCCAACACTAATGTTTATTATGTCTCCATCTATTGATTGTCCTAATGCATAACTTATTGTTTTGCAAGGATTTAAGCTACAATCTCCTGAGTCAGTTCCTGTTATATCAACAAATCTTGTTGTTGCAAAAGCACTTGTTTCAAAAAACAACAGAACCAGCAATGTTAATAATAAAAAATTTTTTTTCATTAAAACACCCCCGCTTTTTTTTACTAAGACGCTTTAAAATTTTTAAAATATTTAAATCTTTCTTAATTTCTTTATTACCAAGTGGTTATAATTTTCGAGAGTTTTTAAATTTGAAAGAAAAGTTTTTAAACAAAGAAGGTATTTTATTGTCTTGGGGGTGGTCTTAATGCCTGAAAGATTGCTTGAAGAACTAATAAATAAAGAATTCAACAACAGAGAGGTTTCTGAAAGAGAAGAGCTGATTAATATTTTAAAGCAAACAATCCCCTTAAACCTTCCAAAAGATTATGTTTTGAGCAACAACAAGGAAGAATATTTGAATGAAAGACTAAAGTTTTTGGAACAAAAAGCATTGGAAGAAAAAGAATTAAAAGAAAAAAGGAATTTCTTGGAAAAGGGATTTGACATAAAGAGTAATGCAAGAATACTTGGTTATTTATCATTAATGCACGGGCTTTATGATAAAGCAAAAGAATTTTTTAATTATGCTGTTGAATTTGGAGATAAGATACACAGCAAAGATTATGAGGTTATTCTAAAAAAAGAGAATATGGAAGGAATAAGCAACATCCTAAAAGAATTTTACTCAGAGGTTCTAAGCAAGGAATACAAGAGCATAAACATAGAAGGAATTTCTAAAAAGCAAGAATATTTTGCAAAGGGTGAAAAAGAGAAAAGAACTAATGAAAAAAACAAAGATAAAGTTAAACCCGGAATAATTATTGGAGTGACTGCTGGAATTGCTGCACTAGTTTGTTCTCTAACAACTTATAAAGTAATAAATGATAAATTTGAGAAGAAATTAGAATCCCAAAAGCATGTTTATGAAGAACAAATTAGGGAATTAAATGAAAATTATAATTTATTAGAAGAAGAAAATTCAAATCTTAAAAACCAAATTTTAAGTATAGAAGAGTCGGCAAAAAAACCAGTTTATACTGCTGTAATGCTTGGTAAAGGAGAGACAGTGACTCATAAGGTTGCAGAATATCTTGATTTGGTTCTTGGAAAATATTATGATGATCTAAGCACACAAGGAAGGATTAAACTTATTAATGACTTCACAAAGATGTTATACAATATAAGAGAGAACTATGATAAAAATTTGAGAATTGAAAATGTGAGAAATCTACCTGAGAACTTCTTATTTTACATACCAAATTCTGTTGTTAGCATTGAAAAAACTCCTAAGGGAGAAACTTGGGTTTTAAAAGGTAGTTATAATGACTTGAATAATAAGATTAAAGAGTATATTTTTTCAGGTTTTAAATATTAATAATAAATAATAGTTAGATGCTAAGATAAAAAAATTACAGATGTTTTGAGAAGAGGAATTTATGTTGGAAGAGCTAGAGGACTTAATAAATAAGATAGAAGAGAAAAACAAGGAAGTAAAAGAATTTGAAGACAAGAAAAACTATGAAATGTCCTTTTCAAAGAATTATGAACTCTTTGATTTATACTTAAAGTTTTCTAAGCTTTGTTTTTCTAAAAGAGATTCTTTGAATGAAAAATACAGAAATAAGTGGATTGAAGCTAAAAATTTTATTAACAACTTTGTAAAAAAATATATAGATTATGAGGAAAAATGGGTTTTAATTGTAGATGGTGAAATAAAAGAACAGGATGAAAATCTTGCAAATATTATTGACAAAAAAATTTTGTATGAAAGAAGTAAAATAAATAGTTTATTTGAGGTTTATGTGCCAAAAATTACAATAAAGAAAAAGGAAATTAATGAGGGTGAATAAAATAAGATCATTTATTATTTTGTTTTGGCAAAAGCTTCATTTCTTAAAATCTCAACTTTATCAGTTTTTTCCCAAGTGAAATCTTCAATCTCAACTCCAAAATGTCCTAACATTGCTGTTTTTTTGTAGATTGGCCTTTTAAGTTTTAAATATTCTATTATCTGTTTTGGTTTTAATGGAAAAACTTTCATACAAATTTCCTTTATTTTTTCCTCAGGGATTTTATTTGTGTTAAAGCAATCAATGTCAAAGCTTGTTGGTTCAGCAATTCCAATTGCATAGCTTATTCTAACCAAGCATTTTTTTGCGAGTCCTGCTTTAACAACATTTTTAGCAATATATCTTGCCATGTAAGCAGCACTCCTATCAACCTTTGTTGGATCCTTGCCAGAAAATGCTCCACCACCAGCAGGAACTATTGGACCATAATTGTCAATAACAACCTTTCTTCCTGTAAGCCCTGTGTCTGCTTGTGGTCCTCCTATAATGAATCTTCCAGTTCCATTTATTATTATTTTTGTTTCTTTTGTAAGATATTCTCTACAAACTGGTTTTATAACCTTTTCAAAAATATCCTTTCTCAATTTTTTTAAACTAACATTAGGATTGTGCTGTGCTGCTATAACTACATTTGTCAAGTATTTTGGCTTATCGTCTTCATACAAAATACTAACTTGTGATTTTCCATCAGGTCTTAAATAAGGGATTATTCTTTTCTTTCTCACTTCTTCTAACCTTCTAGTAAGTTTTTTTGCAAGCGATGTTGGTAATGGTAAAAGTTCTTTTGTTTCATCACAAGCGTATCCGATCATAATTCCTTGATCACCAGCTCCTTCTTCGTGCTTTTCAGTTTCATTAACCCCTATTGCTATGTCCGGGCTTTGAGGTTGTATAGAAACTAAAACTCCAACAGTATTATAATCAAGACCAAGTTCTTCATCATCATAACCTATTTCTTTAATTGTTGTTCTAACAATATCTGGAATTTCAACGTATGTGTTTGTTGTTATTTCTCCTCCCACTATTATTAGTCCTCTTGTTGTAAATGTCTCGCATGCAACCCTTGCATTAGGATCTTTTTCTATTATTGCATCGAGTATTGCATCTGAGATTATATCGCACATCTTATCAGGATGTCCTTGAGTGACAGATTCTGCAGTTAGTATTTTTTTCATTTTATCACCAAAAATTAAAAATGTGCTACAAGTTTAAAAATTTTATTGAAATTAATATTCCAATAGGAATATTTTAAGAATTATTTTTATTTTAATTTTGAATAAACAAAATAGAGGATATTTAGTTTAAACTCTTCAATTCGTAAAAAATAAATTTCTCTCCGTTAAAACTCCACTCAATTATGATTTCTCTCTCGCTTGCCAATTTTTTTAACTCTCGAACTATTTTTACTACTTTGTTTTTTAGCTCTTCCCATTTTGGAATATCCGATTCTTGCTTAACGATTTCAAAGGAATCGTTAAATTCTAAAATTGCTTTGTAATCAACTATGTTGTTTTCTGTGAGGTTCCACAAGCTTCCCTCACAACTTTCTATAATTACTGTTGTTTTTAAACCAAATCTTATTAGAATGTTACCGCTAAACTCTGCCTTAAAATAAGGATATATTATTAGGTAAACTTCTTTAAGGTTTTCAAACTCTGAAAGCAAATCGTTTATCCTCTGCTTTATGCTATAGCCTGTAAGTCCAACAAATCTTGGAAGCCCAAAGTCATCTCCTGACTCAACTGCTGTTCTTACAGTATAAATATCGTCATCTTTGAGAGAATTTATAATACTATCGGATATTTCTGCCCTTACTATTTTCCAGTCAGGGTGCTCTATTCCAAGTTTTTCTATTAACGAAAAACCGCTAAGTTTGTTTATCATCTTGAAAAAAATATTTTGTTTTTACTTATAAATAATTTTTATTTATAAAATGTTGTTTTTTAAATTTGGTTGTTATTATATTATTCTCCTTGAGATTGTTATAAAGCCAGTGTGTCCGAGCATCTCTGTTTTTGGCCTTGATTGTTTTTCGTTTACCAACCATTCTCTGGAAAGAACCTCTAATGTTTTTACATGAATCAAGTTCTTGAATTTGCTCTGCTCTTCTATGTTCTTCATTACTTGATTTACATTAGGCAAGTAAGTAACTAAGTAACCGCCTATTTTAAGAGCACTTATACACTCTTCTAAATAATCCCAAGGTTGTGGCATGTCTAAAACAATAACATCAACATTCTTTTCAGAAATTTGCTTTAAATCCTTGTTTTTTAGAATAAGATTTTTTAATCCAAACAACTGCTTGTTTTTTAAAGCAATATTATAGAATTCTTTCCTAATCTCATAACTTATAACTCTTTTTGATATTAAAGACAACATTATTGCAAGAGCTCCTGAGCCAGTTCCTGCATCAACAACAACGCTGTTCTTGTTTATTCCTGTCTCAAAAGCTATAATACTAATGTCTTTTATTGTTATTATTTGAGGACCTCTTAACAATCTTTCAAATAAGTCCCTATAACTTGGAGGCATTATAAAGAATTTTTTTCCAAGGTTTGTTTTTACAATCCCACTCCTCTTTTTTAAATCACTCTTTTTTATATATCCATATTGTGTGTGAAAATCATTTTCAATAGAAGGAACATAAAAAACTCTGTTTTCAGAGTATAAAATTCTCTCAACTTTATAATCTCTCATAAATTCTCTTCTAATAAACAAATATTTAAAAATTTTGTGTTATTATCTAATATTATGAGTAAAAAAACAAGTGAAAAAAACAGGTTTGTTGTGCAGGAACATTTTTCAAGAACCCATCACTTTGATTTTAGATTAGAACTTGATAATGTTTTAAAGAGTTGGGCTGTTCCAAAAGGTCTGCCTGAAAAAACAGGAATAAGAAGGTTGGCTGTTCAAACAGAGGATCATGATTTGGATTATATTAATTTTGAAGGAGAGATTCCAGAAGGATTTTATGGAGCTGGAAAGGTAAAAATTTTTGATTCTGGAAATTTTGAGCTTTTAGAGAGAAATCCCAAAAAGATTGTTTTTGTGCTCAATGGAAAGAGATTTAATGGAAAATACACTCTTTTAAGAATTAATGATAAAAATTGGATTGTAATAAAGAACAAAGAAAATAAAAAATAATTAAGTTTTAAATAAAGAGCAAAAAATTATAAGTTTAAAATTCACTATTTGGTGGTTTTATGCTAAGCACAACTAAAAAGAAATATTTAATGATGATACTAGTAATAATATTAGTAATAATATTATGTTCTATTTTCTTTTTTGCAAAAACATCTAGTGCAGAGAATTTTGTAAAAAGAGAAATCTTTTTTAACGAAAGGAATAAGAACACGGTATTAGTTAAAATTTCTATAATAACAAATGAAACAATAGAAGTTTATGATGAAATTCCAAAGGATTGCACACCTGGAGAACATGGAACCTCTTTGATCTTAAAGAATAAAATTTATGCAAAAGTATCAAATGATTCTGAGATAAATTATGAATTGTTATGCAATTATGGGAACAAAACAATAATTGGATATTATTTTGTAAATGAAAATTATAATGAAAAATTTTATATTGAAAACACAAGTTTTTTTATTAACAAGGTTATTCCAAAAGAACTCCCATTGTATTTTTGGTTTCTAATTCTTGGTTTGTTAATTATTTTCTTTATTGAGGTGCTAAAAAGAGAGGAACTTTAAAATGAACATAAAAGAAATAAAAAATCTCCTAAAAGAGGAATTTTATGAAGTATTAGAAAAAGAAGGAATAAGTGAATTAAGGCCTGCTCAGGAAAAGGCGATAAAAGCAGGACTTCTTAATGGAAAGAACCTTTTAGTATGCACTCCCACTGCTTCTGGAAAAACACTGATAGCAGAATTAACAATGATAAACACGATACTATCAAAAGGGGGAAAAGCAATTTACATTGTTCCTTTGAAGGCTTTGGCAAATGAGAAATACAATGATTTCAAAAAAAGATATTCTCACTTAATAAGAATTGCTTTATCCATAGGGGATTTTGATTCTGCAGACGCTTATCTGATGGATTATGATTTAATAATAACAACTTCTGAAAAACTTGATTCTTTAATAAGACATAATGCTCCTTGGATTCCAATGTTAAAGGTCGTTGTTATTGACGAAATACACTTACTAAATGATTTTGAAAGAGGACCAACTCTTGAAATTCTAATAACATTGTTAAAACAAGTTTTGAAAAAGGTTCAAATAATTGCTCTCTCAGCAACAATAGGCAACCCGAGAGTTTTAGCAGAATGGCTTGATGCAGAATTAATACTGGATGATTGGAGACCGGTTAAACTAAAAAAGGGTGTTTTTTACAATTCTAAAATCACCTTTTTTGAGAATTCTAAATAAAGATTTATGGTAGTTTGTCAGGAGGTATTTTTTTTATTATTTTTTCAACAATTTCCTCAGCATTAAACCTTTCTTCTTTTAGAACACTATTAAAGAATCTGCAAACATTAAAAACATCCCTTGACAAATAATTTAAAGAATCCTGATTCCTAGTTGGGGTTGCGTGGCTCAAATCAATAAAGTATGGTTTTCCCTCATGATTTAAAATATTAAATTCTGATAAATCACCATGAACAAAACCATGAACTGCAAATCTTTTTATATTATTAAATACCTGCTTTGCAAACCCTTCAACATCCTCTGGTAAAGAGTCCTTTATTTTAGGAGCAGGATCGTCTTTGCCTATGAATTCCATGACTAAAATATTCTTTTGAAACGCTATTGGTTTTGGAGCGTTTATTCCTGCTCTTTGAGCATTTATCAAATTCCTAAATTCTCTCTGACACCAAGCAAAGATTACTTTTCTTCTCTTGTTTGCCAAACCCTTAAACCTTGGGTCTCCTCTAATGTAAAGATACATCCTCTTAAAATCAGCTGTCTGCAACCTATAAATCTTAACTATAACTTTTTCATTCTTTTTTGTGAATGCAAAGAAAACATTTGATTCTTTTCCAACAGCAATATTGCCTTTAAGCTCTTCAAAAACTCCCTTGTTAATTAAAATTCTAAGATTGTTTATTGTAAAATTATCAAAAACATCCTGCCAAACCTCAAAAGTTTCCTTCCACTTTGGCATAATAAATAAGAGCTTTTGAAAAGTTTAAAAATTTTTTGAAATAGAAAAGTTTAAAAACAAAGAATGTTTATTTTTTCATGTTAATAATCATTTTAAAGTGGAGATTAATTTAATTAAAACAAGCAAGCAAGGTGATAGAATGCAAAAAAGCATGAGAGAAATCGTAAAAGAACTTTCTTATGAGGACCTTTTAAAATTTAAGAAAGACATAGAAGAAAATTCTTTTCACATAAAAAAACTTATAAATGAGAGAATAAGAGAAGAAATTGAAAAGCACAGTCATGTTTGTGCAAATTGTGGTAGAAAGTTAAATCCTTATGAAGATGAAGAACTCTGCCTTATTTTTGGTCCTCCGGATTTTAAGAGAAGAGCATACTTTTGTGGAATTGATTGTTTAGAGTATTTCTTAACAGAACTCAAAAAGATTGAGGTTAAAAAGCTAAAAATTCCTAAAATTTAAAAAGCTTAGCAAAATACCAGTAATCTATGGACAGGTACTTTAACGAGATCAGGGTTCCTAAAGAAAGAATTGCGGTTGTAATTGGGAAAAAAGGAGAGATAAAAGAGAGAATTGAAAAAGAACTGAATTGTAAGGTCAAAATAGATTCTGAAACAGGAGTTGTGACGATAAACTCTAAAGACCCTATAATGCTTTACAAGGCCTCAGAAATAATAAAGGCAATTGCTCGTGGTTTTAGTCCTGAAAACGCATTTTTATTGTTAAAAACGGATTATGTTCTTGAAGTAATCTCACTAAAAGAATACATAAGATCAAGCAACAGGATAAAAATAGTGCTTGGAAGGATTATTGGTAGTAATGGAAAATCAAAGAGAACGATTGAAGAGTTAACGAATACAATAATATCTGTTTATGGAAAAACAGTTTCAATAATAGGAGAGACACTAAGTGTAAGTAATGCAAGAAGGGCAATAACAATGCTAATAAACGGAGCACAACACACAAGAGTTTTTAGTTTCTTGAGCAAGATAGCTGAAGAGGAAAAAACAATGAGAATGCTCAGCTATCAAGAAAGTGAAGAAGCTATTGACAAAAAGATAGATTCTTTATATTTAAAAAGAAAAAAAGAAAACACCAATAAAAACAAAAATAATAATAAAGAATAATAAAAGAAAAAAGAAAAAAAAGGGAAAATTATAAAAATAAGTAATTTGCAAGCAAGAAAAGATGAAGTCAAGCATAGAACAAACAAAAAAAGAGGAAGAAAATAAAAAAGAGATTTCTAACAGTAAAAACAACAATAACAATGAAAGCAATGGAATTGCTTTTGAATTAGCTAAAAAACAGAGAGAAATCTCAATAGCAGAGTTTTTTGAGAAAAACAGACACTTGTTGGGTTTTGATAACAAGAGAAAAGCATTACTAACTGCTGTAAAGGAAGCGGTTGATAATAGCTTAGATGCTTGTGAAGAAGCAAGAATACTGCCTGAAATAAAGGTTGAAATAACAGAAATAGGCGAAGAAAAGTTTAAAATAATCGTTGAAGATAATGGGCCTGGAATTGTAAAAGACCAAATACCAAAAGTATTTGCAAAGTTATTGTATGGTAGCAAATTTCACACGCTAAAACAATCTCGAGGCCAACAAGGAATTGGGATTTCTGCAGCAGTCCTTTATGCACAACTAACAACTGGAAGACCTGCAAAGATAACCTCTAAGATAAAAGAAGAAGATTATGCTCATTTTTATCAACTACATATAAACACCCAAGAGAACAAACCAGAAGTTGTTGAGGAAAAAAAGATTGAGTGGAACAAAGAAAGTGGAACAAAAATTGAGATAGATATCGAAGCCACTTATCAAAAAGGAGATCAAAGTGTTGATGAATACTTAAAGCAAACAGCAATAATCAATCCTTACGCAACAATAATATACATTAATCCAAAATCAGAACAACAAATATTCTCAAGAACAGTAAATGAGCTGCCAAAAAAAGCAAAAGAGATAAAACCACACCCTTATGGTATTGAACTTGGAAGACTAATAAGAATGCTTCATGAGACAGAATGCAGAACATTACAAAGTTTTCTAATAACAGAATTCTCAAGAGTTGGGCCTTCAACAGCAAAAGAGATTTGTGAAAAAGCAGCTTTGTTACCACAAACAAAACCAAACACAATAACAAGGGAAGAAGCAGAAAAACTAATAAAGGCAATAAAAGAAACAAAGATAATTGCTCCAGAAACAGACTGTTTATCACCAATAGGAGCAAAAGAACTTGAGGAGGGTTTAAGAAAAGAATTTGCAGCAGAATTTTACACTTCTACCCAAAGACCACCTGCTGTTTATAGGGGAAATCCTTTCATAATTGAGTGTGCTCTAGCTTATAGTTCAACACTCCCAGCTGATCAACCTATAATATTGATGAGGTTTGCAAACAAAGTTCCATTATTGTATCAAAAGAGTGCTTGTGCAATAACAAAAACTGTTTCATTAATAAATTGGAAGCAGTATGGACTACAACACACAAAGGATAGCTTACCAATAGGACCTGTTATTTTAGCAGTTCACTTTGCATCTGTTTGGGCTCCATTCACAAGTGAGGCAAAAGAAGCAATAGCACACTATCCAGAAATAATGAGAGAGATAAAACTAGCAGTTCAGGAGTGTGCAAGAGAACTTTATGTTTATTTAAGAAAAAAACAAAGGTTTCATGAACAAGTAAAGAAAAAAGGTTATATTGAAAAATACATACCTCATATTTCAGAATCATTAAAAGAAATATTAAACTTAAAGGACGATGAAGTTGAAGAAATAAAAAAATCATTAGAAGAAATACTTGAGAAAACAAGAAAGATTGAGGAGCTTGAAGCACCAGAAGAGTTTGATGAAGAACAAAGAATTGGAATTAAAGGAGAAGTTGAAGAAGAAGTTGAATATTTTGAGGAAAAATGAAAGAAGAAAAAAAATCAAAGGAATTAAAACCAGAGGTTGATAAAAACCTTTTGGATAGAATAAGAGAATTAGCACAAAACATAATACAAGATATAAAAAATAAGAAAAGTCCTTCTTTAAAAACACCTCTTAGGAACTTAGCAAACGTTCATTATGATAAAGAAAAAGGTTATTTTGAGATAGGTAACAAGATAAAGAAGAGAACATTAACTGTAAGCACTTCAAAAACTTTTGCACAAACGCTTAGGATGCTAAGCCTTTCCAAAACACTAATAGAAACAGATGATATTGCAACAAAAAGAGAAGCATACTATGTTTCAAAAAATTGGGGAGATGCAAGATTTTTAGAACAACCAGAATCAGATGCAATAATGGATGACATAGAAGCAATGTTCCTAGTTAATAGGGAACAATTAGGATTCATACCAGAAGAAAAAGGTGGAGATGTTGCTGGAAAACTAATAGTAATTGACACTGACCCTGAGACAGGAAAAGAGATAAAAATTGATTGCACCAAAATGGGAACTGGAGCTTACTCAATCCCAAGCAGTGTTGAGCATCTTAAGTTTGAAACAAAAGCTGATTTTGTATTGGCAATTGAAACAGCAGGCATGTATCAAAGATTAGTAAAACATGCTTATTGGAAAAAATCAAATGCTATTTTAATATCTATGGGCGGAGTTCCAACAAGGGCTTGCAGAAGATTTATAAGAAGATTATCAGATGAGATGAAACTTCCAGTTTATGTTTTTACTGACGGAGACCCTTATGGTTATCTCAACATTTATAGAACATTAAAGGTTGGATCTGGAAACGCTGCTCACATTAACAAGTATTTTTGTGTTCCACAAGCAAAGTTTATTGGAATAACTCCACAAGATATTATTGATTATAAACTTCCAACCCATCCTTTAAAAGAAGTTGATATTAAAAGAGTAAAAGATGGTTTAAAGAATGATCCTTTTGTAAAACAACACCCTGAATGGCAAAAGGCATTAAAACAACTTGTTGATATGAAAAAAAGAGCAGAACAACAAGCACTAGCACAGCACGGACTAAATTTTGTAATAACAAACTATTTACCAGAAAAACTTTCAAACCAAAAAACATGGCTCCCATAAAAAGGGTTGTTTTTGATTTAGGAGGGGTTCTTTTTGAGTATGCAACTCCAAAGGCAGTAAAAGTTCTAAATGAAAAATATTCTTATGATAAGGATATAATAAAAAATCTTTTGCAGTCAAAAATTAGTAGAGAATTAAGAGAGGGAAAAATAAGTAATAAAGAATTTTGGAATTATGCAAGAAAAATATTGCCAAAAAATTATGATGTTAAAATTATAAAGAATGTTTGGGACAATTGTTCTGAAATAAACAAGGATGTTTTTAAAATAATAAAAAGATTGCATAAAAATAAAAATATAAGATTGATGATTTTCTCAGGAAATGTAAGAACAAGAATAATTGCCCTAAATAAAAAATACAATTTTAGGAAATATTTTCATAAAGAGGTTTATTCTTTTGATTATAAAACAAACAAGCCAAAAACAAAATTCGTCAAGATAATGATTAAAAAATCAGGTGTTAAGCCAGAAGAAATTTTATATGTTGAGGATAATCCTGTTTATGCTGAACCTGCAAGAAAACTTGGGGTGAATGTGATAATTTTTAGGAATGCAAAAATGCTTGAGAAAGAATTAAAAGATAAAAAATTATTATAAAATTTATTTTGTAAATTAATCAGTAATTTTTTCTAAAATTTCATTTCTTATAAAATTTCTTGCTGAAGAATAAGCTTTTTTATAAACAGGATTATTGGTTTGCTCTTCAAGTTTTAACTCTAAAAGATATAAAACTGATTCTATACTTTTCAAAAAATCATGAGTTTTTGAAGAGTTGTTTATTTGCATCCTCTTAATTTTCTCTAAAAGAAAATCTCTTAAGGTAAGCATTCTTTCATTGCAGAATCCGCTCTTTTCAGGGTTTAGTTCTTTCAGCAGTGAATATTCTACAATTAAGTACAAAATGGCTTGTTTTGAATTAATCCTTTCTTGAGCTTTATACTCGCAAAAAGAATTTTTTAGAAGTTGATAAGAAGCATAAAAACCTCCTAAGTATGATAGTGCTTTTTCAAACAAATTAAGAATTTTATTTTCTAACAAAACAAGTTTTTTGGGTAAATTCTCTTTTTCAAATTCTCTTATTTTTTGGATGTCAGAATAAAAACCAACAATCTGTTCTGCTATTGGAGTATAAAAGCCATTGTTTATTTTTTTATCTGCTTCTTCAATTCTCTGCTCCAAATCATTTAACATTTTTTTATGATTTTTTGAAACCATAATAATTCTAAAATCATAAATGCTAAGGGTTTTATAAGTATTTTTGTATAACAAAATTTATATTTGAATAGTAAGTTTTAAAAACAAAGATAATAAACCAATTATAAAATGTTGTGTGGACCTGTAGCCTAGTCTGGAAGGGCAACAGCCTTCTAAGCTGTAGGTCGAGGGTTCAAATCCCTCCAGGTCCGTTTAGGAACTGGAGACCACGAACAAAGTGAGGCTGCCTCCAGGTCCGTAACAAAGTGAAGGAACTGGAGACCAGGAATGAGCAAAGCGAGTGACGCTGCCTCCAGGTCCGTAACAAATTTTTGATTATTTTTTCTTTTCTAATTTTTTTATCTACTTTAAAATAACAATTAAAAAAGGTATTTTGGATAATGAAAAATGTTTTATATTAAAAAAAATAATTATTTTTTTATGCAAAGCAATATTTATGAAAAAATGGAAATCTCAAGAATAGAACAAAAGATAAACGAACTAATAAGTTTTTACGAAAAGGTTTATGAGAACAATAAAGAGGGTTATTTTCACCTTACAACTGCAAGAGAACTTATAAAATTAAAAAATAACAGCAAAAATGAGAATAAAAATTTTATTGAAAAGAACATTTATTTCTTAATTGCTTTGGAAAAGTTAAAGGAAATTTCTGGCTTAGAACAAAGAATAATATTCTTGGAGAAGGGCAAAAGCTTAGAATTTGAGAAAGAACTAAAATCAAAATACAAAAAAGATTACTATCCTGTATGCTATTTAAAAGACAATGATGAAAAAAAGTTAGTTGTTATTAGTTATTATAAAACTTTGCAAGAAGGAGGTCCTGAACTACTTGTTCTTAAAGATTATTAGCTTTAAAAATCAGAAAAGTTAATAAATATAATTCTAGTAAGGATTATTTGAGAGTTTATGAAAAGAATTTATAATAATAATAGTATTATAAAATTAAAAGAACTTGTTGAAAGAAAAGAAGGCAATAAGTATATTATTGGAGACAAAGAAACAGGAGTTTATGTTAGTATTTCTCCTGAAGCGTATGAAATTCTAAAATTATTCAAGAGGAATATTAAAGTTAAAGAAATAAAAAACATCGTAATTAAAAAATTTGGTAAGGTAAATCTTGATGTTTTCATAAAAAACCTCATAAGTCATGGTTTCGTAAAAAGCATTGATGGAAAAGAAATTCTTGAAACAAAGAGATATCATAAAAAGTGGTTTCTAAATTTTATAAAACCAAAATATGTGAGTTTTTTATTCAGCAGAACAGCTTACTTAATTTACACTATAATAATACTCTCTGCTTTGCTTATCTTAATAAAAAATCCAAATTATTTTCCAAGATTCCAAGATTATTTTTTCACAGATAAAAAAACAATTTTGATAGTTTTATCTTTTATCCTTGGTTGGCTCTTAGTTTTTATTCACGAAATATCGCATTTTTTAGCAGCTCGTTCATTAAACATACCAGCTTCTTTTGGAATAACAAACAGGTTATATTTTCTAGTAGCAATAACTGATGTTACAAACATTTACTCTGTTGAAAGAAAGAAAAGGTATAGGGTTTATTTAGCAGGGATTTTCGTTGAATTGTTGATTATATCCTCAATAATAATAACTTTATTTTTATCAGATAATAATATTATTTCTATATCCGAATCTTTTTATTTGTTGTTAAAATTCTTAAAACTAATAGCGTTTTTGGGTGTTGTTTGGCAGTTTTATTTTTTCCTTAGAACCGATATTTACTATGCTTTTGAGAACTTCTTTAACATTCAAAACCTTAACAAAAAAACAAATCTCTTAATAAGACAGAGAATAAAAGAACTCTTAAGGTGGAATAAAAAACACACTCACTTAAAAGTTTATTTTGAAAACAAAAGAGAATACATGATAGTTAAGTTTTACACAATTTTCTTTGTTGTTGGAATAATGATAAGTATTTTGTTGTTAATATTTTATGAAATACCTATTGCTTATAAACTTTTAAAGAGTTCTTTTGAGAGTTTATTCTCAGCAGCAATATTAAACAATAAAACCTT
>JAWBOW010000007.1:0-27045 GCA_038825775.1 Candidatus Woesearchaeota archaeon | reverse complement strand
AGGAATAAATATTGACAAGCAAGAAAAACTTGTTCAGTTGCTTATAAAAGATATTGAGAGAAGGGAGAAAGAACAATTAAAAATAATAAATGATTTTAAAGAGATTAAAGAAGTTAATGGTTTTAAAGTTTACATGCTAAATCTTGACGAGATAACCATGAGAGCAGAGTTTCCTCCACCTGGAAAGATAACAGGAATGGCTTATGATTATTTTTCAGAAAATGGCAAAGAAAAAGATGTGATTGTTTTAGGAATCGGTTCTGATTATATAACTGTAAGAACATCTCTTGAAAAATTCAACACAGTAAAAGCAATACAACACTTAAAATCAAAAATAAACAGCGGATTTATCAGTGGTGGCGGCCACAAAATGGCGGGAACAATAAAGTTTGTTAGAGCAGCTAGAGAAAGAATTTTGGAAGAACTGATTAATTATTTAAAAATGCTTTAATTTCAAAAAATAAAAAATGGAAACTATAATAGGTTCATTAACTTTAGGACTTGTTTGTTATCTTGGAATTATAGTAGGATCTGTTTTGAGCTTTATAGCACCTGAAGAGATTTCTGATTGGAGAAAAACATATGAAATATTAGCAAAGATTATTTTTTTAACATTATCAATTATCACACTCAACTTTCTAATAAAAAATACAATAATAAGAATTTTAATATATGCTGTTTTAGTTTTAATCTTGAATTTAGAAATAAAACTGATTTTGAGGGTAATTATGTTTGCAAGTCCCATAATTCTAACACTCAATATGGCAATAGATAAATTAGAAGTTGTTAAAGAGATTAACATCATACTAATATTTTTAAATTTAATATTTTTTGGACTGCTTGAAAGTTATTTTTTGATACCAAAAGTTTTTGATAAAAGGAGAAAATATTTGAAAAAAAGCGAGATTTTACTAATAACAAAAAAGACGATAGTATTTTATGCATTGATTAATCTTGTTGGCCTTGTTTTAAATGCTTTAATGATTAGTGTATTCAAATAATATAAAAAAACAGAGGTTTTGGATAATGACAAACAAACAAGTTTTAATTAAAAAAAATAAAAAACAGCTTATCTTATATTTAATGATCATTTTCTTTTTAATAATGCTATTTAATTCTCATATAATTATAGCAGAAGAAGATAAAAAAATTGATTATAATAAGTTAATAAATTCTAAAAGTGCTGATTTAGAAGTTAATATGACATTCAAGGCAAGATTATTTAGGAATGAGAATTCAAACATAAAAAACATAAGTTTGAAAACAAGAGCTTATCCAAAAAACAATTCTTATCAAAGAGTTTTATTTTTTGAAACACAACCAAGCTCTAAAATAATAAATAATGAACTCTTTTCAGAGCTAATGCCTAATGAAATTTTGTATTTCAAATTAAATTCTATAGTTCAAAGACAAAAAACATATCTTGTTGATAGAGAAATCTCATTTCCTCAAACTCTTAAAGTTATAGATGATGATATTTATAAAAAACTTCAAAGAACAGAAAAATTAAATTTTAATGAAAGAATAAAACACAAAGCATCAGAAATAACAGAGGGCTCTCCTGATTTATTCACTGCTGTGAGCCAAATTGGTTTTTGGATTTATAAAAATATGGAATATGATTTAAACTATTCTAATGTTGAGAAGGATGCTCTTTGGGTTTTTGAGAATATGAGAGGGACTTGTGATGAATACAGCAATTTGTATGCTGCAATGCTGCGCTCAATAGGAATTCCTGCAAGAATTGTAAGTGGAATTTCTTACTCTGATTTGGAAGAAACAAGGGGCTTTAATCCTCATGCTTGGATTGAAGTTTATTTTAATGATATTGGTTGGGTCCCTTTTGATGCCAACTATGCTGAATTTGGGTTTTTAGACAACACACACATAATTCTAGATTATCCTGAAGAGAACAAAAGCCAAATAACCTATTCTTGGATAGGAAGGAATGTTGAGGTTGTTGGGGAAAGTAATGATATAAACATAAGCGTTATAAAATTTGAAGAAGAAAAATTTGAAGAGAATGATTTAGAACTCGAAGCGTTAGTTTTTAGAAATTCAATCTATTTGGAATCTTATAATGTTGTTTATGTAAAAATTAAAAATAAAATTAAAAGTTATAGAACGATTTGCTTAAAGATTTCTGAAAATAAAAATATTATTTTAGAAGATGATGTTGAGAATTGCGTTGTTTTAAAACCAGAATCAGAATCTGTATTGTATTGGGTTTTAAGAACAAATAATTTTGAAAGAGGTTTTATTTATAAAGTTCCTGTTGTAATATACAATAACATGTATTCTATAAATACAAGTTTTATAGTTTCAGAGGAAAGCCCTGTTTTAAACAGGGAGGAAGCTTATAATTTTGTCAGGAGTTTTGATAAAAAGGATTATATAAGAAAGTTTGATTTTAAATGCTCGCCCAAAGAATTTTATGAGGATGAAGAAAATGTTAGTTGTGAATTTAAGAATTCTGGCAATACCATTTTAGAACCTTTTATTGTTTGTTTTTCAAATCAATGCAGTGAAACAAAACTTTCAATAAATGATAATGTCACACTAAATTTTAAGGCAAACACTTCCAAAATTGGTTTTTCAAGAGCTGAAATCATAATAAAAGCTGACAATTTTTCAAAAAATTATTTTTTCGAATACAAGGTCATAGAGATTCCAAAAATAGAAATAACCAATGTTGAAATACCAAGCACCACAAAATTTAAAGAAAACTTCAGAATAAAAACAAGAATAAAAATAGTTAGTGGTGATTTGAATTATGCTAAGTTTGAGATTATTCATAAGAATTTTAAAAGAGAATTATCTGTTGAGAACTTGCAAGAAGATAATGAAATAGTAATAGAATTGCCTTCAAAACTTCTCAATGAGGGTTTAAATGATTTGATTATAAGAATTTTTTATTATGACAAACACCAAAGAAAATATGTAGTTGAAAAACCAACAAGTATAGAGCTTGAAAAATTAAGTTTTTGGCAGAAAATACTCTTAATGCTTTATAAAATTCAGGAAAAATTTAATTTGAGTATTTAATACAATTATTTTTTTATTGTTTTTTATCTTATTCTTTTTACTTTCCAATCTTAAAATGTCTTAAAGAAGCTCTCGGAAAGATTGCTTTTGGACTAACACTCCTAACATCTTGGATACTGTAAAAAGCATCAGGATTAAATTTCTTAATCAAACTTACTATTTCGCTAACATCCTTTCTCCTTACTACTGTGTAAATGATTTTTACCTTTCCTGTTGTTCCTTGTCCGTCCATTATTGTTATTCCATAATTAACTGAGTTCAAGAAAGCAACTAATTTTGAAACATCCTTGCTTGTAATGATCATTAACAAATCAAGACCCATGGCAATCTTATCTTCTATTGCAATACCAACATAAGTTCCAAATGCAAAACCTAGAGCATAAGCAACATAGTAAGAAAAATTATTAAGATGGGACATTATTTGGCTTATTGCGATCAACCAAATCATTAACTCTACAAAACCAATAAAGCTTGAAATTAGTTTCATTCCTCTTGAAATAAATATTATTCTTAAAGTTTCTAAGCTTACGTCTAAAACTCTAAGTGCGAAAATTAACAAAGGCATTATTATAAGTCCAAATGTTTGTGATTCAAAAAATTCTATCATAAAATAAAAATTTCAATCTTGCACATTATAAATTTTTATTTTTATTAAAGAGTAGTTTAAGAATAAAATAAGATAAATGATAAAAAAAGTTGTAATAAAAACAAATTAAATTTTTGAATAAATTTTAGAGAATTTATTATCATTTTTGTCTTTTATTTATTTTCACTAAATATTAACTTTCCCTCAAATAACCCCAAGTATTTAGTTTGTCAGAATCATCAGCCCATCTATCACCAATATCTGTTCTATAATACATGTTTGGAAGAATTATATTTTTTATTCTATTATATGCTTGCTTTTGTGCTTGTTTCATTGTCTGTCCTGTTCCGCAAACAACTAAAACAACACCATTATCTCCTGCAACAACCCATTCATCGTTCACTAACTTAACGTCCTCCAAGTGTATTCCATTATAGACATCACCATTTTTAGAACCGTTCTTCTTGAAATAAATCACTGCATCTTTTGATTTTACCTCGAATGTTTTTTTATCATCAAACGGAAAAGGAGGAACTACAATCCTCACTCCAACTTGAAAACCACTTCTTGTTCTTAATTTTACATCTTCTCCCTTTGCAAGCTGGTATAAAAACTCTCCTATCGGATTTAAAATTCCTTCTTGCTGAATATGAATTGTAGGATAACCAAATCTTGTTGTCCATTCTAAAGGATATATTCCATAATTATTAACTATGCAATTTATATCTATATAGCCAACATAGTTTTCTCTTGCTAAAGTTTCCTCAAACTTCCTCAAAGTTTGATTAAAAATCTTATTTGGAGAACTCCAAAACATTGATGTTCCCATCTCTCCTGTTGACGGTCCTAAATCTCCTGGAAATAATTTTTTGTGCTCAAAATTAACATTTATTGGGTAAATGAATTTTTTTCCATTAAAGAAAGCACCAACAGCAACTTCTACTCCCATAACTCTTTTTTGCAATTGGAAGGATAATTGTTTTTTAGCCCATGCTTTCTTATAAGCGTCCAATAATTGAATGACATCTTTACCATCCTCTTCCTCTCCAACAAATAGTAATCCTTTAAAACTCATTTGTGTGTTAGATGATATGTTTGGTTTTATAACATACCTTCCAGGATTTTGCTTTATAAATTCAATCGCATCATCAAATGAAGTAAAATCTTTGTGTGGAAGAACTGAAATTCCGTGTTCTTTTAGTTCTTGCTGTCCAAAAGTCCTATCATCTTCTAACCTATCAGTGTATGGAGTTCCTCCAATAACTAATTTTCCAGAATCCCTAAGCTTTTTTGCTTTTGTTCCTTGTCCTAAAACATCATCAAAAACAATTATGTCAGCCCAATCAACTTCTTGCTGCCAGTCGTCTGTTTTTTCAACAAAACCGTCCCCTACATCTTTCTCGCTTTTATTCTCTATGTAATACTTAACATTATGTCCTTCTTTTTTTACATGCCAAGCTAAGTCTATACTCAACGCGTCTATTGAAACGAATAGAAAATTTTTTGGCTCCATGAAAAATCAGTCCCCTAAAAAAATTATTTTTTTACAAAAAAAGTAAAGCAAACTTATTTTTATATTTTATTGTTTTTTAAAATAATATTAATTGTGTATGGGTTTAAAATTTTTGTTTAGAATTTTTTGAGCATTTTTTAATTTTTAGAAATATTTTGAATTGTAAAAAAATTTAGTATAATAAAAACGCCGAGGAGGGGACTTCCACGCATTCCACAGCAAAAATGCTTTGGTTGTGAAAGTGCTTTTGAACCCCTAAGCCCTTTCGGGCAGAGGATTTTCACAAAGTATTGCAGTTAGCAATCCTCCGCAATACCAGGTTATGCGACCTCGGCGTGTAATTAAAGAATTACAAATTAATTTTTAAAGGTTTTGATTAGATTATAACTTTAGTTATTAAAACTATATAAAAAATTTTAAGAATTTCATAACTCCTTCTCTCCATTTTGTTCTGTGCGTTATTCCAACAGAATTTTCATATTCCCTCCAGTGTTTTTCATACCACTTATAAGAATCTATCAACGCTTGAGAAGTGCTCTTCTTTGGCTTCCAACCAAGTTTTTTTTCAATTTTAGAAATATCAACATAGTGTTCAACATGTGCTGTTTCATAAATCCAAGGATAGAGTGGTAAAAGTTTTAGAGAACTTAAAATTTTTATTATAGGAATAACAAGCCAAGCAGGTGTTGGTATTATTTTCTTTCCATAACCAGCATAGTCCAGTACTGATTGAAAATCTTCTCTCATTGTTTTAAATTCTTTTGCTCCCACATTAAAAGTGTCATTAACTATTTTTTTATCTTTTGTGCAACAAAGCCATATTGCTTCTACTAAATCATTAACATCCAATAATTGATACTTATTCTTTCCGCTACCAATTATTGGAAAGTTATGTCCTGTTCTAACCCAATCAAAGAAAATTGAGAAAACCCCTAATCTTGCTTCTCCTACAAATGTCTTTGGCCTTATTATTGGAACACACATGCCTTTTTTTCTGTATTCAAGACAAATATTTTCAGCTTCAATCTTACTTTGTGCATAAGGGCCTATCGGAACTAATGGAGAATCCTCTGTTACAGGATGAGTTTTTGGTATTCCATAAACTGCTGTAGTTGATATAAAAATAAATCTTTCAACTTTAAAAGTGTATGCTAAATCTAAAAGCACTTTCGTGCCATAAACATTTACTGAGAAAATTTCCTTTTTATCCCACAAAGGAAGTGCTGCAGCAGAATGAATAACTATATCAACATTATTCATTATTCTCTCTAAAAAATTTTTATCCCTTATGTCTGCTTTGTAAAAAATAATTTTATCTTTTAAGTCCTCATAAGTGAAATCTTCAATATCAATTCCTATTACCTTTTGTTTTTTATTAACCAAGAATTTGCATAGATTATAACCTAAAAATCCTGATGCTCCTGTAACTAAAAATGTCTTTGAAAATTTATCAAATCTTTCCTTTTTTGTTTTTTCCTTATTGTTTGATTTCTTCATTTTTTGCATTCTTGGTTTTTTATTTTGGTTTATAAATCTTTTTAAAACTTATAAAAACAACAAAATTTATAAATAAGCTTTTGTGTATTTTAAAAGAATACTAGCCAAAAGTTAATCAAAAACAGCGGGGTAGGGCAGTCAGGAGTGCCCGGTGGGCTCATAACCCACAGGTCGGTGGTTCAAATCCACTCCCCGCTACTTTTTTTATTAATTTTGTTAAATTTTCAAAATTCTGTTTTTTTGAATTTTTAATTATTATTGATCAGATTAGGAAAATTTAAAAAAATAAAGAAATATAAACAAAAAAATGATTGTTGCAGGGATTGATGAAGCAGGAAGGGGGCCTGTTATAGGTCCTTTGGTTTTAGCAGGAGTTTCTTTTGATGAAAAAAAACTAAATGAGCTTGAAAGAATAGGAGTTAGGGATTCAAAACTTTTAACTCAAAAAAAAAGAGAAAAAATTTTTGATGAGATATTAAATTTAAGTGAAAAGCATAAAGTAATAATAATAAGTCCTGAAGAAATAGATGACTATGTTAATAAAAAAAGATTAAATGAATTAGAAGCTCTTAAAATAATTGAGATAATAAATTACTTAAATCCTGATAAAATAATAATTGATTGTCCAAGCAATAATAAAAAAAAGTTTGAAGAATTTCTAAGGCAGAGAGTTCATAATAAAAAGATTGAGTTGGTTGTTGAGCACAAAGCTGATTTTAAGTATAAAGTTGTTGGTGCTGCTTCTATTATTGCTAAAGTTGTAAGGGAGAGAGAGATTAAAAAAATAAAAGAAAAATACAAGGTTGATTTTGGTTCTGGTTATCCAAGCGATCCTCTAACAAAAAAATTCTTAAAGGAGAACTTTAAGGATGAAAGATTAAAAAGCATATTCAGAAAATCTTGGAGCACTTATTCTGAATTAAGTGGAAAAACAAAACAAAAAAACATAAGTGATTTTTTTAGTAAGAAGGAGTAATATTTTTAATTTGTAAGTTATGGTAATGTTCTATATCTTGTGTTCATTAAAGACCACTCTATAAATAATAATATTATTGCTATAAGTAAGAGTTCAAAACCTATATTCTTTGAAATCCTTTGAACAGATTTCTCTGCTATTTTTTGGTATGCTTCTTCAAGTGATTTTGGATTTTCTGCTCTAAAATAAGAACCAAAGGTTAATTCTGAAATTTTCTTTAATGTTTCCTCATCTAATGTCGAAACAATCTCTGGCAATAAAAAAGAACCTCCCTTTTGAGTTCCTATTCCTATTGTGTGGACAACAATATTTTTATCCTTTGCATATTCCGCACCCTTCAACGGCTCAACCCCTACATTACTTTGTCCGTCTGTTATTAGAATTATTATTTTTGAAGAATTCTCCTTCAAAAGAAGATTTGATGATGTTATAATCGCACTTCCAATATCTGTTCCTCCTATTGAGCTCACTCCTAAATTCTTTATCTTTGAACTTAATAATAATTTATCATCTGTTAAATCACTTTCAACAAAAGCAGAACCAGAAAAAGAAACAAGTCCTATTCTTGTTTTTGAAGGTGTTTTTTCAACAAATTTTAGAGCAGCGCTCTTTGCTGATTCTAATCTTGATGGTTGAAAATCATCTGCCAACATGCTTGAAGAAGTGTCAATCGCTAGAACAAAAGAGGAGGATGATGTTTTTGCAGAATAATAAACTATTGGACTTGCTAATCCAACAATTATGAAAAATAATGCTAACATTCTTATAATTAAGAGTCCTATGTTTTTAGAAAGAAAACTTACATTTTTAGAAGAACCTTCAGGACCAACAACCCTTCTTATTGCTTCAAAATTAGCAAACTTTAAAGCTCTTCTCTTTAAGTATCTTAAAACAAAAAAATGAGTTACTGCTAATAATGGAAGGGAAAGTAAAAGCCACAAGTATTCTGGTTTTAAAAATATTATCTCCATTGTTTTACCCTCTGCTTAAAAAACTTGATTATTTCATCCTCAAAGGGCTTGTTAGTTGTTAATTCTATAAAACCACACCTCCTCTTTAAAAATTCTTCTCTAACAAGAGCCCTCTGGTTTTTTGTGTAAGTGTCATACTTTTGTTTTATGTAATCAGGATCCACTAATAATTCGTCATCTGAAAAAGGATCAGAGATCACAACAGGCCCAACTTTTGTAGGAAGTTCATTATCAACAGGATCCCTGATCATTATTCCTATTATGTCAAATTTTTTAACAGCAACATCTAAAATTTTTTGCCAATCAGGTTTTAAACCAATAAAATCAGAAACCAAAATAACAATAGAACCCTTCTTTAAGTTAGTTATTAAGAAAGATAGTGCTGTTGAAAGATCAAAACCACCCTCATAAAGTTTTGGATTCAAGAGCGATTTTATTATGACATAGTATTGTTTGTGACCAAGAGCTGGTTTTAAATAATGTTTTATTTTATCAGAAAACATTAACAAACCAATACTATCCCCGGCTCTTAAGATTGAAAATGCAAGAGAAGCAATTAATTCAATAGCATACTCGTTCTTTAGTTTTTTAACAGAAGCATAAGACATTGAAGAACTCACATCAAGTGCAAAAACAACATTAACATTCCTCTCCTCTGCAAACTCTTTTATTAAGAGTTCATTACTCCTCAAACTTGCTTTCCAATCAATCAAACTCGCATCATCAGCAGGAGTGTATTCTCTATAACCCTCAAATTCTAAACCTCTGCCTTTAAAAACACTAGTATAACCTCCTGTAAAACCACCTCCTGAAATGTCCTTTTTTGAAAACACCTCTAGTTTTTTTAATAACGGTTTTAGATTAACATCAAACTCGTACATTTTCCACCAAAAAGAAATTTTTATTTCAAATAATTTTCGCAATTTTAAATTTTTATGGTATTGGAACTTTATCAAGCACTTCTTTAATAATGTCTTCTGAAGTTATATTCTCTGATTGGCCTTCATAATTAACTATAATCCTATGCCTTAAAACATCAAAAGCAATATTCTTTACAAATTGTGGAACAACAAATGTTTTTCCCTGCATTAAAGCCTCTGCTTTTGAAGCAATATAAAGACCAATAGATGCTCTTGGAGAAGCACCCCATTCTATGTATTTTCCAAGTTTTATTTTATAATTATCAGGATGCCTTGTAGCATCAACTATTGACACTATATACCTTTTTATCTTTTCATCAACATAAATTTGTTTAACTACCTCTTGTAACTTAATTAATCTTTCAGCTGAATAAACTGGTTTTAAATTGTAAGCTTCAAACTTTCTAATTGTTATATTATTTTCTAAAATCAATTTTTCCTCTTCCAAACTAGGATATCCTACTTTTAACTTAAACAAAAACCTATCAATCTGTGCCTCTGGCAAAGGATAAGTTCCTAACGATTCCAATGGATTTTGAGTTGCTAAAACAAAAAATGGTGAGGGTATTTGAAAGGATTCTCTACCAATTGTCGCTTGTCTCTCCTGCATGCATTCTAAAAGAGCAGATTGAACTTTTGGAGGTGCCCTGTTTATTTCATCAGCCAAAACAAAATTAGTAAAGATTGGTCCTTTAACAACATAAAATCCCTTTTCCTTATCATAAGTTGTAATTCCTATCAAATCAGCAGGTAATAAATCAGGAGTAAATTGAATTCTTTTAAACTCGCAACCAAAGACAGAAGCGATTGTTCTTACAACAAGTGTTTTTGCGAGTCCAGGAACTCCTTCTAACAAAACATGCCCGTCTGAAATTATAGCTCTTATTATTGAGTCCACTATTGTTTGCTGTCCAATAACAACCTTTGAAACTTCTTTCTTTATTGTTTCTATATCTTTCTTGTATGCAATGACTTTCTTTGAAATTTCTTCCATAATTTTTTTAAGATTAAAAAAGTTTAAATTTTTATAGTTTCACTTTGTAAGAGTAAAAATTTTTATTTTTTATGGTCATCTTTAAAACTCAGTTAAATTTAAATAGTTTTATTTTAGTGATTATAAATAAGATGAAAAAAGAGGTTGATAAGGATAAAATTTTAAGAGATCACACCATAAGAGTTCTTGAAAGATTTCTAATGCGTTTAAATGCCAACAATGTTGAAGATTCTAATATACAATTATTTCACATAATAAAGAATTATTTTGCTTCAAAATACAACATAAGATATTCTTTTACTTACGAAGAGCTTGAAGAAGAACTTAAAAATAGAAAAACAGATGAGATAGAGAAAAAAAGAATTATAGAATTCTTAAAAAAAGCAGAAGAGTATGAATACAAAAAGTTTCCAAACAAAAAAGTTGAATATGAAAGAATAAAAAAACTGGCAAAAGAATTTAAGAACTATATTCTAAAAGCAGGATTTAAAGAGAAAGAAGAAGGAGAAAAAACAAAAACAAAGATTTTTTTGTTTCCCATACTAACAAAAAAGAGCAAAAGGGTAAAAGAGAAAAAAGAAATTTCTGTTCCAAAAAAAGAAAAAATAAATAAAAAAACAAAAACAGAAAGTGCGCCAAGAGAAGGATTAGAAAGAATATACGAACTCCTACTAGAAGGAAATGAACTTCTAAACACCAATTTAGAAGAAGCAAAAGAAAGATACAGAAAGATTAAAGAGATTTATGAAAGATTAAGTATAGAAGAAAAGAAAACAGTGAGGGATGAAATAATTGATTTTTATAACAAAATAATAGGAAATATGAATTCTTAGAATAGGAAAATGTTAAATTGTGATGAATAATAAAAATCATCCAAATCTCTTCTTTACATAATAAAATATTATTAATGTTAGCATTGTAATGATTATAAAAACAATTAAGATAGTTGTATAGCTTTTTGTGATTATTATCTTAGTTGGTTTTTCTTTTATTGGTAGTTTTGAGGTTAGCAAGTATTTGCAAGCCCTTACTGTTGATTCTATTAATGCGTTTGCCTTTTCATAATCCTTATTCTTTATGTATTCTTCTGCTTTATTCAACAATTCGTTAAGTTCTAAACACTCTGGATTTTCCCTTAACAAATCCCTTGTAAATGTTATTTTAGTGTTGAATTCCTTTTCTGATTCTTTACCAAGTTCTATTGAGTTTATAAGTATTTTAGCAGAATCCTCAAATGAAGGTTTTTTAACCTTTGCCTTAACAATTATTTCATAAGAAGGATATGTTTTGTATGAAACAACAATCAATTCTGTTCTTTCCTTTGAGTCCTTTGGTATTTTTTCAAAATTGTTCTTTGTGAATGACATAGAAACAGGTCTCTCACAAAATGCTTCAAGAAATATTTCTTCAAGTGTTTCGTTTCCAGTATTAACTATTTCTAACGGAATTAAAATTGTGTCGTTCTGATAAATAGTTGCTTCTAGTGGAAATATTATGTTTTGTGAATATGGCTTGTCAACATATTTTTCCTTTATTGTTGATGAAGTTCCACCACCAACATATATTGTTTGAGGTGTTATTTGCTCTACATTTTCAATAGTTATTCTTATCGTATTACTTGTTGAAGTTTCATTATAAGAATCTCTTGCTATAAAGTATATGTCAGCAATTCCATCCCTTGTTGGTTGAAGTTGAACCAAACCATTAACAATATTTATGCCAAGTATCGAATTTAAAGAACTATCAAATGTTAGGTTATCATCTCCACAAATCATGTCCTCATCAAAGAAGAAATAATTAAGATTAATCCACCAAGGATTTATGTTTTCTTTTATTGTAAGATTTGAGATAAAATATTCTAAAGTTATGTTGTTTATAATTGGTGTGATAGAATTATTTGTTGTTGAAAGGTTTATTCTTAGTTCTAAAAATCTATTCGAAGGGGAAGTTATTATTGAATTGTTCTGCTGCAAAGTCCAAGAACTCCAGGTTATGTTATCATAAGAACTTCTTGTCTCCAAAATCATGTTTGTATAATTGCTTATATCTCCACTAATAATAATCCTTCCAAAGACAATTTGATTATAGTTTGTATTATCTGCTCTAAAATCAACTAAAACTTGAACATAACCAAAATCAGAGTAATTATAACAACCAGAACAATTATCATTGTTGTAAAGGGTTATTGAATTGTTGCTTATTGTTACGTTTGAAGTTATTGAGTTGGAAAAATCACTTATGCTTTTTAGAGTTTTAATACCAAAAACAGGAACTCTATTTTTATTATTAACACTAACATTCCATGAATTGTATGTTGAATTTCCATAAGAATCGTATGCAAAAATAGTTATATTATGATTTCCTGAATCACAATATCCAGGAGTGTAGTTGAATATTGCATATGTATAATTTCCAATAACAAAAGTGCTTGTGCTGTTAAATCCTATTCCATCAACATACCAAATTGTGTTTATGGAATCTCCAAAGTATAAATCAGTATCATAAATTGTTACATTAAATATTAAACTTTCAGATTCATTTGTTTCTGCAATAATAGGAGAATATGCTATTATTTGAGGATTGTGATTTTGCCATAAAATTGTGAAGTTTATTATTTTTGAAGTGTTTGATTTTCCATCACTAACAGTTATGTTTAAGGAATAAACCCCTACTTCTGAATCCAAAGGAGTGAAGTTAATAAAACCAGAGGAATTCATAAAAAAGTTTGTTATTTCTAAACCTATAAAATTATAGGTAAAGTTTAAACTATCATTATCTTCATCATAAGCAATCACTTGATAATTAAAGTTTATTCCTGCTGTAGCGTTCATGTCAGAAACATTGAGAATAGGAGGATTGTTTGGTGTTGTTATTATAAATGTTATATTCTTCTCAACCAAAACTATTGAGTCAGAAACATTGACATATAATATGTGGATTCCTGTTTCATTCAAGAGAGGTGTAAAGTTAATGAGTCCTTGTTCATTCATGTAAAAATTAGTTATTTCTGTGTAATAGTTTATAATTAAATCATCATTATCATAATCACTTATGTTAAGAATGTATGTGAAATTTTGGGATGCGTTTGCTATGATAGTGTCTTCATTTATTTCTGGAGGATGGTTTTCAGTGAATGAAAAGTTTATTGAAACACTATCTTGTAATCCATAAGAGTCAATTACAGTAATGTTTATTGAGTAATTTCCTATAGTTTCGCTATAAGCAGAAAAGTTTGCAATAAAATTTCCTGTTGAGTTTATATTCGTTATTGAGAATAACCCTCCATAAGTTGAGTTTATCATAAAGTTAAGATTGTCTCCTGGACAAGCTAAGTCATTATCTTGTGCCTTAATTAATATTGAGAATGTTTTGTTTATTCTTGTGTGCATATTAGACAAATCTTCTAACACAGGAGGTTCTGGAATATTTATCACTTCAAAATTGAATGTTGAAGAATTTGAAGCGTTGTAAACGTCTTTTATAATGATAGTAACAGTATGGTTTCCTGAATCACACTTTGTCAATGAAAAATTCATTATTCCTGTTGTTTGATTTATTCTTAAACTTGGAAAGTTTTCAATACTCTCAACAAAGTAAGTTATTTCATCATTATTTTCATCAGAAGCGTTAACAGCATAATAGAAGGTCTCGTTTGAATATTTAGTAACGTTTGGGGGAATCTCGTTAAAATGTGGTGGAGAATTATTTTTTACTTCAATATAAATCACCTTTGAATCAGAAGCGTTAAAACTGTCAGTTATTGTTATATTAACATAATGTTCTCCTATTGTTATTGGAGTAAAATTAATGATTCCACTACTATCCATATAAAATTCGGGGAAATAATCTAAAGTTTCATAGTTGAATGTTATGTTATCATAAGGCAAGTCATAATCTGTAAAGTTAAGCATTCTCTCAACTTTTGAATATGCAAAAACTGAAAAATTATTATAATTAATTATTGGAGGATCGTTAACAAACAAAACTGTTAAAGTTATATTATTACTACTTTCATAATCAGAATATCTATCATAAGCAAAGAAAACTATTGTTCTATTTCCAAACCAATATTTTTCTGGAATAAAGCTAACATTACCCTCTTCAATTATAATTGAAATATTCTGTTGCTCTCCTAAAAAAGTGTAATTAAAACTTAGATTATCCTCATTATTGCCGCAGTAAAGGTCAGAATCATTAAAATAATCAAAGAGATTAAATGCATTTGTTAAGTTAGTGCTTTCATTCCAAGTGAAGTTTGGTATTTGACCAACAAAAAATGGTTTTCTATTAACATTTAAAACATTTACATTCCAAGTCAAGTTTGTTGTTAGGTTGTATGAGTTATTAACTATAACTGTTAGATTATGAAGTCCAAAGCTGCAAAAATCCGGAGTGTATTCATAATAGTTGTTGTTTGAAACAAGAACATTATCCAAATACCAATAGTAAGTTAAATTGTTTTCATAATTTCTGTCCAAAACAGTTACATTAAACAACTGTGTTGAATTCTCATAAATCGAAATATTGGTTTGATAAGGATAAAATGAAGTTATATTAGGCCTGTCATAAACAACAATAGTAATCCATTTTGATCCTAAGCAACTCTCATTATTCTTAGCTAAGTATTGAACTAAATGCTCACCAAAATCATCATCTTCTGGCAAAAATGTTATTAAACCGTTATCCTTGTTTATCGTTATGTTCAGCGTATCATTTACAGAGACATAAATATCATAATAAACAATTGGATATCCTGATGGGTCTGTTACGTCCATTGTTTTTGAAAATAAGATTCCCTCATAAGAGTATTGCTCATAAGCATCATTTATTATTGGCCTTGTGGAATCATCACATGCATAATTTTCTGCAAAAGCCTTATCGTCCAAAAAACTAAATTCTAAATAGTGCTTTCCAGGAGTCAAAACTAATAAAACAAGAGTTCCAAGATTACAACTCCAATTTTCATAAAAGATCTTTGCACCAGAATAGTCTGTTTTTGTGTCAAATCCATCACAATATAGCTTTAAGAATTTGACATCATACTCAAAGAAAGTTCCGTTAATTGCCCTTATTGTAAGATTACCAATTCCATTAGTTGTAAAATTAATAATCCACTCTCCAAAAACAACAGGGTTTGATTTTGGGTTTAAAACAACTATTTTCTTGTTTTCTTGCAATTCTGGATTATATACTGCTTGTCCTGTTATTAAATTCTTATTTTTTAATAAATTAAAATTAAAAGAAAAATCATTATAGTCAATAATCAAAGAAAGCACAAAAACTAATAAGAGTATAATTAATAATGCTTTAATCCTGTGATGTTGTTTAAATTCTTTTTTTCTTATCATTTTATAACTATTTTTTTATTATACTTTTTTGTTTAATTCATCATATAATTGTATTATTTTTGAATAATATCTTTTCTTTAATTCAACAGGAAGTTTTGAATAATAATATTTTAATCTATGATATTCTAATCTTGCTCTTTGTATTTTGTTTTCTTTTAAATCATTTTGTATTTCTCGTATATATTTATTTATTTTAGATACAAAGCCCTTTATTTTTAGTTCCTCTTCTAAAAGACTTATTTCATTTGCGATTATTGGATTTAAAACCTCTTCAATGAGTTCTTTTAATTCATTGATTTTATTTTCATACTCTGTCGGACTCATTTCTTCATCACTAAATCTTTTGCTTTCAATAATATTTGAAAAATTAATTATTCTATTTTTTAATTCTTGGTTCAATTCTAAATTATTGATTTCATTTTCAAGTTCTTTTGTTGTGAATTCATAGTTTATTCCAAATGTCTCTGAAACTAATTTTCTAAAAACTGCTTGTATTTCATTATAATTAAAATTACCCTGTGCAAAACTTTTTATTAAATCGTTAATCCTTGAATTAAGTTCTGATTTTAAAATCAAGGATTTTGGTATTATTGCTTCTCTTTCTTTTTTGAGCTTCTTTAAAACCAAATAAGTTGAAGAGAAAATAAATATTATTGATGACATAATCAATAAGACCGTAATGTTTGAAATTTTTTTCTTAATCCTTCCAGGAATTTCTATGCTTGCACAACTCTTATTGCATATTACACCACAATCAATTCCTTCCTCTCCAAAATCTTGTATTCCATTATTGCATGAAGGACAAGGCTTACAAGGACCACCACAATCAACCCCTGTTTCTCCCTGATCTTGTATTAGATTATAGCATGAAGGACAAGGCTTACAAGGACCACCACAATCAACCCCTTCTTCGTCTCCATTTTTTAACAAATCAAAACAAGTTGGTGTATAATTGCAATATTCAAATTCTTTTGGCTTTCCAAGGTTTTCATTTTGGCAATTATTAACATCAACACACTTTCTAACCCTTATACCTGTTGCAAGACACAAGCCAAAGTCGCTACACTCCCATTTCGGAGTGCAAAGCATGCTCTGTTCTGAAAAACCACTTCCTCCTCCACCACCAATTTTTGATTGTTCTAATTCAGGTCTTGGAACGTGAATAACTGTAAGATAAACTATGTTGCTTTCATTTGATGCATTATAAGGATCAAATGCATAAAATATTACAGTTCTGTTTCCATACCACCAGTTTTGTGGAGTAAAAGTCACAACATTATTTGGAGATATGTTTATCATAATGTTTGGGACAGGAGAATGAGTGTATGTGAGTTTATCCCCGTCAGGATCCATAAAATAATCATCCAAATCAAGTCCTGAGACAATTGTGTTTTCAAGCCAAGTTTGGTTTGGAATTATGTTAATCAATATTGGTGGTCTGTTTGTTATTGTAAATGTTGATGTGTTTTCTATAATATCATAATAGCGTGTTGTCGCGTTGCAAATAACTTTAAAAGTAAAGTTTCCTGCTTTGTAGAATGTTTTTTTGAACTCATAAACTTGAAGATCAGAATTAAAACTCATTCTTTCATGATTAGAAGTGTTTGTAATATTTATTATTATGTCACAATAAACATCACTAAAGTTTATTATTCTTCCGATAGAATTTGTTAAGTTTGCATAAAAACTCATCTCTTCCTTCACATAAACCTCTCTAAAATCAGAGGCGTCAAACAATTCTAAATTTAAAGTTGCTCCTTCTGTAACATTATAAATTCCGTTTAGGTATATTGCATCAAATGTTACTGAGTCAGAATCATAAGAAACTAATGAGCACAAAGGAGAAACACAAACTTGATTGTTTCTTAAGATTTTTGGAATATCAAAGCTTAAATTATAAAATGTAACTCTTGCTGGTTTTCTTAAGCACTTCAAAGCATCAATGTTTATGTTTAAGTAATTGTGTTCTATTAAAAGATAAGAATCCAAATCAGCATTGTCAAAGTTTATTGTTTGTCCTGAAAAATTTATAACAACTTTATTTGGTTTTCCAATAACTGCATTGCTTATATTATCCCAGGAAGTGAATTTTGAGAAATTTGTAGTAATGTTGTTTTTAAAATTATTCCATATTGGTTCTTGGTCGATGTTATTTATTGAAATATAATAATGGGTTGTTCCTGATTGTGAGCAAGGTCCTTGACACCTTGCCATAAAAATATAATTACAATTTCCCTCGGGAAGTTGGGATGTGTTTAAAACACAAGAATACAAAGTGTCTCCGTCATAGTAATCTTGACAGAAATCATTAAGGGATGAAATTCCATAACTAAACAAAGTCCATTCAACATAGTGTGGACCATCAGGGTTTGTTGCTATTGCACTCACATTAACCACTCCTTTTAAAACATCCCACTCTTTTGGATATACAATGTTTATTATTGAGGGTTTGCCTATGCAAAGATGAATCAATCCAGAAGTAACTCTGCCTGAAATCTTTTGAAACCCAATCTTGTAATATGAGTAAATGTTGAAAATATTTATTGATATTAGGATCAATACCAAGATAAATATAAGATTGTTTGATGTTCTCATTTTTTGACGAGTCCTCTTTCATTTTTTTGTCTTTTGGTTTTTTTATCATTATATTCATCTTTCTTGTTTTTAATCAAATATAAGAATTCCTTATCATACTTGAGAATTAAGCTTCTAAGAGCTTCCCTTACTACCTCTGCTTGATTAGAAAAAACTCCTGCTTCAACCAACTCGTCTATTCTCTTCTTAAGCTCCTTGCCTATCCTTATGTGAAGCAAAGTATCCATTATGTATCAATTTGATATACTAATATATAAATCTTTCTTTATTTATTATAAAAAAACATTAAGTATATTTATTTAATATATCATTTTGATATATTTATGATACTCAGAATACTGATCAAAGCTACCAATCAGTATCCATTGTGTATAAAAAAACAAGAAAATAATTATCAAAAAATTAAATTGGAATCTAATGACTTATATTATAGATTGTTTTATTACAACAAAACTATCGTTATAAACTTGGGCAAGAGCGTCACTTGGTATATTTACAGTTAGAATGATGTTCTTTGTTTCTCCTGGCTTTAAGACAAAATTGTTTTCTGAAAAAACAACCCATTCTCTTATTGAGCCGTTTACATAAATTCTTACAAGAATATTTCTATCAATAATGTTTGTTATATTAAAGTTATTTGTTATTGTAGAACCAGGAGGTCCTCCTCCTAAGTGAAAAGCGTCTGTTTGTGCATTAACAAAGATTGTGCTTGAAGATCCAACAATTATTGAAATAGGAACCCTTTGCTCAAAATATTTTTGGCTTAAACTTTTTTGCAATGAAAAAATTTTTATTAAGAAGATTGAAAGAAGAATTACTGCAATAGAAAACAAGACAATAAGGAATTTCTGGTTTTTCTCAACAAAAAATAAAAAAATGTTAATCTTTTTGTTTTTATTCTTACTTCTGCTTTTCATTTTAAAAAAATTATTTATTTCTGTTCTTTTTCTTCATCTGTAGAATCCTTTTTTGAAGTTTTCTTTTTCATTATAGCGAACCAAAAAACATTGAGAATAATTAAGAGCAATAGAATTCCAAAGATATAAGAATAATTGAATGCTTCAAGTTTTTCCTTTGGTAACTCAACAATTTCAAGATTTCCAAGAAGAGTGTCTTTCATATTATTGTAGTATGCGTTTGCTTCAACTTCATAAACTCCTAGTTCTAAATTTGTTGCGTCCAAATAAGAATTAAGTGTTTTTGTTTCGAATGGTTTTAATAAAGTTGGATAAAAATTTATTGTTTGGACTGTTTTGTTATTCATTTTTATTAAAACTTCTAAACTAAAATTAACAGGCGTGTTCCACTTGTTCTCAACTGTAACATTAAACTTGTTTATTATTCCCTCATATGCTTTTCTTGTAAAATTGATTATTTTAATCTCAACACTTCCAATTCTAAAATTTGCATAGTTTGTTTCTTTAGATAAAGAATCATAATAAACAATTGCCATTGCTTTGTATGTTGCCTTTTCAAGACCTGTTGTATCAAAACTTGCTTTTAGAGTTGTTTTTTCAAAGGTCTTTAGAGAATTATAGCTTGAAGTTCTTGCTTTTGAAATTGTTTTATTGTCTAGTGTTAAAAACTCAACTTCTGCGTATAAAGAGTTTATTGTTTCCTCTCCAAAATTTGAAATTTCAACATAAGCAGTTGTTGTCTTATTAATTTCAACATCATCAACTCTTAAGTTTGCTTCAATATACTTTCCCTTTTCAGGAACCCTTATTATTATTTTGTCAATTACAGAAGCCCTTGCTCCTATGCCTTGATTTGTTTGTTCTCTTATTTCAAGAGCATTTAAATAAACAACATAAACTCCCGGGCTTAAACCATAAGGAAGCTTATATTTTAAAGTAAATGGCTTTGCTTCTTTAGGCCCTAAAAAAACATTGTTTGTGCTTAATTGAAAATACTCTGATAAATTTCCAGTAATAAATAATGATGCATTTATTCCAAAATCAAGGGTGTTGCTAACTGCATAGTTTAAAGTTACTTCCTTATCAGGTTCGTAATAAACAAGAATATCTGAAGGAGTTAATCCAATACAAAAAACATTTTTTGATATGACAATAAATAATAAAAAAATCAAAAGGGTTTTTGCAAAACATTGATCCTTCATTTTAAAACAGCTCTTTTTTATTTTATTTGCTAAATTTGCTAAAATTTTAAAAAAATATATTTTTTATTAACATTTTTTACTCAACTTTTCCCTAATAGTTTAATAAAAAATGGATTTTTAAGATTCTAAATCAAAATTACTAAGATAAAAAAATTATTCTTCAAGTGTTTTTAAAAACTTTTATTATTTTTAATTATAAAATTTTTTTACTCCAAAAAATCTGTCCTCCTTAAAAATTAAGAATATAAAAAAAATAAAAAATTCTTTTATGGTAATGTGTAAAATGTTACTGTTGTGTGTTTATTAGTTCCTGGAGGAACTGATGATGGAATACTTACTTTAACAGCAGCATATACTGTGTCGTTTCCATCCACCCAATTTAATCCTGTTCCTGTACATATAACAACTGGTGTGCCTTTTCCTAATGTTTGATATTCTGTATTTATTGTTCCGCAAGCATCTGGTGATTGTGTTGACTCGTGTCCTGCAATCCAAGCACCAACATTAGCATAATTTCCAATCCATTCTGTTGCATCATCTGTAGCATTAACACTAACATTTGTATTCACGTTACCTGTATTATTTATAACAAAGTAAGGATTCCCACCATAGTTTTGTAATGGTCTTTCGTTCCAATCAATCCCTGCACTACCAACCCCATTACAGTTTGTTTCTGGGCCAGTTGCGTTACTTTCCATAACACACGTTGTTCCAGCTGTTGCATAACCAGAACCAAAATCAATATTCGCAACTTGAACATTAATCGATTTTGTGCTTGCTATTGTCAAATTAGTTATACCTGTTGTTGCAAAACCAGTTACTCCTAATCTTGAAATTTTTTGCAAACTTAGAAAAGTTCCAAATATAGATATTGCCAATGCCAAAACCAAAAGCACAGCTAATGTTCTATTAGATATTTCCTTTACCATTTTTTAACCTCCTTTTTCTTCTTTTACAATAGAAAGGCTTACTCTTGCTTCTTTAAAGCCTTCATCTTGTGGTTTTGCTATTGTTAAAGAAACAATTCCGTTATTATTGTATTTTTGCTCTTCCTTATGACCAACTTTATTTAGTGTTGATATTGTTGTCCAAGTTCCAATAATTGAAAGAATTATTGTAAGAACAAGCAAAATTGCTAAGGTTGTTTTAGAAACATCTTCCATTTTTATCCTCTCCGCTCTTTTGTTTGCTTTTAAGTATCAAATCTCATACTAACATTCACTTATTTATAAATTTTACTATTTTTGAGTGCTATTTTCTTTTTTTATTTCTTTCTAAGCAGTTGAAAGCTAAAATATGAATAAAAAATCAAAAAAATCAAAAATAAAAAGCAAAATAAAGGTAAGATTAATAAAGAATAAATTAAAACACTATTAAAAAATAATTAAAAAATAAAATTTTTAATATTTAAGCACAAAATTATTTTTGGTGGTGGTTTTAATGCAGGAAGAAGAAATAAGTATTGACTTTTCAAAACTAAATCCTTTTAAAAAGAAAAAGAGCAAAAAAATAGAAAGAAAAGAAGAAAACAGAAAAAAACATTCTGAGGAAGAAGATGTTGAAGAGGAGTTAAAGTTTGATTTAAAAAAAACAAAGAAATTATTGTCAAAAAACTTAAACTTAATAATAATTGCTTTGATTATTATATTTACTTTATATATTAGATTATTGCCAACAAAACTTGGAATTGTGGATGATATTTCAAGGAATCATGTTTATTTTCAGATAAAACAAAATTTAAGAAGTCAAATTGACAAACAATTTCCTAATTTACCAGAAGAACAAAAGAATGCTTATGTTGAAAATAATTTTAATGAATTGCTTAAAACAAACAAAGAACAAATAGAAACCCAAATTAGACAAACTGCAGAATACTTAAAAAAAGAATTCCAATATCAAAGTAATAACAAAACATATGTTTTTTTGGGTGATTTAGATTCTTATCATTGGTTAAGATATGCAAGAAACTTATTAGAAAAAGGAATGTATGGTGATGAAATAAGAGATGGAAAACCATATGATAAGTTAATGGTTGCTCCTATTGGGACATATGCTTATCCTGCAATCCATCCTTACATGATATTCTTTGTTTATAAGATGCTAAAACCTTTTGAAAAGGACTTAACATTAATGCAGGCATCATTTTATGTTCCTGTAATTCTGTCAATTGTTATTGCAATACTAGCTTTTTTGATTGGAAATAGGGTTGCTGGAAAGTATGGTGGTTTTTTAGCATCACTGCTAATAACTGTTAATGCTTTTTTAATAAGAAGAACTGCTGGTTCTGATGATGATATTTACAATGTTTTATTTCCATTGCTGATAATTTGGGCTTTTATAGAAGCACTATATGCTAAAGATAATAAAACAAGATTAGTTTATGCTTCTTTAAGTGGTTTTTTCACAGGGCTTTTTGCATTATCATGGAATGGTTGGTGGTATTTGTTTGATATTTTAGGAATTTCTTTTGTGCTTTACTTGTTAATAATATTTATTTATTTGTTCTTAACAAAAAGAAACAGTTTTTTAAGAATAAAAGAATTCTTTAAAGAAAAAAATACAATAAAGTATGCACTAATTATTTTAACATACTTGTTTTCTTCTTTTGTGTTTGTTAGTTTATTTAGGAGTCCAAGCACTTATTTTGATGCACCAATAGAAGCAATAAGATCAAAAGAATTAAAAGCAAGTGTAAAGCAAACATTGTGGCCTAATATTTTTACAACAGTCGCTGAGCTTAATCCAGGAAGTTGGAATGAAATATTAGGAGCTTTGGGTAACGGTTATAGTTCTAAATTCATACAAATAATGATTGTTTTAGTCTTATTCTTTGGTTTATTCCTTATTGCTTTAAAAAAGAAAGAACATGAGAAAATAATTCATCATTTGCTCTTACCAATAATCTTTTTTGTTTGGCTTAGTGTTGCTATTTATGCAAGCTTAGTTGGAATAAGATTTTTAGTTCTGCTAATGCCTGTTGCTACAATACTCTTGGGAATAGAATTAGGGCTTCTTGTTGAGTTCTCTGGAAAATGGCTTTCAAAGACATTCTCATTAAAGAATGATAGTGTTTTAAAAATCATTGTTTTTGCATTTATACTAGTTCTAATGATTGTTCCTGTAAAAGCAGGAATAGAAGCTGGAAGAACATTCATGCCAAGCATAAATAAAACATGGTATAATGCTCTAACAAAAATTAACGAGAACGCCAGTAGTAATGCAATAATAAACTCTTGGTGGGATTTTGGACATTGGTTTAAGTACTTTGCAAATAGAAGTGTCACTGCAGACGGAGCTTCTCAAAACTCTCCACAAGCTTATTGGCTTGGCAGGTTATTAGTGAGTGATAATGAGGATGAGAGCGTTGCTATTTTGAGAATGCTTGATTGTGGTTCTAACAACGCTTTTGAAGAAGTTGATAAAGAATTTAATGATACTGAAATTTCTGTAGGTGTTGTTAGAAAGATTATAATGATGAGCAAGGAAAATGCTTCTGATTACCTCAAAGAAATTGGTTTTAGTGAGGAAAGAATTGTTAAGATATTAAACTATACTCACTGCGAACCACCTGAGAATTATTTGATAACAAGTGAGGATATGATTGGAAAAGCAAATGTTTGGGCTCACTTTGGGCTTTGGGATTTTAAAAAAGCAAAAATACTTAATGCTGTAAAAACAAGGGGTAAAAACTCTATTGATTACTTAGTACAAAACTTGAATATAAGCCCAGAAGAAGCTAAAAGATACTATAATGAAATCTTAATATTAAGTTCAAGAGAAGAGGAAGCTTGGGTTTCTCCTTGGCCAGGATTTATAACAGGACTAACAACATGCTCTATTGTTAATGATACAAAACTCAATTGCATAAACACACTTCAAGGCCAGTACTTGCCAAGTGTTGTTGATTTGGAAAAATTAGATGTTAGCATTCCAACAGGTAATAGAAATATTAAGCCATTATCTGTTGTTTTTGCAACAAACGATGGAATAATAGAAAAGGAATTCAACAACTCAGAGTTTCCTTACACAATTGTTATCTTGTTGAATAAAGAACAACCAATGGCTTTTTGGTGTTCAAAAGAAGTTTCTAAGAGCTTATTTACTAGATTATACTTTATGGATGGTGTTGGTCTTAATCACTTCAAGCTTTATGCTCACGAGTCAGGAGTTTTTGGAACAAATGTTTATGTTTGGAATGTAAGTTGGAAACCAAAAGAGATTGTTAGTAATGGTGATTATGTTGTTGTGGATTACATTGGTTATTTTGAGAATGGAACTGTTTTTGATTCCTCAATAAAGAATTTTGAAAGGTTAAACATAACAAAGGACTCTAATTTTAAAGATTACCTGTTTAGGAGTCCTTTAGAATTTAAAGTTGGTTCTGGACAAGTAATTAGTGGTTTTGACAAAGGCGTTTTAGGAATGAGTGTTGGCCAAGAAAAAATAATTGTTGTAAGTCCAGAAGAAGGTTATAAAGAAGGAGAACTTGCTAATAAAACACTAATATTTAAGGTAAGAGTTTTAAGAATTAAATAAGAAAGAATAAAAAGAAAAAAAACAAAATTTATAAATTCAAAATTAAAATAATTGTTGTTATATTTTTGTGAAAAGTTATTGTGAAATGCAAAACAAAAGAAAAAATAAAAAATTTTAAGATATAAATAATATTTTTTAAGATTAAAAGATTTTTAGCAAAATATTTTATGGGTGGTTTTTTGAGGATAAAACTTGAATGGCAAGATTATGCTTTTATAATTTTGTTGTGCGTTATTTTAATTTATGAATTTCAAATACTCAATAGCCTAAAACAACTTCCTGGCCCACTCTATGGGGGGGATGTTTATTATCACTTTGGAAACGTGTTGCATCTTTATAATGGCGGTTCTGTTTTTAAAAGCTCACATTACCTAAATGAGTGGCAACACTATCCTTGGTTACTTTATATCCTAATATTCCTATTTTCAAAAATATTCTTTATAAGTATTTTAAAGGCAGCGATGTTATTTCCACTAGTTATTGTTGCACTTTCAATGTTATTCTCCTATATTTTAGGGAAGTTTTTATTTAAGGATAAAACATTTGCATTATTGTTTGCTATTAGTTATTCCTCTGGAATTCCAGTTGCTGTGCCAACAACTTTTTACAATTATGCTTTAATATTATTACAACCACTAAGTTTTTATTTAGTAATTAATAACCAACTAAATAATAAAAAAGATTTTTTAAGAATCATACTTGTTGGTGTGATATTAGGAATTAGTGGTTTAAGCCATGTTGCTGCATTTTTAAGCATGTCATTATTCTTAGCAATCTTATTCTTATACGAAATCACAATTAATTTTAAATCTAAAAATCATAAGAAACAAAAGATGTATTCTAAATTAATTGAAATACTTAAAATAATAAAAAAATATTTTTTAATATTTCTTATAGGAGTTCCGATAGCATTACTTTATTATGGACCATTAATTGTTTATTATCATGGAAAAACTCTTAATCCTTGGCAAGAGTATGCTTATTACGGATCCCAAGGAAAAATAATAGTTATATTACAAACATTAAAAGGTGTTTTTTTTGATTTCCAAAACTTTTATCAAACCATAATTACAATTTTAGTTTTTTTAGGAGTTATATCATTATTCTCTTTTAAGAGTGAAAGAAATATCTTAATTAAATTATTTTTTATTACAAGCTTTTTAGGAATAATACACCCGTACATTACAGAACCGTTAATAAAAACTTCTTTTGGCTATTATGGTTTTATAAGTAATTTTGGAATTTTAAGAAGTTTATTCGCATTTTCTGGTATGTTTTTTATTTACAAATTAAACAAGAATCAGAATTATAAAATAATGGTTTTGTGCTTCATAGTAATTTTAGTTTTAAGTGGTCTTGTTATTGGAATAAAAAATTTCAAGAATGATCGTTGGACAAAAATAGGTTTTAATTTTGATACATTAACAAAAACACAATTTGAGATTGCAAACTTTATAATTCAAAATACTGATGATAATGATGTTATAATAACTCCTCATGGAGAAACATCATTTGCACTTAATGCCCTAACAGGAAGAAAGGTTATTTTTTTAAGAAGAACTCATGCTAGTCCTTTTGTTGATGCTAATAAGAGAGAAGCAGATGCTGCTATTATTCTTTACGGAAATAATGAAACATTAAGAAGGGAACTTTTAAAACAATACAACATAAAGTATTTTTATTATGATTTTTATTCGTTACAACAAATTTATGCGTGCATTCAATATTGGGAAAATTTATCAAATGATTTTTATGCTGAATTATCATACAGTTGCTTAAGAACATCTCTTGATTATAAAGATTATTTAGAACAAAATGGCGTTGAAACAAAAGAAGTGTATGCAAGATTAGATGTTGCTTCTGAAAATGCTCCTAAATTTAGAATACTTGCAATAAAACCAAGTAATATAAAATTAAATTTGAGTGAGATAAAAGTTATAAGTTA
>JAWBOW010000006.1:0-28190 GCA_038825775.1 Candidatus Woesearchaeota archaeon | reverse complement strand
AATAATAATTTCAAAAAGAGAATATTTTAAAAAAGTCCTAAATTATTTAACAGAAAAAGAATTAATTTTTAAGAAGTATTAGATAAATTTTAAAATTAAAAAATCATTCTGTCTGTGCCTTGTTTGAAATTTTTAATTTTTCAACTTTTGCTTTTTCAGAGATTATTGCAGAATTTCCTGTTGGATCTTCAATTATTATTTTAATGCTTTCACTTCCCCACAAAACCCTATTTAGTTTTTTTATTAGTTTGTAATATTCCTTTTTCTTATCATTATCTTCTTCAACATCCTTTTGAGCTTCAAACATGTGTTTTACTCTCTTTATTACTCCTTCAATGTTTGTGACATAACCATTAGAAGCTGGTCCTGGAGTTATTTCAACAATCCTTGGAATTTTTAATGTTGCACTGCTGGATTTTACAACCCTTATCTTTAAATCCTCTTCACCTGAAACATCTATTGAGTATCTTACAGGAGGTTTTTGTTCAGCTGATTCAACATCTGCTTTGTGAAATTTACAGTTTGAACAGGTCATACTGAATAAGTATGTCAAACCAAAGTAAGGAATTTCTGTTTCTGATTCTGTGAGTGTTAGTGTTTTTTCATGGCATATTGGACAAACCTGGTTTTTCAATTCTGTAATGTTGGATGAGAAACCTTCTTTTTCTGATTTATCTTCTTCTCTTTGTTTGTTTTCTAAAGCTTCCTTGTTTTTTTTAGTCATAACAAAAAAAAATAATTTTGTATTTAAAAATATTTATGAATTTTAATCTAATATTTGCAAAATAACAAAAAGATTTTAAATAAGAAAAAGATTTTTAAATAATAAAGAGATTTTATCTTATATTTTAATAAAAGAATAAAAATAAGAACAAAAAAAGAGTGTGTTATGACAGTATATGATTTTTCAAGAGCAGGACTTTACGAAGTTCTACATTATAGGGGAATTTTTGATTTGAAAGGACTGTATAAGTTTATGGTAGAATATCTTGAAAAAAGGGGTTTTGAGTTTAATGAAAAGGTTATGAAGTATAAGACAGCAGAGATTGAGTTTGAGTGGGAAGCTAAAAGAAAAGCTGATCCTTATGTAATGCATGTAATTACAGTTGTAATGCACCTTTATGGTGATGGGCCTGGAGAAACTCCTGTTGATGAAATTGAGGTTATAAAGAATGACATTAAAAAGAAGATGATTAAAGCAAGAATGACTTTAACATTTTCTGGAAGGATTGAAACAGGATATCCTGATGATTTTGGAGAGTCAAGGTGGAATAAAACTCCTTTTTTAGTAAAATTGCAGAGTGTTTTTGAAAAGGCTGTTATTAAGCAAGATCTTGATTTTAAGCATATGGATCCATTGTATTATGAGATTTTAAGGTTTTTTGATGCTGTTAAAAAGTATCTTGAAATGGAAGGAACCGGAACATTTTATTAAAACAAAAATATTAAAATAAAAATAAAGACAATAGGATAAAATGGCAGAGAAATATCTTGTTTTAGAACAATTAAAAATTGAATATAATGGAATTTTTAGTGTTCAGGAACTATATCAAATAATTGACAAGTATTTTAGAGAAAAAGGATATGATAAGAGAGAGATAAGACATCATGAGCACATAAGCGAAAATGGTAAGTATGTTGAAATTGAACTTATGCCTTGGAAAAAGATAACTGATTATGTTAAGAATGAAATTAGGATTTACATAACAATATACAATTTAAAGGATGTTGTTGTTGAACAAGATGGCAAAAAGGTGCACATGCAAAGGGGTGAGTTGAATATTGTAATTGATGCTTTCTTAAATACTGATTATGAAAACAGGTGGGAAACAACTCCATTTTATTATTTCTTAAGGATTGTTTTTGACAAGTATATTTATAAGGGTTATATAGATAGTTTTGAGGAAAAACTAAAAGAAGACACTCAAGGTTTGATAAACACAATAAAATCATATCTTAACCTTTACAAGTATAAATTTGAATAATTTTTCTATTAAATAACGCATTCATAAAAATTTTTCTCTTCTTAAGAAATCTCCAATATCAAAAATATTCTTTATGATTGAATCTTTGTTTTTTAAACCAGCTATTCCTATACATTCTCTTTTGCTGTTCAAAACTAAGAATTTATCTCCAAGAACATGATTTTTGTTTAAAATTCCATTTTTAAAGATGTCTCTCTTGCATATGAACAACCATTCTGATTTTTCATTAACTATTAAATAATTCAATTTGAAATCTGTTTTTCTTAATATTAAATCTAAAAATCTTTGTGAGGGGATAAAATTCTTAAAATTATTTTTTAAAGAACCAATTTTTAGTCCTAAACTTAGTATTTTATAATCTTTGAAGTTATTTTCTATCAAATCAAATTTTTCTTTTTCTAACAAAAAAACTTCGCTTAAATTTAAATCAGAATTCGAGATCATTACTAAAATTTTTTTATTTTTAGCATGATCTTCTGAATCTAATATTTTTCTTAAGATTTCATCTTGATTTTTTATGCCAAGAGAATTAAGAAACTTGAACAAAGAATTTAATTCCTTTTTAAGGTTTTTATCATTTAATATTTTTATCATATTAAATTACCTTTTTTAGTTTTGCAATAAAAAAGCCTTGAGTCTTTGTCTTATAAGGCCACAATCTTTTAGCAAATTTTAAGTCCTCACTAAAATTTTTATCTTTAAATTTAGTTATTCCTTCATCACCTATTTTTATTTGTGTTGGTAAAATCTTGAATCCTAATTTTAGAGCAAAATCAACAACCTCTTCATCTTCTTCTGGTTCTAAAGAGCATGTTGAATAGACCAAAATTCCATTTTCTTTAAGCAATTCGTGTGCTTTTCTAATTAATTTTTTTTGGTATTCAGAGTTTCTAATTATTCCATTGAGATCCCTTTTTGAGAACCAACCCTTTTGGCTAAGATAATTCCCAGAACAAGGCGCGTCTAATAGTATTTTATCAAATTGAATGTTTGTTTTAAGATTTAGAATGTCTTCATTTATTACACAAACATTCTTGCAGCCCATTCTTTCGACATTGTTTTTAAGAGCAAACGCTCTTTTTGGATTTTTTTCAAAAGCAATTATCAAACCTTGATTGTTCATTATTTGTGAGATTTGTGTTGTTTTTGAACCAGGAGCAGCAGCCATGTCCAGAACTAAATCTTTATTGTTAGGATTTAGAACTTCTGCTGGAATCATCGAAGCTGCTTCTTGCAAATAATAATAGCCCAATAAATATTCTGTTGTTGCTCCTAAAGAAAATTTGCTTTCATAATAAAAACCGTTATTTACAAATTTTATCCTTTCAAGTTTAACCCCCTTTTCTTCTAACCTTATTTTTAATTCTTTAGGAGAGATCTTTAATGTATTAACCCTTAATGATGGTTTTAATTTAAATTCAACGATCTTGCCATTAATTTCTTCGTATCTTTTTGCAAAGAACTCTCTATGCATGATTAAGAAATATTGTTCTTGTATTTATAATCCTTACGATACGATTTTAAAAAAAAGCCTCCGGGGGGATTCGCACCCCCGACCTGCTGATTACAAGTCAGCCGCTATAACTACTAAGCTACGGAGGCTTGCTTAATTAATTTTTTAATGTTCAAAACAAAAAAAGCCTTCTTAATTTTATTCTTTTTTTAGAAAAATGGGCTATTTATAAAATTTTTGTTTTATTTTTATGATTAAAATTTTTAAAAAATGATTAATATAGCATAATTAAGCATAACCGTATCCTCTTAAAGGATGATAACTTTCTTTTTCTTTTACGAATTGTGGGGCCATATAGTATGTTTTTATAAATGCTTGAAGTTCTCTTATGTCCCTTTCAAGCATTCTCTTATATGCTTCTAAATCCTTTTTCATAATCCTCTTCAACATTACTTCAATGAATGGTTTTATTATTGGTGTTTTCTCCCATTGATTTTTGTAATCCACTTCGACTCTTCCATTAATAAAAAATGTGAATTCTCCATTCTGTGCTTTGTATTTTTTTCCCTGCCAAACAACTTGAACATCTTCTACTGCTAATCCTAACATGTCAAAATTTAGTGCAAATCTTATTTGAGAATTTATATTCTTAAATGCCCTCCACCAGATCCAATAATTATGCCCGTATTGTGACTCGTCAACATAGTATAAAGTTTCAAGGTAACTTTCTCCGCCGTAAGGATCTTTATAATCATGCTCCATAAACCAGTCCTTTAGTGTTTCATATAATGGTTTTATTGGAGCAACATGCTTGTAACGAAATTCAACCTGGTCAAGCTTGATAGTATAAACCATAAAAATAATAAATTTAAATATGAATATATAAAGTTTTTGAAATATTCTAATTTTTTTATTTCTTTAAAATAATTTTATTGTTTTTTCTATTTTTCCTTGTAAATGCTTTCTCTTCTCCAAATAAATCTACAAAACATGTTCCAAGATTTTTTTTGTATTTGATAGAATCTTCTTCGCTTAGTGTTTTTAAAAATTCTTGTTTTACTTCTTTAATTTGAGAAAATTCTAAGAAGCCATAAACCCTTTTATTTTTATCTTTCTCATTTTTTATTATTTCTGCCCCAAATGTGTCTTTTAAAGTGTTAATTAACACTTCCAAGAATATGTCCTTTATTAATAGGTCTTCCAATCCTTGTATCTTTTCAAGCTCTTGCTTCTCGCTTTTCTTTAATCTATAATCCATTTTGACATCTTCTGTGTTTATTTCAAGACTCATTCCATTAAGATCGTATGCTTTCTCACCAGCTAAGATTATTCTGTTGCCGTTTTTTGAATAAAATTCTCTAAGATTTATTATTTTTGAGATCTCATTGACGTCTGGTTTTTTTAAATTTACAAAACCATCAAATTGAACAGTATGCTCATCCATATAAACAAAATGCCTTTGTAGAGGTATATTCTCTTTTATCAAAGTTTTATTATTATTCTTAGAATATGTTAAATAATAATCGCCGCTTATTTCAAATTCAATTTTATTGGGGTTGTTGCCTTTTAATGCTTGATTAAGATTTCTTGAAAGTGGAATCAAAATAAGTTTGTAGTAATCCTCTTTTGAGATGCTATTGTTTAATGATTTTCTAAAAAATAGAGAATAAGTTAAAATAGAATCTTTGTTTGTTATTACTGCTCCTCCATCTGTTTCTCTTCTTAATATTTCATAACCCGTGCTAGAACAATAATCGAGATTTATATCTCCTAAACTCTGATTATTTCCTATTATTACACCCTCACTGCTTTTGTAAATCCTTCCTGTAAAACTTGCTTTATTCTCTTCTATTAACTGCCTAAAAAGTTTGTTTATTGCCAGATTTTCTGATGGTTTTCTTATAACTTCGTCATAAAAAACCTTGAATTCTAGTGGGGATTCCATTTTACCAAATATTTTTTTATTTTTTATTATTGCTTTAAATGTTTTAGATTTTGTAAAAATTTACTTCTAAGTGGTTAAACGGTCTTTTTTATAAATTTTTTGTTTTGAACAAAACTGTAAAATAGAATATTTATTGACTAAAACATATTATTCTTTATACCATTTTGTTCCTTCTTTTGAATCGCTAAGAATAATTTTTAACTCTAAAAGTTCTTTCCTTATTAGATCAGAAATCTCAAAATTCTTTTTGTTCCTAAAATAATTTCTTATCTTAACTAATTTTCTTACAATTTCCTCATCAAAACCCTTATTTTTTATTTTTTCCAACAATTCATTAACTTCTTCAACAGTGCTTTCCTCTTCTTCTTTAATTAATTCTGGCTTTTTAACTTCACTTAATCTTAATCCAAGAACTTCGTCTAGTTTTAGCATGAATTCGTAAACTTTTTTAGCATCTTTCGAATTAAGCTTATTCTCAGATATTAATTTGTTTATGTTTGTCATAAACTCAAAAACAGATGACAACGCCTCCGATATTTTTAAATCATTATCCATATATTTTTCAAATTCTTTTTTTGTCTTTTTTATAAGTTGTTTTACTTCTTGGCTTAATTTTCCTTTCTGCTTCTTGCTTATTATTTCTAATAAGTTCCTCATAAAGTCATAAAGTTTTTCAACAGTGTTCTCTGCTGATTTTAACGCTTCAAAAGTAAAGTTCAACTGTTGCTTATAATGAGCTGATAATAAAAGGTATCTTATTGCCATTGGTTTATAACCCATATTTAGAACATCCCTTAAAGTATAAAAATTTCCTAGTGATTTTGACATCTTCTTTCCATCAACTAATAAGAATTCAGAATGAATCCAATATCTAACAAATTCTTTTCCAGTTGCTCCCTCACTCTGTGCTATCTCATTCTCGTGGTGTGGAAATATTAAATCAACTCCTCCTGTATGAATGTCAAATGTTTCTCCTAAGTATTTCATTGACATTGCAGAACACTCAATATGCCATCCTGGCCTTCCTTTTCCAAGTTCTGTTTCCCAAAATACATCTCCATCTTCCTCACTATAAGCTTTCCAAAGAGCAAAGTCCTGAACATTTTCTTTCGTGTATTCATCAGTGTTTATTCTAACACCTGCTTTTAGGTTTTCAAGTTTAATATGAGATAATTTTCCATAATCTTTAAATTTTGAAATGCTAAAGTAAATTGAATTATCTTCTGCTTTGTATGCATAACCCTTTTCAATTAGTTTTTTAATTAGATCTATCATCTCTCTTATGTGTTCTGTTGCTTTTGGCATCACATCTGGCATTTGAATGTTCATTGTTTGCAAATCTTCTAAAAAGTATTTTGTGTATCTCTCAGTAAATTCCTTAAGTGATATTCCCTCTTTTTTAGAGTCCCTTATTGTTTTGTCATCAACATCAGTTATATTCATAACATGTTTTACCTTAAAGCCCCTGTATTTTAAATACCTCTTTAATAGATCATAGAAAACAAAGCTCCTAAAATTGCCTATATGAGCAAAATTATAAACAGTAGGGCCGCAACTATAAAACCCAACTTCTTTATCCTTTAACGGTCTAAAAACCTCAATCTTCCTCGTTAGTGTATTATAAAATTTTATCATAAAATGGGTAGTGTGCTTTATATTAATAAAACTTATGATTAAAATTAAATAAAATTTGTAAAAATCAAAACTTTTTAAAAAAGTTATGATTATTTAGTAGTAATTTATAGAAAGTATTAAATACTTAAAATATATCCCTATTTTTATGAAAGAAAATTACGATTTAAACAGTATCGATGAAATTGTAAATAATCCTGAACTCTTAAGAAAAAAACTCTTGGATTTTGACAGAAAACTTACCGAAATTCAGCTTAGCGAGAATAAGTACGTACATAAAAGAAATTTTTTTGCGAATTATGCTCTTACCAAAAACATTAATAATATATTATTTAACTTGCAAGATAAATTCGAATCCGAACTTTTAAATAGCCTTATTTATAAAGGTATTAAATTAGAAATATACTTTCTCGGCTTAATAAATCTATATTTTTTTGACATAGAAAATAGTCAAACTTACGATTATGCTAAAGAAAGAATTTCAAAGATAATTCCAAGAATTTCTTTACTAGATGATTCTGAGAAAAAAAGAAAAATTGAAAACCAGTTAAAACTTATTAATAACATTGAAGAAGTGTCTAATCTAAATAAAGAAATAAACGAATATGTTGAGAAATCAGAAAAAGAAAATATATATAATACAGAAAATTTGAATAAGATCTTAAATAAAATAAGCAAAGAAAGTTCCTTTTACTCAAAGTTACTTCCTCACATAAGCCAAATAAGGAGTAACGAGAATTTAGAAGAGATATTCAAAAACTGCACTAAACTTAAAGAAAATACAGATACTTTATTCAAAATTTATAAGGATTTAAAATCTGAGCTTGTTGAATTAACACTCTACTCAAACTTAAAAATAGAGATGGATCACTTAAAAGCAATTAAGGATGAAAGGCCGGATTATTTTAGAGAGAGATTATCAGAGATGATAGAAAAGTTAAATTCAGAAATATTTTTTAACTCAAAAGAAAAAGAAAAAATTGTTAATAGTTTGGAACATATTTTAGACCCTGACAAATTCTCAAAGGAAAGAGAAGTTGAGAGAATCTTTAAAACAATAAACGTATATTATAATATATTCAAAACAGCTGTAAACTTACCTAATTGGACTTTAAAGAATTGTTTTAATAGTGTAAAAGAAGCTGTTGATTTTCTTTATGCTGAGATAAAAGTTGAAGAATTTCTAAAAGACAAATCCAAAAAAACCGAAATCAAAGAAAAAGAGATTGATAAGAAAAAACTTGATTTTGCCTATAAGGGAACAAAACTAATCATTGAGATTATTGATGAGATCATAAGAAGAGAAGAGTTAGGAGAAACTTCAAACTTTCAACCAAACATTAATGCTACGAGAACTATTTATGAAGGGATTTTAAATATTCTTGAAAATTTAAAAAATTAAGTTTTCCTAGCCAGTATAAAGCAGTGGTCTTTCTGGAATGGTTCTAATATTAAATTACTTATTATTTCAAAATTATCTTGTTTTAGTTTTTTAATTATCTCTTCAAAAATTTCTTTTGGTTTTTTTGTTACATCTATGCTTCTTGCTTTTATGCACAACATTCCATAACCCTGGTTTTTTAGGAAGAGTGAAGAGTTTTTAATAAAAATTTCGTATTGATTTCTTTGAGCAATGTCTTCATAAAGAAAATCAACTTGTGGAACAAATGAAGCATATTCTTCAGGAGCATTTGCGTCTTTAATTATTAAAACTAGATTTTCTCTATTTTTTGATACGAGATATAATTGTGAAGCAACTCTTTTTGAGAACTCAACCCCATAAATAAAACCTTGGCTTAAAATATCTGAAATGTGAGATATTGTTGTTCCAGAAGAAGCTCCTAAGTAGAGCATTGAAGATTCTTTCTTTAGAGGACTTTTTAATCCTTTTAATATTGCAGCAGCAAATTTGCTTCTAAAAGGATCAAAAAACCTATATTCATTATTTTCAAAGCTTACGATTTCTTCCCCATAAACGCTTCCTTTTGAAAGATTTTTAGTGTATAATTTATTACCTTGCTTAAAAATTCCTTGATAAATTTCTTTCATCATTTTTGAAATTATCATTATTTATTTTTGTTGTTTATTATTTATTTTTGAAAAATAATCCTTTCTAGCACTTAAAACTATTTTGGAGGCTAATTTTCTTGCAATTTTTCCTCTTAGTTTTTTATCTGCTTTTAAGATTTCAGGGTGTTGATATATTATACCATACTTTGGCGGTTTTGTTCCTGTTTTCAAATGCCTAAATAATGCTTTCTCAGCTCCTAAAAGTTGAACTTTAGAACTTGACATCATTGCAAGTTCTTTTAAGCCACCTGCTTGTTTTAATAATTTCGCAGCAATAATGGGAGTTGCTATTTTTGCTGTTTCAGGACAATAATCTGAAATTTCTCTATCTATTTTATCCCTTAATTTGTTTAGCAGTTCTAAAGTTGTAAATGCATTATCTATTATGCTGTTAATTATCTTAACAGTTTCTTCATTTAAATTTGGTTTTATCTCACATTTTATATTCAAATCTAGTAACAATTCTTCAATTTTTTTATTTTTTAGCTTTTTTATCAAAAACTCATCATCTTCTATTAAATAAACAATTTCAGGGTATAAAACAGAAAGGTATTCCCTTATTCTCTTTGTTAAGATATTAAAAACTTTTGTTAGTTGTTTAAGAGAATCAACATCTAAGGATATTATCGTATCTCTATCAACTATGCTGAGTTCATTTACACTTATATTAAGTAAGATTTTTCTTGCTTCTCCAAAAAATTCCTTGTTCGAGAATCTTGCTAAAAAATTATTTAAAAGTTTTGTATTTAAGTATGGATTCTTTCTAAGGTTTACTATCTCAAATTCGCCTATATCTTCATTATTTATTGAACTTTTAAGCTTTTCAAGAATTTCATTTTCCTTTTTGTCAAAAAAACTTTCTAATTCGCTATAATTCATGCTGTAAAATTTATTTTTAGTCTCCTGACCAAAAATTTCTTCTAAAATTATTTTTTGTTTTTCATCAAAAACAAAACATCCTTTTATGTTTGTAAACAAAAATAACCTTTTCATAATGAAAAAGTATTTATTCTTGCTTTTAAATCTTTTTAATAAAAACAAAAAAAAGGTGGTTTTTTATGGATTTAAAAGCACTTAATAATGTTACAAAGGTTATAAAGGAGAGAAGATCTTACAGAAGTTATACCAAAAAGGACATACCAAAGGAAATTTTGGAGGAAATTATTGATTGTGCCAGATTAGCCCCATCAGCTAATAATATTCAGCCGTGGGAGTTTATAGTTATAACTGACAAACAGAAATTAAAAGAGATAAGCGAGATAACTGATTATGGCAAATTCATAAAGGATTGTGCTGCTTGTGTTGTTGTTGTTTGCAAGGAAACAAAATATTATTTAGAAGATGGTTGTGCTGCAACAGAAAACATACTTATTGCTGCAGAAAGTTTTGGAATTGGAAGTTGTTGGGTTGCTGGTGATAAAAAGCATTATTGCGAAAGAATTATGAAACTTCTTGGTATACCACAAGAGTATAAGATAGTAAGTATAATTTCCTTAGGTTATTATGATAAAAAGATTATGCCTCATAATAAAAGAGAACTTAAAGAGGTTCTTCACTGGAATAAATTTTAGATTTTAGAATTCAGAAAAACCTGACCCACTCCTGTTACAGGAGAGGTCAGGAAAAGCGGAGAGTCTATGATTATAATTCTAATTATTTAATGTTATTACTAAGGAATAATAACTTATATTTAAATCTTTCGGTTTTGTTATTATTATTTAGTGATTAAAATATTATTAAACATTTAAATATGATTAGTTAAATCCTCATATGATTATGGGCATTTCAGAAAAGATTTTAAAAGAGGTGAAAAAGCACAGGAAAAAGATAATATTTACTGATTACGAAGATGAAAGATTATATAAGGCAATAAAGATTATACTAAAAAATAAGATTTTAATTCCAATAATAGTGGGGGATTCTTCTATAATAAAAGAAAACTTAAAAAAGAATAAGTTAAAAAACATAGATTATTATGATCCTGAAAAGGATACTAGATTAGAGAGTTTTAGAGATGAGTATTATATGCTGAGAAAGCATAAGGGAATAACTCTAGAACAAGCTTATGAAAAGATAAAGGACAGGGTTTATTTTAGTATGATGCTTTTAAGAAAGGGCTTTGCAGACGGGGTTGTTTCTGGTTTGAGTTCTAAAACAAAACCATTTATTCCAGCTTTTGAAATAATAAAAACAAGAGAAGGCATTGAAAGAGCTTCTGGATTCTTTATAATGGATTTAAAAAACAATCCATTAATATTTGCTGATTGTGCTGTTAACATACAACCAACAGAAGAACAACTTGCAGAGATTGCAATATTAAGTGCTGAATCTGCTAGAATGATTGGATTAGAACCAAGGGTTGCTATGTTATCATTCTCAACAAGAGGCAGTGCTAAGCACGAACTTGTTGATAAAATCAAAAGAGCAACAGAGATTGCAAAACAAAAAGATCCAAAACTAATAATTGATGGAGAAATACAGTTTGATGCTGCTTTTGTTCCAGAGGTTTTTAAGAACAAATGCCCTGACAGCCCATTAAGAGGAAGGGCAAACGTGTTTGTTTTTCCTGACTTAAACGCAGGAAATATTGGTTATAAACTTGTTGAAAGAATTGCTGGTGTTAAAGCAATAGGTCCGATAATACAAGGCCTAAATAAACCAGTAAATGATATTTCAAGAGGAGCAAATCATAATGACTTGGTTAATATTGCTGCGTTCACAGCAATACAAGCAGCTAATGTGACATTTCAGAATAAATAAGAAAAAATAAAAATAAAATAAAAAAAATAAATAAAAATAATAATTAATAAAATACAAAAATTAAGATGAAAATAGGCGTTGATATAATGATTTTAATAGCATTATTCTTTCTTTTGTTCTTAAGTTTTTATTTTAACATAATTCTGATCAAAAGAATTCTCTTGATTTCAAAGAAAAAGAAGAGTTTATCATCAAAATATGGAAGAATTACTGAACAATTTTTTCCATTTATAGAGAATTATCCTTACGATCCAACTAATTTTAGGTTTATAGGAAGTCCTATTGATGGAATTCAATTTAATAATGATTCTATTGTTTTTGTTGAGTTCAAAGCATCAAATTCAAAACTTAGTAAAAGGGAAAAAGAGATTAAAGAATTGGTTGAAAATAAAAAAGTTTATTTTAAGGTCTTTAGGGTTGATTAACCAAATTCTGTGGTTTTTTATTGATAAAGTTTATAATGTTCTCAATTGTTGTTTCTATAATTTTGTTTACTGCTTCTTCACTGTTAAATGCATTATGAGGCGTTATTATAACATTATCTTTAGAAAGCAAGAATAAGTTCTGAAGGGCTGTTGCTAATTGTTTTTGAGTAAATTCTTGGCTTAAAAGTTCATGCTCTTCTTTTATTATTGCTTCTTCTTCAAGAACATCAAGACAAACTCCACCAAGAATTTTGTTTGATAATGCCTTTGCAATTGCTTCTGTTTCTACCAAAGCACCTCTTGCTGTATTAACCAACAGGGCTCCCCTCTTAATGTTCATTATATTTTTCTTATTTATTATGTGATGTGTTTCTTTGCTGTATGGGAGGTGTAGTGTAATAATATCACAAGAACTCAAAAGCTTTTTTAAACTAACATACTTAAAATTCATCTTTTTAGCATACTCAAGATCCTTGAATTTGTCGTAAGCAAGAATATTCATTCCAAAACCTCTTGCTATTCTAATTACTTCTCTTCCTATCCTTCCAGTTCCAATAACCCCTATTGTTTTTCCATAAAGGTCAAAGCCTCTTAGGCCGTTTATTGAAAAATCTCCCTTTTTTGTTCTCTCAACGCTCTGTATTATTTTTCTAGAATATGCAAGTATTAGTGCAAAAGTGTGCTCTGCAACTGTAACAGAACCATAAGCTGGAACGTTAGAAACAAGAATTTTGTTTTTTTTGCACTCTTCAACATCAATGTGGTCAAAACCTGTTGATCTTGTTGCGATAAACTTTAGATTTTTCATTTCTTTTAAGATTTCCTTGCTGATCTTTGAGTATATAAACACAGAAATCACATCATCTTCTTTTGCTAAATGGACATTTTTTGCAGTAAGTTTTTCTTTGTAAATTTTTATATTATGTTTTTTTAAAACAGGATTTTTACTAATTAATTCTTTTATTTTTTGGGCTTCCCAATCTTCTGTTTCAAAAAAGGATATTTTCATAAAAAACACCTCTTCTTATCTTTCGTATAATTTTTTATTTTTTTATTTTTCTAATAAGTATTATATTGATTTGATAATGTTTAATAGTTCTTCTACTTCACTTTCTAAATCTTTTATTCCTAAAAAAGAGACATTAATCCTTCCTGCCCTTATTGCGAGATCAAGAATTTTTTTATCTTCGTTACTTAATCTTCTAACATTTTTTAAATCTTTAAGAGCTGTCTTTTTAGAATCTTCAATAAAAATTATTTTATCAGAATTTAAGTATGCAAAGAATTGTGAGATTGAAACAAATTTATTTATTATTATAATTTCATTATTTTTGTTTTTCTTTAAACTAGTATTAAAGAATTTATCTAACTCTTCCTCTTTTATTCCTCTGTGATTATTAAATATTATCTTGCTTATCTTTTGTGTCATGTTTATTATTATTATAAAAGTGTTCTTGTTTAATTAATTTTTCTATTTTATTTTATTATTTCAAAATGAATTTTTTCTCCTTTGAAATTATAAGCAGCTATGTTCTCTTTATTATAAGGAAAACTTATGATGAGGTGTATAAAACCATATTTGCCGAATAAAAAAAGATCGTCTAAAGAAGGAATATTTGAGTTTGTTGGATGATTATGAACTGTTCCGAAAAATCTTTCAGTTATTGGAATTTCAATTCTAAAATAAGCAGAATCCTTTGAAGAATAAAATCTTTGATATAAAAGTTTATTTATTTCCAAAATATTATTTTTATTTATTGAACCTCCTAAGAATGCAACAAATTCCTTTGGATGATTTTGTTTTGCAAAATCAATTATTGACTCGATTATCTCTTCCTTTATAACTATGCTCTTAATCTTGTAATCCTCAAATAAGAACTTATTAAACCAATTAACTATTCTTTCTTTCAGTCCTTTTTTGTTAAAAATTTTATCACCATGATTATTTTTTGATTTCATAAAAATAAAAACTAGAGATAAAAAAATTTAAATTTGAGTTTTTTATCTAAACTCATAACCACAATTACTACAATGCTTTGCCCACCTCCAATTTCTATGCTTGCATCTTGGACATTTCTTTCTCAAGAGCATGAACAATATTAGTATTACCAAAATTATTATTATTAAGGTTGTTCCATAGTAGAGATAGTCAAATCCTCTAAGTTTAAACTCGAATTTGGCTTTTATTAACTTAACCAATGCGTTTGGACGCTCTCCATAATAAACATTAACTTCGATGAATTGATTAAAATCATAATCCTCTTCTCTCATGTCAACATAAATTTCAACCCACTTTGATTCTTTCGGATCAAGTTCAACAAGTTTAGAACCAAATGTTCTTCTTTCATTATTTATTATTAAATCAACAAGTTCAACTCTAGCATACGCTTTAACCTTTCCAATATTTGTTAGTTTTATCATGAAAACTTTTCTTCTTGCATCATACAAAAGTTCTGTTATGTTTATCTCTGCATTATCAAATACTTCTACAAAACTAACAGGATAACCCGTTATTTGTAAAACTCTTTCAAGAGCATTCTTTGACTCTCCGTATAAAGTATAAATATCAGCGGTTATATTTCCCTGTAAGGTTGTGTTTATTTTGTAAATAATTGTTTTGTATTCGTTACCTTCAATAAAAATTGGTGTTTCATCACCAACTACAAAAACATTTCCTAAAGAATCCCTTAAGGTTATGACTCCCTTTATGTATGTTGCAAGATTAACTTCGTTCTTGTAAGTTACTTCTAAGTAACCGGTTGCCTTGTTATAAGTTATGCTATAGAGAGAAATGTTTAAAATGTATCTTGGAAGGTAAAAAATATCCAATCCCTCTACAGGACTTATAGCGCTTTCAGGAGCTCTTGCGCTTCTTGCAAACTTTGCAAAAACACTGAGTCCTGTTTGTCTTCTCACATAAGTTGCTGTTCCTATTAGTTCGTTACCAATTAGAACTCCCACTTCCAAATCACTTTCTTGAATGTAATTCTTTACTATGTCAGGAACATTATAAATTCCAATAAATATTACAGGATTGACACCACTCATTATTTCCTTTTCTATGAATTCTCCATTTGTAAATATTGCTTGTTTTGATGGTTTTATCTTTTGGTATCTCTTTACTATTTCTATATTATTAGCAAACCTGTCTCCATCATAATTTATGATTTCAGGATTATAAGAACTTAAAGCATTAGTTACTTCTCTAGCAACATGACCATAAATTATAATGCTATCCACTTTTCTGGTTGATAAGAAAGAAACTACTGAATTAATGTTTTGTCTATTAGCAAATAAAACATAAGAGTTTGTTATTACTGCATAGGGTGCTACTGAGATTGCATTATAACCATAAGAGTCATCAACTATTATGAATTTAGTAACATTTGGCAGCATCTTTGCAAGTTCAATATTAAAGTCATTAAAAACGAATTCCCTTACATTAAATCCTTTAGAAGCAACAATGTCTTTATATCCAAAAATGTATGGGTTTTTGCTTGAGCTTACAATCATAACATCCTTTTTTCTGTAATCAAGCGTGTTTAAAAGCAGTGTTGCGTGTCTATTGCTTACTAAAAAATGAGAGTCCTTCCCTGTTAAACTTGCATACAAAAGTGCTGAATAAACATCCCTCCAATTGGCTGAGTTGCTTATCAATTGTTCTTCTTGGGCGATTGATGTTTTAGATAAAGATACCAACAAAATAAAGAATGAAAGGAATATGAATAATATTTTGATTTGTTTGTTTTGTTTGTTCACTTGCATAGTTAAACCACTCCCACTTTATTTCTTGACAATTTGAAGAATAATATCAATATCATATATTTAAAATTTTTGCTAAAATACAAAACCAATTCTTAAAATTTTTGAAGCTTAATTATTCATTTTATGATTTTTTATTATGCGTGTTTATACTTTTATTCTTTTCACCTGACAACTCAATGTATACTTCTGAGATTTTAAACATTCCAATTGTTATGACAAAAAATGAGAATATGTTTATTGTTATTAGGATGCTGTTTGGCATTCCTAAAAAACCTAAATCAGAGTGTGCTATCAAAAAAGAGATTCCTAAAAGTATGTAACCCAAATAAACCATTAATTCTGTTCCAAAGAGCATTAGAGCTACTGAAAAAAAGATTGTAAAGAATAATCCTGCTAAAACCAATAGTGGTGGTTTGTTATTATTTAAACAAGTGATTTCTGTGTAGGGAGTTAAACCTTTACTGTAAATAACTGATTCTGCTTCACAATTATAAAACTTGGCAACTAAAGCGTGTCCTATTTCATGAACTGCGATTGTGCTCAAGAATGAAAAAAAGAGTAGGGCTGTTATAAAGATTGCATATTTTAAAACAAAGATTGTAAAGCTTGTTTTCTTTTGACTTGCTTCTCCTCTTGAAAAATCTTCATATGCTATTGGAATAAGATTATAATAAGAAAGTATTAAAAATATGTTAGGTAAAAACCAACACCCCAAAATGCTTTTTTTAATCATTAAAAGCACTAATATTATTGAAGAGAAAGAATAAAATATTCCGTAGAATGCTGTTTTTATGAAGAACTTATTTTTTAAAAGGTTTATGAATAAAAGAATTAGTATTGAGTAGGATATTAAAGTTAGATGCACAATTAAAGAATCTGCTTCTTTTAAAGACAATAAAAATATTAATGAGTAAAGGATTATGAATGAGATTTGAACCTTCTTTTTAGTTATAGCATAAACCCCAAATAGTATTAGAGGGGTTGTTATTGTTATAAATGAAGTTCCAAAGATTATTTCCTCAACAAAACTTAGTTTTGTTGTCCTAAAAGCATATGTAATATTGATTAAGAATGAACTGAAATAAAAAATGCTGAGAAATGAAAAAAACTCCAATATTTTATAGTTTCTTAATCTTGCTGATTTTAAAATTATATTTAAAATTATTAAAAATACGACTAAATTTGTAATCGCAATTAGCACTAAGTTCAAATTCATTTTTTTCCCTAAAATTTAAAAAACAAATCAATAATTAATAAAAATAAAAAAACAAAATTTCTAAAATTTAATAAAATTTTACTGTATCTCTACATAAAAGTAATATGTTGATGTTGCTGTGTTTCCGTGTCCATCTTCTCCAACCAGCATTTGGAAGTTGTATGTGTTTCCATTGTAACCAACAGAGTAACCCTTCTTTATTAGTGCTGTATAAATTATTAATGCGTTTGTTGCGTCATACAACAACACTTCTTTAAAGTTCTTGCTCGGATCTGCTGCTCCATTAACATATGTTGCTACTTGTTTACAACCAGAAGTTGCATTTATATTAATACCACCAACCATAAAACTTCCTGTGAAATCCTCTGTAAATGTGTTACTTATTCTATCTGTGCTATCAACCATGTTTAAGGTTACTTCTTCTTGAGCAATGTGGGTTGCATTTGCACAAACAATATTAGTCCAATCTGGTGTTGTTGGACTTCTCACTGCATATATCTGTCCTTGAGGATCTGCTAAACTCCAATCATACAATGTTTTGTTATTAGAGTCGTCCAAAACTATTTTTCCAGAGATGTTTCCAACATAACCTTGCCATGATTGTGTTACTGTTGTTGCTGTTATGCTTAGTTCTGTTATATTACCTGCTATTGCTTCCACACTCTTTGCTGAGGATGTTCCGTGTCTTCCAAGTGGTGTCTGATTTATTTCATCAGGACTCGTTGGTGCTGCATAAGTCTTTGCTGTCATTAGAACTAGTGCTAAGAAAACAAATAGCACCAAAGCTCTTTTCATTCTTTTTCACCTCGCTTGCTTGTTTTTTAATTTGCTTGTTTTTGCTTGTTGAAAAGCAAGAGCATGAATTTTATCTTTCTTGGGTTATTGTTTTCTTTTCTAAAAGCATTAAATTTTTGAAATAACCTGCTTGTTTTTGATTTAATCTTATAAGTTTCTTATCAGCAGATTCTTTTGAGAGTAGAATAATGTATGCAAAGTCATCTGCTAAAACAAATCTTGTTTTTGGTTTTCCCTTCTTGTTATGATTTTGAACTCTCTCCTTTTTTATTATGCCTGCCATTTCTAAGATTTTTAGTTGTTGACTTATGTTTGCTACTGTTGTGTTCAATTCTTTAGAGAGTTCTATAGGAGAATAGCTCTTTTCTGAAAGTTTTTTTATTATTTCCCACTTCGAACCGCTGAAAATACTTTCCAAATCCATTTTTTCCTTTTAATTTCCTTTTTAATAATAAAAATATATCATTATCCTTTGTAGTTTAATTATTAAATTAGTATACTTTTTAATATTTTAAATATACTAAAATACACTTATATTTAAATCTTTCGCTTACTTTTTTAAAATAATTTAATTTTTTTAGTAAATTTAGTTAAAAACAAATTTAAATAAATAGAAATTTTCCATAATCAAAATAAGCAAAAGTATTTTAAATTAGATTTTACTAACACATTTTATGGATATAAATGTCAAAGTAATAACAAATGCAAAAGAGGACTCTATAAAACAAGAAAACAAAGACACCTTCATAGTTCATATTAACGAGAAACCAATACTTGGAAAGGCTAATAGAAAACTTATAGAAGTTCTTTCAAAGCACTTCAACGTGAGCAAATCTTCTATCAAGATAATTCGTGGACTAAAATCAAAGCATAAAATAATAAGAATAACAGAATAAAGAATAACAGAATAAAAATAATTAAGAATAATTTTTTATTTTTTTATGCTTTTTAGTAATTCCTCTGCTTCAAGAGCCATTTCTAATTCTTCGTTTGTTTTTATAACCAAAACAGGGGTTGAATTCTCTTCAGAAACAAAAATCTCGTTGTTTTTATTTTTTTCATAATCAAGCTTTACATTGAGAAACTCAAGCATCTTGCAAACTTCTTCCCTAAAATAATAAGCATTTTCTCCAATACCTCCTGTAAAAACAATAGCATCTACTCCATTCAAAACAGCAGCATAACTCGCTATTGCTTTTCCAACAGAGTAAGTTTGTATTTTAAATGCTAGTTCAGCCAATTTTCCCTTTTTACCATTTTTAAGAATCGCCTCTCTTATCACTCTCATATCCGAACTTATTCCTGAGATTCCTAAAAGTCCTGATTCTTTATTGAGAATTCTGTCTAATTCTTTATGAGAGTATCCCTTCCTTAGTAAATATAAAATTATTCCAGGATCTATTGAGCCACTCCTTGTGCCCATTGGCACTCCTTCCATTGGAGTAAAGCCCATTGTTGTATCAACCGATTTTCCTCCTCTTATTGCTGTTATTGAAACTCCATTTCCAACATGACATGTTATTATTCTGTCTGATTTTAGATTTTTTTCTTTTAAAATTCTTATTGCTTCTCTGCTCACAAAAGCATGACTTGTTCCGTGAAAACCAAATCTTCTTATCCTATACTTTTTATAAAGATCAAATGGTAATGCGTACATGAATGCTATCTCAGGAATAGTGCTGTGAAATGCGGTGTCAAATATTGCGATGTGCTTTACTCTCAAAAATTTCTTTGAAATTTTGATACACAGAATATTTGGTGGATTGTGCAAGGGTGCTAAGTCTGATAATTTTTCAAGTTCTTTTATAATTTTATCATTGATTATTGTTGGCTTATTATATTTTAGTCCTCCATGAACTACTCTATGAGCAACTGCTTCGATTTCACTAATGTCATTTATAACTCCACTTTCAGTTATTGTTTTTAAACAGATTTTTATTGCTTCTTCATGGTTTTTTACAGGCAATTTTTTTATTATTTCCTTACCATTAAAGTTTGCCTTTGTGTATGAGTTTTTAAGAGATATTGCATCAACAATTCCTTTTATTAGTGCTTTCTTTTGAATTGTATCTATAAGTTGATATTTTAATGAACTACTTCCTGCGTTTAAGACTAGTATTTTCATATTTTTCACCTCTCTTAATTTTTATTTTTTCATTTCAATCTAATTTTTAAAATGTTTTATTAAACAAGTTCTAAATAAAAGTAGTATGCTGTATTTGCTGCAGAGAGTATTTTTGATTCTGGAAGTATCATTTGGAAGTCAAATCTTTGATTATTAAATCCAATGCTCTTGTTTTCAAGCAAAGTTGTGAATATTATGTTTGTTCCATCACTTAATATTACTTCTTGGAATTTTGCTTCTTCAGAAGGTGCTTGTGATTGATTTTGCACATAAGTGTAAGTTGTAAAACAGCTTCCACTTGATATTAATTTTGTTCCAACAAAGAAAGATCTATGAATTGTTAAATTGAATGTTTTTGAGATGCTATCATCATCTGTTGAACTCATATTAAAGTATTCTTCTTCTGCTAAGATCTCTGATAAATTAGCACACCTTATGTTTATCCAATTTGGAGTTACCGGATTTCTTGTAGCATAAACTTCTCCACTTACTTTTGATAATTGCCAATCGTATATTGTATAACTACTAGCATCTTGTAATGCTAACTTTCCAGAAACATTTCCAACGTATGCTTTCCAATGTGGGTTCTGAGTTATTCCAAACAAGTTCATTGTTGTTATTGTTCCCCCTGATGTGTTTATTATTAATGCTGGTGGTGGTGTTGGTGTTTCTGTGTAATTGTATAATACTGAAGGGCCTGCTGGAACAGAATTAGTATTTTTAACTAATATTAAGATAGATAATAAAATAACTAGTAATGTTGTTTTAAATATTATTCCTTGATTCCTAATCAATTCATTATTTTTTTCTTTCATTTTTATTTTTGGTTTTATTCAGAGCATTGTTTAATGTTGAGTAGATTGTTTTGTATTTTCTATCAAGCAGGTTGGAGATCTCATTTATTGAAAATCCAATTTTATAGAGATAGAGAACTAATGCTTCGAGATTTCCTATTTTATTGTCTGAAAAAATGTTTAGAGGTATTTTTATTTTAGAATCTTTTATGTTTTTAAATTTAGAAGGGTGTTTTTTTAATGATGAATTATAAGAACTCCATACTGTTTTTTCAGATCTTTTTAACAGGATTGAAATTTCATTATTTCTAAAATTTTTATTTTCTTTTAAGTATTTTATAACACTTTCTAATATTCCTAATCTTTTAGAAAAGATTTCTATTGGAATTGTAATTTGTTCTTTTTCTTCTTTTATTTCAAGATTAGGACTTAAAAATCTTATTATATCAGAATCCGTGAATTTATACTTTTGTTTAAGTATTAAAGCACTAAGTTTAAGGATTTCTAAGAAATGCTTTCCCTCGTCCCCAAAATCCTTTTTTACATCTATTTTATACCACCGCTGGTTTGCTTGCAAAAATAAAAGCAATTATTCCTATTTAATAAGATTTAGTATTTAAATCTTTCTTATTTTTTAAGAATTTATTGTTTTTATCTTCCTATTTAATAGGATTAATTACTCAATAAATTCTTATATGTTAAGAATAATGGTAATTTAAACAATAATGTTTATAAGAAATTGTTAATTTTCTTTTTTAGAAAGCAGTATATTTTCTTTGAATTTCTTTATAAATAATGGAAAATCTTCTTCTTTTATAGATGCTCCGCAAGCGTGTAAATGACCACCACCATAACCCCTAACTCCCACCAATGATTTCTTTATAATCTCTGGCAAATTATACTTTGAGGCTCTGATACTACACTTTACTTCTCCACTCTTAACCCTCCCTATTATATTTATCTTGTTTGGATACCTATAGAGGATTTCGTTGCTTAATTCTCCTGTAAAGCTCATCTTTTTTCCAGGATATGTAAAAACTATTATTTCCTCTTTCTTGTCTCTTTTTAGTATTTGTTTTAAAAGAGAATTGTATTCTTTGTTTACTTTCAAGTATTTTTTATAAATAAACTTTCCTCTAGGAGTTTCTTGGTTGAGAATTTCATTAGGATGTTCAATCCTTGTAAGTATCTTAACTGCTTTCATAACCTCTGTTGTTTTCCCCTTGAGTATAAAGCTGAAAACTCTGCTTAGAGTTCCAAGTTTTGTTTTATATAGAGCATCTTCTGGTTTTTCTATTTCTCGTGGCAACAATTCAGGATATTCTTTTGATAATTTTTCCTTTAGTTTTTTTGACAAGAACCAATCCCCAATCATTCCTGTCATTGCTATCCATAAGTCCTGCTTTACAACTCTATAACACCAATAACTAACTGGCCTGTTATCAAGATTATTCTCAATTCTTGGATTAAAGTATAGAGCATTGTTAAGTTTTATTGGTTCGTGATGGTCTATTACTATAACTTTCCCAGGAAGGCAAGCATCAACAAACTCTTGAGAGGTTATTGGCTTGTCCAAGACAAAAACAGTATCTGCGTAGTATTCATTTACCTTTGATGCATACTTTTCTTCTAATACAGGGCTTGACTTTATCACTATCCCCTTGCCAGTTTTTTTGTATCTATAGAATAATAGAAAACTACTTAAACCATCAGGATCATCATCAAAAAAGTATATGGGCCTTGAAGCTTCATCAAGTAAGTTCTTTATTTTTATTAAATCCTCTTTTAGTATTGCCATTTGAACAAAAAAATCTAATTTTATTTTTAAATTTTGTCTTTTATCCTTTTGTGCAATACAAAAACCGAAATATTTAAATATAAGTTATGAATACTTATTCATAATATTATGAATATTTATTCAAAAATAAAAACGATTAGGAGGAGGTGAGAATATGCCGTGTGGAGATGGAACAGGACCTTTAGGTTTATGTTCTTGTGGTCTTGGTAGGGGTTTTGGATTTAGGATGGGTTTGTGCTTTTGCAACGAAAACTTCATTGAAGACAAAGATTTAAGGAAGAGTTTTTTAGAAGCAGAAATAAAGAGAGTTGAAAACTACAAAAAACTATTAGAGAAAGCAATAGGAGAAATTCAAAATGAAATCAAAAACTAAATAAGAAATAAGTAATATTTATAAATGTTTAAAAAATAGGGTTTATTATGGTGCGTCCTGAAAAGTGCAGGTGTGTTTCTTTTAATCCTGAGATAACATACTTTAAACCAGCAGGAATAAGCTTGAACTCTATTGAAGAGATTAACTTGAATGTTGAGGAACTTGAAGCAATAAGATTAAAAGATTTTGAAGGACTTGAGCAAAAAGAATGTGCTGAAAAAATGAAAATCTCACAACCAACATTCAATAGGGTTTTATTATCTGCAAGAAAAAAGATAGCAGATGCTCTTATTAATGGAAAAGCAATAAAAATTGAGGGGGGAAATTTTAAGATAATAAAATTAAGAAGAAAACAATTTAGAAAAAGACATATGAGTTGTGGTTGCACCTAGTAGTATGAATAAAAATTGATAAAAAATAACAACACACAAAAATTTAAATACTAATTTGGATTAATAATAACAAAAAAAAGAAAAAAGAGGTTTTATAATTCATGAATAAAGATTCTAATATTTTTGGAAAAAAAGGAGTTTTAGAAATAAAATTTATTGGCAGAGGAGGTTTAGGAGCAAAGAGTGCTGGTGAAATTTTAGCAACAGTTGCTTTCAAATCAAATTTTTTCATACAAGCTTTTCCAGAATATGGTGCTGAAAGAACAGGAGCCCCTGTTAAGAGTTTTGTTAGGATAAGCAATAAAGAAATAAGAACCCACACTTCAATAACAAATCCTGATGTGGTTGTTGTTTTAGATCCGACATTGATAGAAAGCATCAATGTAACAGAAGGTCTAACCAAAGATGGAATTCTAATAGTAAACTATAGAGAACCAGATTTAAGAGCAAAATTAAAAGATTTTAAAGGAAGGATTTTCTCTGTTGACGCTTCAGGAATAGCTTTAAGAACAATAGGTAAAAACATTCCTAACACTCCAATGCTTGGAGCAATTGCAAGAGTTGTTCCGATATTTGATATTCAGGTAATAAAAGAAGTTGTTGTTGAGGAATTCAAAACAAAACTTAGTGAGGAGCTTATAAAAAAGAACCAAGAAGCAGTTGAAATTGCGTATAAAGAAACAAAAGAGATTAAGGATTAAAATATGAAAAAGGAAAAATATAAGAAAAAAGTTGAAAAGAACAAACCTAAAAAATTGAAATCTTGGAAGGAAATTCCAATAGGTGGTGTAATAGAAGAAGCTGGAAATTCTATAAATTATGAGACAGGAAGTTGGAGAACTTTTAGGCCTGTAATAAATAGTGAGAAGTGTATTGGTTGTATGCTGTGTTATCTTTATTGTCCTGAATCAACTATCCTGCTTGAAAATGATGAAAAATTTGTTTTTAAGGTAAGGGGTTTTGATTTAGAGCATTGTAAGGGTTGTGGAATTTGTGCTAGTGTTTGCCCTGTAAAAGCAATAGAAATGAAGCTTGAGAGTGATTTTAAAAAAGAAGATAAGAGTAAAGAAGAGAAATAAAAAAGTAAGAAATAAAAAAATAATGATTTGAATGCAAGTAAATAAAAAAACAAAATAAAAAATCAAAAAAACAAAAAGCACAAAACAAGTAATAGAAATGCAAAATAAGAAGAATCTTATGAAAATAAAAAAATAATAAGATAAAAAAGTAATAAAAGAAAATTTCAGAATATTTAATCAAAAAATTTACAGAAAAACCAGAATAAAAAGTTTCAAAGTTAAAATAAGATTAAGATTAATATTAAAAAATCATTTAAAAAATTAGAACAGCAAAAACTGGTCAAATTAAAACAAGTTTTTATAAAAAAATTAAAAATTTTTAATCTAAAAAAACAAAAAGTGGTCTTTTAAAATGAAAGAGAAAAAATCATTAATTAGGATTAGAAAAGCACTTTCAGGAGCACACGCTGTTGCTGAGGCAATGAGACAAATAAATCCTGATGTTGTTGCTGTTTATCCAATAACACCTCAAACCCCAATAGCTATGAAGTTCTCGGAGTTTGTAAATGATGGTTTAGTAGATACTGAAATGATAAGGGTTGAGTCAGAACATTCTGCAATGAGTGCTTGCATTGGCTCTGCAGCTTCTGGAGCAAGAACGATGACTGCGACCTCTGCAAATGGTCTAGCATTAATGGTAGAAATCGTTTATATTGCTTCCTCTCTAAGATTACCAATTGTTATGAATCTAGTTAATAGGGCTTTATCAGGACCAATAAATATTCACGGAGATCATTCTGATGCAATGCTTGTTAGGGATTCTGGTTGGATAATGCTAGCAAGCGTTAATGCACAGGATGTTTATGATAACACAATAATGGCTGTCAGAATTGGAGAGCATAAGGAAGTAATGCTTCCGGTAATGGTTTTGCAAGACGGTTTTATAACAAGCCATTCTGTTGAAACCCTTTATACTTTAGATGATCAGACAGTTAAGAATTTCATTGGCGAGTATAAACCAAAATACAACTTGTTAAACACTGAAAAACCAATAACAATAGGCCCTCTTGATTTGTTTGACTATTATTTTGAGCATAAAAGACAACAAGCAGAAGCAATGGAAAAATCAAAAATAGTAATAAAAAGAATATTTGAGGAATTTTCAAAGATAAGTGGTAGAAAGTATGATTATTTTGAAGGTTATAAAACTAGTGATGCTGATTTTATAATTTTAACAATGAATTCAAGTGTTGGAACTGCAATGGAAGTTGCTGACAGGTTTAGAGATAAAGGGGTAAAAGCAGGAGTTTTGAGTGTTAGGGTTTTCAGACCTTTTATGAACGAAGAAGTTGTTAAAAAATTAAAAAACGCAAAGGTTGTTGCTATTTTGGACAGGGCTATTGCTTTTGGAAGTTATGGTGGTGTTTTGTTCAATGATGTAAGAAGTGCTTTTTATGAACAACCAAAAAAACCAAAGATAATAAATTATATTTATGGTTTGGGAGGAAGAGAACTTACAGAAGAAATGATTAAAAAAGTTTTTGATGACATGATAAAATTAAACAAAGGCAAAAAAATAAAACAAGTTCAATACTTAGGAGTTAGGGATTAAAAAATATTAATAAAAAGTGATTTAAAATGGTTGATTTAAAATCTTTTGGGAATAAAGAAATAAAGCTTGCTCCTGGGCATAGATTATGTCCTGGATGTGCGGCTCCAATAGTTTCAAAACTAGTTTTGTTAGCTGCTTCTGATTATGATGTTGTTGTTGGAACAGCAACTGGTTGTTTAGAGGTCTCAACAACAATTTATCCTTACACTTCTTGGAAGGTTCCTTGGATTCATAATGCTTTTGAAAATGTTGCAGCTACTATTTCTGGAGTTGAAACTGCCTATAGGGCTTTAAAGAAAAAAGGTAAGATTAACAAAACAATAAAGTTTGTTGCTATTGGCGGTGATGGTGGAACTTATGATATTGGACTTCAAAGTTTGAGCGGTGCTGTTGAGCGTGGTCATAATTTCTTGTATGTTTGTTATGACAATGAGGGCTATATGAATACTGGAATACAGAGGAGTTCTGCAACTCCTGTTGGAGCAACTACAACAACAGATCCTTCTGGCAAAGTAAGGCCTGGAAAGTTAGAGTTTAGGAAGGACTTAACAGCAATAATGGCTGCTCACCACATTCCATATGTTGCTCAAGCATCAATACACAACCTAAATGATTTCTTAACAAAGGTCAAAACTGCTTTGGAAACAGAAGGCCCAACTTTTATTAATGTTTTAAGCCCTTGTGTTCTTGGTTGGGGTTATGATAGTTCAAAAACAGTTGAGATTTCTAAGTTAGCTGTTGAAACATGCTTTTGGCCTTTATATGAAGTAAAGAATGATGAGTGGATTTTGAATTATGATCCTGGAGAAAATAAAAAACCAGTTGTTGAGTTTATGAAACTACAAAAGAGGTTTAAGCATTTATTCACTCCAGAAAATGAGTGGGTTTTAAAAAGGGCTCAAGAAGAAGTTGACAAGCGTTGGGAATTTCTTAAGAAGATGTGTAATAAATAAATAATAAATTTTAAATTTTAAAACAGCCATCATTTATCTTATAACAAAGAACATAATTTCCTTCTGAATCCTTTTCCCAAGAATCAGGAAGCACCATACTAAAAAAACACTCTTCAACCCTCTTTGCAAGTTCTGGATTATTCTTTTTAACAAATCTCCTGTATTTTTTTCCTAAAATTCTTGCTTCGTAAGAAACATTCTTATTTAAAAAGTCCAAGTTATCAGGAATAAAACTAATATAAGCCAACCATCTTGGAATTTCTATTCCTGCCTTTTTTGCTTTTGCAATTGAAACAACAAAATAATTCCAATTTCTAACCTCACCATCAATATTTTTTGAAAAATAAATCACTGACTTCATAGGATAACCCAATGCTATTCCTTTTTCCTCATCACTTCTAGCTCTTAACAACCTCTTTAATGAAAAATAATCTTTAGCAACATAAAATTCTAATCTTTTGTGATAAACTCCCTCATCTGATTTTTCCTCAAAATTTTCTTTTAGTTTGTAGTAATTTTTTATTGAATAAACAACATTTTGATTCTTAAAGAACTTGTTAATTCTTAATTCCAAATTAGAAATTTCTTCGTTTAGTTTTTCCTTGCTATCCACACTTATATAAACATCCAAATCAATAATAGAAGCTGGCTTTAACTTGTTTGATGTTAAATACAGGTTTAATTCATCAAAAACATTATTAATTTTTAACTCTATAGTCATGAAAATAAAAGCATTAAAAAGTTTTATTTAAAGGTTTCTGTAAGGATTAATTCTATAAGGATTGAAAATTTATAATTTGAATTTGATTTTAAGTCAGTATTATATTAGTTTTATTGATTTGTGTTCTCTTTTTAATATTAGGAATTAGTCAGCTTTAATAAATTTTCTACTTCAAATTTTTTAGTTAAAAAGAACAGAAATAAAATAAATGTTAAATATTTTTAACATATGTTAAATAAAATTAACATCTTAACTATCCCTTCTTTAATAAACTCTTTTAAACTTTTCACAATTCAAATCCTCCTGCTAGTAATATTCCATTTGCAAGATTCTCCTTTAGATTTTTGTGAATTTCTG
>JAWBOW010000005.1:0-29197 GCA_038825775.1 Candidatus Woesearchaeota archaeon | reverse complement strand
CGATACTTTTGAATTATAGTTTTGAAATAAGAAACATAATCGAAAAGAGCAAGAAAAATCCTAAAAACAAAAAAAGTATTAAAGAAATAGATAGAATAAAGAATTTAATAAATAGCCTTTAATTGATTAAAAAGGTTTTTAAACAAATAAGTTTTCTAATTTTTTGTGATTTTTATGAATAAAACAAAAGAATATGATATAAGAGATCTAAGTTTAGCTGAACAGGGCTTTAGAAATATAAGTTTTGCAGAGATGCAGATGAAAGCATTAATGGAAATTAAGAGAGATTTTGAGAAGAGAAAACCCTTAAAAGGTCTTAGGATTAGTATGGCTTTGCATGTGACAAAAGAAACAGCTGTTCTTGTAAAAACTTTAGTTGCAGGTGGAGCAGAGGTTTTTATTGCAAGTTGTAATCCATTATCAACTCAAGATGATGTTGCTGCTGCACTTGCAAAATCAGGAATAAATGTCTTTGCTTGGAAAGGAGAAACAAAAGAGGAATACTATAAAAATATTGAAAGGGTTTTAAGTTTAAAACCAAATTTTACAATTGATGATGGTTGTGATTTGGTTAGTGCAATTCATTCAAAGCATAGAAATCTTATTCCAAACATAATTGCTGGTTGCGAGGAAACAACAACTGGAGTTTTGAGGTTAAAAAGTATGGAGCGTGAAAAAAAACTAAGATACCCAATAATTGCTGTTAACGAATCAAAAACAAAGAATTTAATGGATAATGTTTATGGGACAGGACAATCAGCGATTGATGGAATAATAAGATGTTCTAACATATTATTTGCTGGAAAAAATGTTGTTGTGTGTGGTTATGGGAATTGTGGTAAAGGAGTTAGCTTGAGAGCAAAGGGTTTAGGATCAAATGTAATTGTAACTGAGGTTGATCCTTTCAAAGCATTACAAGCACATATGGACGGTTTTAGGGTAATGAGATTAAGAGAAGCTGCTAAAATAGGAGATATTTTCATAACCGTAACCGGAAATAAAAAGGTTATAAATTATGAGGATATTGTTTTAATGAAGGATGGTGCTATCTTAGCTAATGCAGGTCATTTTGATGTTGAAATAGATGTAAAAACTCTTGAAAAAAAGGCTTTAAGCAAGAAAAGAATAAGGCCTTTGTTTGACGAGTATGTTATAAATATTAAAAACAAGAAGAAAAGGATTTATTTGTGTGGAGAGGGTAGGTTAGTTAATTTGGCTTGTGCTGAAGGACATCCAAGCAGTATTATGGATTTAAGTTTTTGCAACCAAGCATTGGCTGTTGAGTATGCTTATGAGAATTTTAAGAATGGTAAAAGATTAGAGGTTAAGGTTCATACTCTTCCTGAAGAGATTGACAAAAAGATTGCAGAGATTTATCTAAAAGCTAATGGTATAAGAATAGACAAACTAACTAAGGAACAAATAAATTATTTGAAGTCTTGGAAAGAGGGAACATAAGTTTAAAATCTTTTCATTGTTTTTTTAATCACTTAAAAATAGAAAAAATAATAAGATTTATATATTTGATTGTTTTCTAAAATTTTATGTTATTAGAAAAAATCCTTGAATTTTTCGGAATAAGGAAAGCTGAAAGGTTTGCCGTGATTTCTGATATTCACTCAAATCTTGAAGCTCTTAGTGTTGTTATTAATGATATTAAAGAAAACAAAATTAGCAATATTTATTGTTGTGGAGATATTGTTGGTTATGGTCCAAATCCGAACGAATGTGTTGAGATCATTAAAAATAATAAGATAACAAGTGTTAAGGGCAATCATGATTATGCTGTTATAAACAATAATGATAAAGTTTTATCTTGGTTTAATAGCACTGCACGAGATTCAATTATTTGGACTAACAGAGAGCTTAATGAAAAGAATAAAGATTTCTTAAAAAAGATTCCTGATTATTTTAAAAACAATATGATAAGCATTGTTCATGGTTCTTTGAATGAGCCAATTTTTGAGTATGTTTATCCTAATAATTTAAGTTTTATTTTTGAAGAGGCAGAAAAACTTGAAAATAAAATTTTATTTTTAGGCCACACACACTATCCTTTCTTGTTTGCAAAAAACAAAGATAATAGTTTCTTGTTGTATTATTACAAAATAAAAAGAGAAGGGGAGAAAATTATAAGAGAGCCGGAAAAGATTAGCGAAAATTACCGCCCGTACTGCATTGTTAGATCAGAGATTCCTTCAAAAATCACAGAAACAATTATAATAAAAGAATATGAAAAAGTTATTGTAAATGTTGGAAGTGTTGGACAACCAAGAGATTATGATAACAGGGCTTGTTATGTTATTTGTGAATTTCAAAATAGTTTAAATAAAAACAACCCATATCCTGAACTAAGAATATCTTTTGTTAGGATTAAGTATGATTATGATAGAACCAAAGAAAAAATACTTAAATCTGGTTTGCCTGAAAAGAATGCTTATAGATTAGAATTAGGAAAATAAAAAAAATTATTTAAGAAGTGATTTTATCTTTTCAACAGCCATTTCTTCTGGATAACCTCCAACATAATTCTTGTTTTTATCATCATTCAAAACAGTTTTTGGAACCCCCATCACAGAGAATTTGTCAGCCCACTCTGGAAATTCTGAGGATTCTATAACCTCTGCTATCACCTTCTCTGAGTATAATGCAAATCTAAATGCCAAAGAAGCAGAAACAGGACAGTGGGGGCAAGTTGGGGTTACAAAAACACTCATTCTTAAATTATCCTTTAAACTGTCTAAAAAATTCTTTGCTTTTAAGCTTAAGCCGTGATTGTTGTTTGAAGCCCTTACTATTGTGTCCAAAAATGTTGCAAACTCATAACCTGAAGGAATTCCATAATAAATAATTTTTCCCTTAATATTTTTACCTAATAATACAATTGCAGGACTCTCTCTTATTCCAAGAATTTTTGTTTCCTTATCCTCTTTTTTATAAGTTTTAAGCTTTAATTTGTTGCTTAAATCGCATAATTCTTCTAATATTTGTTTTATTTGACTATTTAGAGGACTATCAGATTCGACATATATTATATTAACTTCTTCTTTCATTTGAGAAAGAATTTCCTCAACTTGTTTTTTTGTTTCCTCATCCATTATCATAACGACCACCTCTAATATTTAAAATGTGAATTTTATTTTCACAACCAAAAGTAAAATAAAGTTATTTTTAAATATTCTCAAGTTGTTATTTTTTTGAGTTTTAAATGCACACTCAAAATGTTCTTAAACAAAAATAAAATCAATTTTTAATATAAAAGTATATAAAAATGGTAAAAAAAAGTAAAATTTAAATACTATTAAATATTTTTAACTCTAAACCTTTTAATAAAACAAAAAAATAAAGGCAAAAAGAGGTGAATGAATGAAAAAGGCACAAGCTGCAATGGAGTTCTTAATGACATATGGTTGGGCAATATTAATTGTCATAGCAGCAGCAGCAGCTTTAGCTTATTTTGGAGTTTTCAGAGCAGGAAGAAATGTTCCAACAATTTGTGATTTGGGAACGGGTTTTAGCTGCAATGCAAAAGTAACATCTGACGGAACTGCAACACTTATTGTTACTAATGGTTTAGGAATGAATGTTAACAACGTTACAATGAATATTGAAGGTTTATGTGACCCAAATAATGTTGGAATTAGTGACGGAGGTTCAGTAACATTTAATTGTAATGTAACAGGCGGAACTGCAGGAGCAAAGTATAAGCACAGTTTACAATTTTCTTATGTTGAAGAAAACGGTTTAAGCAGAACAAGAACTGGAAATTTAGTAGCTCAATACGAGTAAACAACTTAAATTAAACAACTCAAATTTTTTTATTTTTATTTTTTTGAATACTTAAATTTAAATTAGATGTTTTTTCTAAAAAACAGAATAAGAAATTATTTTTTTTTACTTTCTGCTTAAATTAAATTCTAAATTTTAAATTATTCTATATTCTAAATTGTTTTTAATTTTTTACAATTTTTTTTATTTTTTTATTATTTTTTCTGTCCTGGCAAAGGCCTTTTTACAGTTATTGGAAGAACTCCTTGTTTGAACTCAAGTTCAGCGATTCTTAATGGGTTATACCTCATTTCTTCAAGTTCTTTATCACTTATCTTAACTAAAAAAGGAGCTCCTAGGGATAATTGTAAAGCCCTACTTCCAAGCATTCTTGCTATTTCATATTTTGTATATTTAATCTCAGAATTTTCTTCTTTTTTCTCAACCATCAAATCACCTTCAAATTAAATTTTTATTTTAATATTTTAATTATTAACGCATTTATTTGGTTTTTTGTTTTCTTATAAAAATCTTTCTTTTTTATAAAATTTTATTCTAAAATTTTTTAAGCTTTTTTATTTTTAAACACAAATAAATTTTCAATTCGTAATGTGTGTTATTTTTAAATGGTTCCCAAAGCATCAATTACCTTTTCATTCTTTTGTTTTATTTAAAAATTTTTAAAGAAAATATTTTTTGCTTTTTTTATTTTTAATTTAAAAAAATTAATTTAAATATCAGATTATCTTTTTTTCAAAATGCAAATTTTTTTCTGTTCTAACATTTATTATTTTTTTATTATTTTGTCTGCTTTTCAATTATCTTCCTAATTTCTTTTGCTTTTTTTAGAGCAATACTAATCATTTCTTTTGCTTCTTTCATTGTTAGTGGAGTTTGTCCTCCCTTTTGCAGTGCAGTTATTATATCATCTTCTGTTGTTGTTACTGTTAATCTTGCATCTAATACACTTTCTTCTTCTACTGTGGGATCTACTATTAAATGATTACCAATCTTTATTACAGTTATTGGTAGTGGTGTTTTTCTTACTTCTAATTTTTTATTTGTTTGCTTTTTATAATTTATGATCTTTCCATCATATTCTGGAAAAAAGGTGTTTTTTAAAGCACTTATTGCTGCAATTCCAAAAGCATCAATTAGATTTCCAGAATCGTTTAAAGCCCACAAATCAATATTTACAAACCATGCTTTTTCGTAAGGTTCTATGCAAAGTTTTTTTAAATCTACTGCTTTTGATTCTCTTATGCCTCTATCAACAATTCTTGCAAGTTCTATTGCATAATCACTTGGAGGTCCTGATTCAAATTCAGGGCTTGCCATTGGTGGGAGTTCTGCATTTACAGCTATTCCTCCTTCATCAGGAGTGTCTGGGAATGGCTTGTCTATTGATAGTTTTATTCCAGCAAGGACTTCTGTTTCTCCTATTTTTACCCTTGCAAATCCTTCTGCTGTTTTTACTCCTCCCAAACTAATCTCTATTTCCCTATAATCTAATGGTTTTCTCCCATCAAATCTTATTCCTTCATCCAAAGCAGCTATAATTCTTTGTTTTTCAAAAGTCATTGTTTTTCACCTCATCTTCACTCATCCCCTTGAATTTTTCTAGAAGAGCTTTCTTTTGTATTTCATTTATTTTTAGTAATGGTTCAATAGCAATCTCTAAAAGTTTTTCAAAATCCTCTGGCTTTAACTGTCCATCCATTTGTAAGAGGGTTATCTCTTTTGTTCTTGGAAGCATTGCAATTGGCATATCAACTACTTCTCCATCATAAGATTCTTCTTCATAGTTTAAATCAACTAGGAATTGGTTATCAACCTTGCCAACAGCTACTGCGACTGGTAAGTCCTTCATTGGAATTCCTGCATCTGCTAATGCCATTGCAGCAGCTGTTATCCCAGCACATCTTGAACCAGCGTCTGTTTGTGGCAAATCAATATAAACATCAACAACAGAGTTTGGAAAGTCCTCAAGATTCAGAACAGGTAATAATGCGTTTTCTGTTACTAAAGAGATTTCTCTTGATCTTCTTGAAGGTCCTGGCCTTACTCTCTCACCTGCTCCTGAGAATGGCATCATGTTATAATTACATCTTAATATTCCTCTTTCAGGATTCTGCAATGCTTTTGGGTATAAGTTTCTTGGCCCATAAACAGTTGCGTAAGCCCAAGTGTTTCCTATTTTGAAAAAAGCAGAACCGTCTGCTCTTGGAATAACCCCTACTTTTGCTTCTATGGGTCTTAACTCATTAAATTTTCTTCCATCAATTCTCTTATCATAGCTCATAATTTCACCTTTGTTATTTTAAAAAAATTATTCGAGTTTATACTCTTTTTTTAATTCTTTTATGTATGAACTTGCTTTTTCTGTTAGTCCTGGCAAGTGTGATTCTTGTTCTATTCTTTTTATTATTTTTATAGCTATTAACTCTTCTTTTGGACTTCCTTGAACCCAAATTAGCCCGTTTTGGCCTACTATTATTTTACAGTTTGTTTCTTCCTTTATGAGATTGACCATAGAACCGTTCTTTCCTATTATGCGTGGAACTTTTATTGGGCTGACCTTTATAATGCTTCCGCTTGGAAGCTTTCTCAAGCCAGGCGCTTTCATTGTCAAATCAACTAATTTTTGAGATGTAACATTTATTATTTTTGTTAGTATGTAATCACCGATATCATAAAATTTTGTCAAATCAGTTCCTTTTGGTATGAAGTTTGTTGTAGCTTCTTTTATTGAGAGAAGTGCAGAATAGGCAGAGTTTGTATCAACCCTCCAACCTGCAATTGTTACGTCTATTATCTTACCTATTATTACATCTCCTACTTTGGGCATGTATGTTCCTGCAAGAGGAGTTATTTTTATTAGGTTCCCGTCTATATTTAGAATTCCAAGAATAGAATTTATTATTTTGTTACCCTCTTTAAAAGTTCCAAAAGAAGGTATGTATTCTTGGCCTTCTGCTATAACCGTTCCTGGAACAACAATCTCTTTGTTTTTACAGTATAATGTTCCCATTAAAATCACCTTTTATTTGTTATTTTTTGTTTGTGATTTGTTTTTGTTAATTTTTTTATTTTAATATTGTAAGTTCTAAGTTACCATGAGTTATTTTGTTTAACTTATCAATAAATTCTTCTTTTAAACCAGCAGGAATCTCAACTGTTGCTGATAAAGAACCGTCACTCATCCATTCCTCTTCTTTTATATTTGAGAGTGCTTTTATTGTTGAATAACACTTCGCAGCATAACTTACAGGGATCTTGATTTTTAATGAAATGTTTTCTATCCTTATTGGTATTATTGCTGAGATTTTTTTAACGATGTCTTTTATTTGGTCTTCTGGTTTTTTGAACATGTCAATCTTTACTTTTGCTTCTTCTATAGCACTTCTTATTCTCTCAGGAGGGTGTGGTAATTTTGTCTGAGGGTTTATAGCATTTTTGGATATTAAATCAATAATCCTGTTTGTCTTTTGCTCTAATATTTTCCTCCTATATTCTGCTGTGAATTGTATTTCTCCTTCTTTTAGTATTATCTCAGCTACTTTGAGAGAATCATTTGTTCCAAAAATCTCCTTTATTGCATGTTCAGATGCTAACATTCCTTTTTCAGCATCAGAGTAGATGTGCTCACTCTTCAAAACATCTCTTATGTCTGCGTTTCCTTGCTTGTATTCAACTGCTTTGTCAGCATCAATTACTATTTGAAATTGTTGTCCCTGCTTTTTTAGAATTGCAAGGTTAAAGTGTATCTTTTCCCTTCCAAAACCTATTGGAGCAGGCATTTTTACCTCGAAATTTCATTTTTTATTTTTTAAGATTTGTTTTAGATTTTTTTACTCTTTATCCTCTTTTTCTTTTTTTATTTTTAATTGTGAAAATACTTTTTCTATTTCTTCCCTTGGAATTTTTGTAAATCTTTTTTCATCTGTTTTTATATAAGCTGCTGCTACTCTTTCAATACCAAAATTTTTGTCTAAAGAACTTGCTAATAGGTTTAGAGCTAATTTAAAACCGTCTTGTATTTTCATGTTTTCCTTGTATTCTTTGTATAATCTCTTCTCAATATTAGCTTCTCCTTCTCCAATTACTGCTGCTTTATACCTAAAGTATATTCCAGTAGGATCTGTTTCGTAGAGTTTTGGCCCGTCCTTGTCTATCCCTCCAATTAAGAGAGAAACTCCAAATGGTCTCAGTCCACCACTTTGTGTGCAGAGTTGTTTTAGGTTACACAAGTTTTTTACGATTGTTAAAACATCGATGGGGTAATCATAAGTAATTCTGTGCTGTTGTGCTAGAACTTGTGCTCTCTCTATTAAAACTCTTGCATCAGATATTATTCCTGCAGCTGTTATTCCAATATGTTCGTCTACTGGCCATATTTTTTCAACTGCTTCTGATACAATTAGAGGATCTAAAATTCTTTTGTCCGCAACAAAGAGCACCCCATCACTACACACCATGCCTATTGCTGTTGAGCCCTGCCTCACTGTTTTTTTTGCGTATTCAACTTGTAATAATCTTCCATCAGGACTAAACATTGTTATTGCCCTATCATATCCCATGACTTGATGTTGTAGTGGTTCTACTTCTTCAGCCATTTTATCTACCTCCAATATTTTTGTTTTGAAATTCTATTTTTAACATGGTTTTTAAATATTTTTATTATATTTTATTATATTTTGTGTTTCTTATTTTTTGTTTTTGTTATTTTTGGATTTTGTTTTTTTCTTATTAGTTTTTTAAAAATTCTTTTGCTCTCTTTAATGTTCCTGTTACAACAATTGTTCTTATTATAACATCCTCATCTCTAATCCTTTTTATTAGTAAAAGTGCTGTTCTTAAGTGATTTAAATATTTTCTATTTACCTTTAAAACTCCCCTATTTTTATCTTCATTATAAAGTTCTTGAAAAAAATAAGGTCTTGCTAAACTCATGCCATAAATTCCAAGATAATTGTATATGTATTTGTTTATTTCCTCAGCAGCATAATTTGATTTTATTTTTTTGCTTTTCTGATTTATTATCTCAAAAACTAAGTATCTTACTTTTTCCCTTCTTACAGCAGGTAAAAGCTTCATCACTACACCCTATTTATGGGTTTAAAAGAAAGCATTTTTTATTTTTTAATGCTTCTCTATAAGAAAAGATTTTAATATAATATTTAAAACTTGTGTTTTTAGTTTTTTGATTATAATAATATCTTATTTTTTGCTAAATTTCTTATCTAAACTGTTTATTTTATTAATAATTTCTTCTTGTTTTTTCTCAAGCAATTCTTTGTTTTTTGCTTCTATGAGAACTCTTAACAATGGTTCTGTGTTGCTCTTTCTTATTATTGCCCACCAATCATCAAACACGATTTTTAAACCGTCAATCTTTGAGATTTTTGCATTTGAATAAAATTCTTCTAATTCTATCAATGTTTTATCCATTTCTGTGACCTTTAAGTTTATCTCTTCGCTTCTTTGATATTTTTGGAATGGCTTGAAAATTTCAGAAACTGGTTTTTGGGTTTTACTTATTATGTTTAAGAATTTCAAAAAAGAGAACAAACCATCGTCGATACCATAATTTTGCTTAAACATTAAATGTCCTGAGAACTCTCCTGCCATTAGAGAAAAATCATCATTATACAATGCTTCTTTATAAAATGGATTCCCAACTTTTAATGTTACTATGTTGGCTCCTTTTTCTGTTAGTTCTTCAATAACTCCCATGCTGAATCTTGGGTCAACATAGATTGTTTTTTCAGAACTATTTTCTAACTCGTAAGAACACAAAAGCCCAAAAAGTATGTCTGAAGGAATAATGTTCCCATTTTCATCCAGTATTACTACCCTATCAGCGTCCCCATCAAAAGTCACCCCAAAATCAAGATTGTTTTCAATAATGGTTTTTTTCAATTCTTCTAAGTTTTCCTTTTTCATAGGGTCTGGTTGGTGTTTTGGAAAATTACCATCAGGAGTTTCATTTAATAATATTGGTTTTAAAGAAAGTTTTTCAAATAATGGTAAAGCAGTTATTGAACCACAACCGCTCATAAAATCAACAGCAAACTTCTTATCAAAATTTTTTATCTCAGAGAATTTCATAAGGTGATTTATATAATCGTTAAGAGCAGTTTCGTGAATATTTTTTAACTCTGGTTTTTTAAAGAGTTTAAAATCAAATATTTTTTGATTAAATAATAATTCAATATTTTTAATTCCTTTTTCATAATAAAGTTGTAATGCGTGAGGACCTATTAGTTTTATTCCATTATACTCTTTTGGGTTGTGAGAAGCAGTGACCATTATTCCAGGATTTTTATTGTAGTATGCAACGCAGAAGTTTAAAAGAGGAGTTGTTGATAATCCAACATCATTAACACTTGCTCCAGAATCTAATAAACCTTTGATTATTGCTTCATGAATTTTTGGGCTTGATGTTCTTGCGTCATGTCCTATATAGAATTCTTCTGAATCAAAATTTTCATTAGCATATTGTAAGAATAACTTTGCTATTAGATAAGAGTTCTCCTCATTTAATTCTTCAGGATAAATTCCTCTTATATCGTATGTTTTAAATATGCTCATAATTTTATCCTTATTTTTCTTGTTTGAATAAATTTTAAATTAAATGTTTTTTGGTTTCCATTCTTTTAAAGCCTTTTCATAACTCTTGCTGTCCTTTATGTCAAACCATTGTCCATCAAATACATATCCATAAAGCTTTTCTTCCTGAGCAAGCTTTGGGAAAACATCATTTTCTAACATGCTAAAACCTGATTTTGTAACCATGTTTATTACTTCTGGTTCAAGCACAAAGATTCCTGCATTTGCTAATCCTGAATTAAGAGTTGCTGGTTTTTCAGAGAATCTAACTATTTTGTTACCTCTTAGTTCTGCAAGCCCATAGTCCTTTAAATCTTCTGTTATGTTTTTTAAACCAACAGTTGCAAGAGCATTGTTTTCTTTATGATACAGATAAAAATCTGCTATGTTTATGTCATAGAGATTATCACCATACATTAGTATGAAAGTGTTGTTTATCAAGTTTTTTACAAGTCTTAAAGAACCAGCTGTTCCTGGAAGGTTGTCCGGGTCTTCCTCAACATAAGTTATATTAACACCAAAGTTTGATCCGTCTCCAAAATAATTTATTATTTTGTCCTTTAAATAACCAACTACAAGAATTATATCTTTTATGTTGAAATTTCTAAGCAGTTCTATATTATATTGAAGCAATGGCTTATTTTTTATCATTATTAATGGTTTTGGAGTTTCATAAGTTAATGGCCTTAATCTTTGTCCTTTACTAGCTGCTAGTATAACTGCCTTTTTTGGCCTGTGATTTACTAACGCCTTCATCAAGAGAAGTTCAACAGCATGACTTCTATTCTTTATATTAAAACCATCAACAGTGTTATCAACCTCTTTTATTAATCCTGAATCAATCGTAAGAGTAATCCTCTTTTTCATTAATACTAAATATGAATAATTATTATTTAAAACTTTTGAAAAACCAAAATTTAATTTTCATAATAAAAGAAAAAAATCAGAAAGATTTTTATATAAAGAGTATTACTTGATAAAAAATTTAAAAAATTAAGATTAGAAATTAAGAGGTTTTTAAAATGCAAAAGGAAAAAACAACAAAGTCAAAATTTAAGGTTAGTTCTAAAAAAACAAAGGTTTCTAAATTAAAAGGTTTAGAAAGCCCTAAAGTTCCTGATTTTAAGAAGTTAAAAGTAAAGAGGAGAAAATTAAGGATTGACAGAATTTTGATCCTAGTTGGAATTATAGTAATAGTTTTAATTGGTATTTTTGCATATCAAAAAATAAAGAATAGTGCTTTAAAAGGAGAAAAAGGAGATGTTGTTGCTATAATAAACAATCAAAAGATAACAAAAGCACAGCTTGATAAAGAATATGAGTTTTTCTTCTTTGTGAGGGGAATACCCTTAGAATATAAGAGTATTGTAACAAAAGAGGCGATTTTGAACCAAACAATTGATGAGATTTTGCTGATAGAGGAGGCAAAGAGAAAAGGTTATTCTGTTAGCCAGGAAGAAATGGATGAGGTTATGAATAGGGCTGTTAATTTAAGCGGAATGTCATTAGAAGAAATAGCAAAAACATTCAAGGAAAACAACTTTTCAATAGACGATTTAAAGAATTTTTATTGGAAAGTTTTATTAGTGAATAAACTTTTGAACGAAACAGTAAATTCAAAGGTTAGCGTAAGTGATGATGAAATAAAAAAGTTCTATGATGATAATAATCTTACAATAAACTTTGATGATATTAAAGAACAAATAAGAAATCAGCTTTTAGTTGAGAAAAGGTATGAGGAATACCAAAAGTATATTAGTGAGTTGAAAAGTAAAGCAAAGATTGAGATTTTTTATAACAAAATATCTTAAAAAAAGCAATAACTAAAACTCTGTCTTAAACCATTTTTGGAATCTTTTTGGCACTTTTAACATTTTACTTATTGCTAAAGCATCTAATAATCCCCAACAATAATTAAGGAGTTCGAAACTTTTTACATACTCCTTCTTATCATAAAAGTATTTTGCATCGTTAAAATAGCACTTTGCAAGATTAAGAATATCCAAAAATTTTTTATCACTTTTTCCTATTAATTTTACACTTTTTATAACCACTGATAATCTATTAAGTTCTCTTTTCAAATAAAAGAATAATTCTCTTTCCTGCTCAGGTGTGATTTTCATTTTATAATAAAAATAAAATAAGAAAATAAAAAAAAGAAAATATAATATTAATTTTTAGGATAGTTGTGATAATGTGATCACATTAACTCTCGTCTCTACTGGTTTTATCTTTGACTCTGTTCCGACTAAGAAATTTATTCTTGAATTATCAGCTACTTTTGCAATGTTCTTGTCAATTGTGCCGTCAATAACAACAGCATAAACTCCTCCTTGTATGTTTTTAAGAGTTGCTTCTAATTCAGATATTGGTACTTTTCCCAATATTTTAAGTTCTCTGTCAAGTATGCACGCTGCTCTCGTTCCTATAAGATTTTCAAGGAGTTCTGAGAAAACCTTTCTCTCGTTTTCATTCAATTCAACACTCTTTTTTACACTTTGAAGTTTTGTGTTGTTATTATCAACCCTACCATTTTCTGGTTTCTGCACTTCTCCTTTTGATTCTAGCATATACTGCTCGCCGGTTATTTTTGCTCTTAGTGCCTTGTGAATTTCTTTCTTTGTTATTTCTTCAACTTCTTTACCGTCAGGAGCTTTTGCAACAAAATCAATCTCTGCAACATTAAAGAGTTCTTTAAGTATTAAATCCCCTCCTCTGTCTCCATCAACAAAAGCTATTATTGTTTTTTCCTTACTAAGATCAATGATTGTTTGTGGAACACTTGTGCCGTTCATTGCAATAACATTCTTTATTCCATGCTTTAACAAGTTAAGAACATCTGCTCTTCCTTCAACTACTATTATTTCATCTGACTCATCAATAGCAGGCCCTGCAGGTAATCTTTCCCTGCCATACTCTTGTATTTCCATCATCCTAACTGAATAAGCAACTTCATCACTAAGTTCTTGAGAGTCAGGCATTACTGTTTCCATTAACTGCTTTAATAATTGTTTTGCCCTCTCAATTACAAACTTTCTCTTGCTTATTCTAACATCCTCAATATTTTGAACTGTGACCTTAGCATTGCAAGGGCCTATTCTTTGAATTATTTCTAAGGAAGCTGCGATTATTGCTGTCTCTGCTTTATCAAGCGAGCTTGGTATGGTTATTGTTCCTATTGTTTTTCCACCTTTTATCTCTGTTAAAACTTCAATCCTTCCTATCCTTCCTGATTTTTGAAGTTCTCTTAATTCTAAATCTGCACCTAACAAACCTTCTGTTTGTCCAAATATTGCTCCAATGACATCAGGTTTATCAACAACTCCGTCTATTTGTATGTCTGCATGAATAATGTATTTTGCAGATACTAAACTTATCTTTCCCATAAAATCACCTTTTTTCCTGTTAATTTTTTGATCTTAAAACTCAGTTCTTCAAGAAAAAGCTTTTTATCTTAAAATTTCTCATACACTAATTTCAAATTCGCTTAATCGTGATGTGTTGAGCATAAATTTCATTTTGAGCAAATTAATTTTAACATTTATTTTTATCTTTACTTTGTTTCTGCTTTCCTATGATGCTTTTTCTTGAATTTTTAAGATAGAACATGAAATGAATATAACTGTTCTATCCTTTTTTACTGAGTTTTAAGATAGCAACATAAAAATTTTTGTAGCCCGTTTCACTAACCCCAAAGTTCATCACTTGAATTTATCTTAAGTTCCCTTTGGTACTCTCATGACGGGCTTATTAAATGGTGATACTCATTTATATATAAATTTTTTGATTAACACTTTAATAAATTATTTTTAGTTTAGTGTTTAATATACTGATATCTTTTACTATATACTTATTCTTTTATTTTCTTTTTAAAACCTCAAGATGAAATTAATTTAATCACTTTTTGGTGGTAAAAAATAGAAAGATTTAAATATAAGTTTGTTTTTACACTATAAAAGAAATAAATAAAAAATATAAAAGGTGATAAAAAATGAGTAATGACAAAAAAACAATACCTATTGAAAAACAAATTGAATTAACCAAAAAAAATTTAGAAGGAGAAAAAAACTTTCTTTCAAACGTTTATGGAGAAATTTTAAAAGAACCTTTGTTTGGATATGATCTAAAAAATAGTGGTGTAGAAAAAGAATTTAACGAATTAGTCCCTTATGTTTCTTTAGAAAAAATTTTACAAAAAGAACTAAAATTATACTCCGGCAATGATTCTTGGGCGTTTAACCAGTTGGGATTGAGTATTCTATTAAAACTTGAACATCTAGCAGACAAATATAAAGTAAACAGACAGAATATAAAATATCTGTTCTTTTCAAAAACGCTTAATAAAATGGAAGAATATTTAGAAAATAATAATGTTAAAGAAGCTAACAAGTATGCAAGAATTGCTCTTTCCATTTATTATAACCACAGATATTTAGCAAATTACAAGACTGATAATGAATCAAGAGACTATTTTGATAAATTTACTAATATGATTTTAAGAAAGGCAAATAATCCTGAATTAAATAAAAAATATAGAGAAGGGTTATTATCATTTGTAGAAATGATTTACAACGGCACTTTTAGTAAAATCGGAGAGTGGACTTGGGATGAGCATAAAAAGTATGAACAAATAATTTTTTTAAAAGGAGAACAATAAACAAATAAAAAAATAAAAAAAAATAAAACCGAGGATTGCTCCTCGGAAACGGCCTTCAATTTTTTTGTTTTTTTCTTGCTTGGGGGTGGTTTTTAAAATGAAGGCCCAGAACTCACTTCTGTGATCATAAAAAAAAATTAAAAATGGCAAAAAGCCATTTTTAGCTCAGTATTTCAATTCCTAAATCATCACTAACCTTTGCCTTTAAAGGAGATTTTGGTTTTGGCTGTAATCTTCCTAAGATCCATGGAGAATTAACTCCTGTCATTATTGTCATAACTGTAAGTTTTCCTTTCATATTTTCACTAATGCGTGCTCCCCATATGACGTTTGCATCCTCATCCATACTCTCTGTTACTAATTCTCCAACCCTGTTTACTTCTTCAAGAGTTAAGTCAGGACCTCCTGTTACATGTATTAATGCACCAGTTGCTCCTTTGTAATCAATCTCTAATAATGGGTTGCTTAAAGCACCGTTAACTGCTTCTTCTACTCTGTTGTTTGTATCACTTGTTCCGACTCCAATTGCAGCAACTCCTCCATTCTGCATTATTGCTTTAACATCAGCAAAGTCAAGATTTACCAAGCTTGGAATTGCTATTGTTTCTACAATACCTTTAATCATTGTTGAGATTAATTCATTTGCAACTGCAAATGCTTGTTGCATTGGAAGATTACCTGCTATGCTTACTAAACGATTATTATCAATAACAACTACTGTATCACAAACCTTTCTTAATTGTTGCAAGCCAAATTCTGCCTTATCCACTCTTGCTCTTTCAATCTTGAATGGCATTGTTACTGTTCCGATGACTATTGCATTGCTATCTTTTGCAACCTTTGCAATTACAGGTGCTGCTCCTGTTCCTGTTCCTCCTCCCATACCAGCACACACAAAGACCATATCCGCTCCTTTTAAAGCATCTTTTACTTCTTGTAGGCTTTCTTTTGCTGCTTCTGCGCCTTTTTCAGGAAAGCCACCACAACCTAATCCTCTAGTAACATCTTTTCCAATTATGAATTTTTGATCAGCTTCTGTGATATCAAGGTGTTGTTTATCAGTATTAACTGCAATGATTTCAGCTCCTCGGACTCCTTTTTGATAGAGCCACGAGACCATATTATTTCCAGCCCCACCAACACCAATTACTTTTATGTTTGCTTGGCCTTCAAGTCCTTCTACTTTCCTACTGTCTAAATTTTTTAATGCGTTTTGTATTATATAATCCATTTTTTTACCCCCTCTTTTTTCTTTTTTTTCTTTTTTATATTTTCTAAAATATTTTTAATAACACATATTTAGGAAAACCAAAAAATTTATATTTCAGTATAGTTTTCCTATCTACTAGAATAAGTTTTTCACTATTCCGCCAAGTAGTGGAAAACTTTAGAGCTTCAAATACCCGAAGTTTAATTCAGAATAACGCCAAGTTAAACGCCAAATTTTTAACGCCAAACTCAACAAGTCCGCCAAAACTTGTTGAATTCTAATTTTTATTTTAAGTAAGATTCAATATTTAAATATTTCTGATTTTTAAAATATATTTTGTAAAAACTATATTATATACGAGTGTTAAAATACCTATATCAATATACTAGTATACTAAAGTAATCACTTATGTATTATAATTCTTTTTTCCTTTTAAAGTAAAAAAAAAGAAAATTTTATTAGTATAAAAAGAAAACCGAAAAAGATCATGACACAAAAACAAGAAAAGGTAATGAAATGCTTAGACAAACTCTTAGAAGAAATATGTAAAAAACCACACACTTTTAATTCTTTAGAAAAATTTATTACGAACAAAACAGACAACTTAAAAGTTGATGTCGCCTATTTAAAAGAGAACAATATTTATTTCACGAGAATAAACATTTATAACGAAGAAGAAACACATCTTAGAAATTTTATATCTCTCTTAAAAGAAAAATATCATTTTGAGTGGTGCATTTCTTATTCTGAGAATTATTTAATCTTAAAATCAAAAAATTATAAAAATGACATTAATAATGAAATTATAAGTGAAGGAAACTCTTCAAAAGAAAGAATCAAAGAAAAATTCTCCTTTAATATAAAAGAGATATCCCAGTTATTTATTAGATCCAGAGATTTGTATTTAAAAGAAAATAAAAAGACAAAACTCTTTGAAGAAGTTTTAAGACTAGATTTCCCTGAAATAATACATGCTTCTTATTCTAAAACTCAGGCAGACAATTTAATCAAAAAGATAGAAGAAATTTACAAAAGCAATAATATTCTAATTGAGTTTAAGGATAAGAAAGAAAGAACAAAAAATTTTTTGTACGCTTTAATGCTAATATACAAAGAATAATATTAAAAAAAAACTTTTTTATTTAACAGAGTATTTTTTTAAACTGCTTTCTTCAACAAAATGTAATTTTGACAGAATAACTAAACATTGAGGAATCTCTAAAAATTTTTTATTAATAACCTCACTTACTCTTCCAAAGACTACCCTCTCTCTCTTGCTCCCCAAAGCAGCGCATCCTAAAACAAGAGTGTTGTCATTAATAACATTCTCTTTTCTCTTCTCTTCTATTCTCAACAAATAATCTAAAGCTTCGTTAAAACTCATAAACTTTTTCTCATTAGGTTTTAAATCAAGAAGACAGAGTGTGTGGGCATTAATAGAATTATTTTCTTTTATAACATCATAAGGCGATTCTGGAAAAAAACTCTCAGTTGTAAAAGGAATGCTAGTAATCTTTCCAAGCTTATAAATCTCTAATCCTATATTTCCAAGAGCATTAATAATAGAAGCATTATTTATTATCTTTACAGGAATATTTTTTTCTTCAGCATCAATCTTTAATTGTATATGAGTTGTTGCAACCATTGGATCTCCTGCTGTTAGTATTACAACATCTCTATTCTTTGAAAGTTCAATAATCTTTTCGGTATTTTCCAAAAAATTCCTTTCTGCTAAATCAATTTTCTTTCCAAAAAACAATTCCATCTTGTTGATATCAAAATCAACAATCCTTGAAGTATAGTTGTCTAAAAAAACAAAATCTGCGTTTCTTATTATCTCAAGCCCTCTAAAAGTTATTGATTTTTCATCCTCTAATCCCAGCCCTATTAAATAAAGTGCCATAATTATTAAAAAAATTTTAGCATTATAAAATATTTTCGAAAATTTTCCAGATTTTTTTGTGAATCCTTTTTAAAAATCAAATTCTGATATTAAAGATTTAAGATTAAAAAGGGGTGAGAAAAAGTGAGTTCAACTGTTTTAAATAGAAGTAAATTGGAAGAATTCTTAAAAAGTAATGAAAAAATAATTGGCGAAGGTTTCTATTCAAGAGTTTATAGTTATACTTTGGGAAATGTAGAAGTCGCTGTTAAAAGAATTTTAAGAAGTGAAAATAAGTATTTGATTTGGAATGAAGCATATATTTATGAAAAGTTAGGAAATCATAACGGGTTGCTAAAATTTTATGGTGTGTGTGAGATTAATGGCACTCCAGCACTGGTTTTAGAGTACTTAGAAAATTCTAAATCCTTAAAAAACATAATTAAAGAGTGTGAAAAAGAAAAGAAATTTATTGAAACAGAAAAAGCATTAAAAATAATAATTGATGTTTCAGAATGCTTAAGATATGTTCATTCCAAAGGATTTTATCATGGAGATTTAAAAACAAGCAATGTTCTTGTCCTAAATTATGATAAATCACCAGAAGATTTGATCATAAAACTTATCGATTTTAATTTATCAAGCAATGAACCGGAGATAAAAAAATCTCCAAGCAGGGATTATGATTTTGAAGAAGAAGAGGAATTCTCAAAAACAACAGATCTTTTTAAACTAGGAGATTTTATTTATGAAACAATAACTAACAAAAAACCAAACCAAAGAATTGTTGAGGATTTTTACAAAATAAACCCGTCTGCTCCGAAGGAAATTGAAAAAATTCTGAAAATTTGTTGGGACTGCTATAAAAAAGAGTATGAAGAAGAAAAATCTGCAAAGATTTTAGATGAAATTATTGATTTGGAAAATAAGATTATGCAAGATCTTAAAAAACCCTCCAACTCAAAAGAAATAATCATTCCAAACACGAAAGATTATGTTTTAGAACAAAAAAATAAAAATTCAAGATTTAGTAATACTAATATTGAAGAATTCTTAGCAGATGTTTTTTTAGAAGGGTATAATGTTTATTCAGAAAATGATGAAAAGTATATAAATGATTACTTAAACAAAGTAAATAGTTTAATTCCTTTTCTTAGTGCACTTTATGAAGGTTTGAAAACAAAATCTCTTGAAAAGCTTAAAAACAAAACAAGAAACATTTTTGAAACAGACACAATCCTGTTACAACCAAAAGAAGAACAATTAATAAAATTAAATTTTAATTCAGAAAAAGCCAAGAGTTTTAAACTAGTGGGTGTTGTTGAGTTTTCTAAAATAAAGGATTTTTTAGATCTAACAAAAGTTTACTTTGATAAAGACGTGAAAGAGTTTTATTCAAGATTGAATTTTATTAGAGAGAATGTTAAAAATTACTATTCTAACTTAAAAGATTGTTATGTAGGGTTTATTTCTACAAAAGATGTTTTAAGGAGGGTTGTTGAAAATTTAGATGATAAACAACTTAAAGAAAATTTTAGGATTGGGTATAAAGAAAATTCTTTTTATAATCAAAAACTCTTTTTAGAAGTTATAAACCAAATATTAAGCAGTGAACAAAATGAAAATTGTTTTTTATCATGCAAAAAGAATTTAATAATCTTAGAGCAAGCTGATTTAATAGTAAAAACAGCAAAAGAAAGAACAAATTCTAATAGTAATTTAGAAGAAGATTATGAACTCTTTAAACCAACAGCTGAAAACTTTGAAAAAAACCTGAAAGAATTAATAGAAAATAAAGTGATTGAAGAAAATGAAGAAAAGAGAACTGAAGAGAATGTTTTTAGTTTTGTTGATGATTGGTTTTTGGTTCTTGAGTGAGAATATAAAAAGATCATAAAAATTTATGAAAATATAAAAAGTTTATTGAAAAATTATTGTCTACAAATTATTATACCTTACCTTGCCCCATAGCTTTTTAAAGTTAATTATTTTAATTTTCTCTTTTATAAGAAGAAATTTTCTTACTTACTTTCTTTATTAGATTATCAAGTTTATTTTGTATGTCTTTTAGTTTATTTTTAATTTCTGCTGTTTTTTCCAACATTCTTTCATTGTTTAAAATCTGACTTTCTAAGTTTACCACTATTTGAAATGCCTTTTCTAAATCTCCAACTCCTAATTCTTTTATTAATTCGTTCATCATATCAGTTATTACTTCAATTTGTATTATTTGCTCATGTTTAATCTTAAGTTGATCCAGTTGCTCTTTTAATTTATCATTTAAAGTAAAAATTTCTTTCATTTCTTCTTTTAGGATAGAATCCTGTATGTTATTTTTAATTTCCTCATATTCTTTATCTAAAACCCATATTTCTATTTCTTTGTTTTTAATAATTTTTTCCCAATCCTTTTCCAAATTATTATAATCCCTTAAAGTTATTTTAAGTTCGTTAACTATTTTGCTTATTTCTGTTTTTAATTTGTTTATATACTCTTTAACTGCTTGCGGTCCTCTTCTTTTATGAACTTCATTCAAAGTGATTATATAATCTTTTATTTTTCTAATTTTTCCTATCAAATCTTTTTCTTTATTCAAAATATCTTTAATATCATTTTCTGCATTCTTTAGCAGTTGTTCATCACTTTGATAAAGTTTTCTTTCTGCATTTAATGCTAATTTTTCATCATGAATTGCTTTTATTTCTTCAGAAGTTCTTAATGGTTTGAACTTTCTCAAAGGACTTCTTATTCCATATTCCCAGAATAAAAATGCTAACCATAACAGTAATCCAATTAGTAAGAGTCCTGTTGATGCTGTAATGTACTTATAAAATATTGTTGGGAATTTTGTTCCTAAAATTACTAAGAATGAAATTGCTATTGAGAATGCTTTTGCAGGGTTTCTGAATTTTTCTTCTTTAAATATAGGAATAACTGTTATGGATAATGGGTATATTATTGAAAATAAAACTGCAAACATTGCAACCAAAGCCCATAGTGGAATTACTTGTGTTGGAACAGGACCCCAACCAGGTAATGTAATTTTATAGGATAAAATATTACTTAATGTGTCTAAAATATCTTTTTCTAAACCCCCTAATAATCCGGTATCATAAGGGTATGCCCAAGCTAAAGAACTTAAACATAGAAGTACTAAACCAAATAGAATAATTTTTTCTTTTTTTTGCATCTTGCTTGCACCTCTTAAAAGCTTGTTAGTTTTAAACAAAAAAAATTTTAATATTTAAATGTTTCTATTTTTGTGTGAAAAAATAAAAATTTTTGTAGTAATATTTTTTATGCTTTTTTTAATTTTATATTTTTAGAGCTTGCTTGTTAAAGGTTTTTATGAATCTTTTAAAATTTTTATTTGTAATTTTGCTTTTTTCTAATTTAATAATTTTGTAAGCTCTGTAATATTTTTTGGTTTTAATTTTTTAATTGTTTTTTATTTTAATTTTTCTTTTTTTCTTTTTCTAGTTTTTTTATTTCTTTCAAAGCAATTCTTATTTTCTTTGCTGTTTGTTTAAGCCATTTTTTGTCAGCTTGTGTTGCTTTATTATCTGGACCTTTCATCGAGCTTAAATATCCTGGATAGTATTCTTTGTAAAGAGCGTAAAGTTTTATATGAAAGTGATTTATTTCTGTTCCTTCTGTCATTAAGCAAACCCTTTCTGGTTTTAAAGCCAATTGCATTGCTCTTGCTATCTTCCTTGTCAATTTTATAGCTTTCAAAAAAATCTTTTCAGGCGCGTCTTCAAAAACATTACTGCCATAGTGTTGTTTTGTTATTATTAGAACTGTTGGCATTGTTATTTTGTTATCGAATGTTGGTGGAAAGATGTCCATAATTGCCATGAATTCCTTTCCAGAATAAATTTTATAGCTTTTTATTTCTTTGTTTGCTATCTTGCAAAAAACACACTCTTCCATTTCAACCACCTTTTTTTTATTTTTTTAATATAATTTTTGTCTTGAATTCAAAATTGTTAATAGTAATTTTTATGGTTTGGGTTTTTAAAAAGCTTTTTATTTTAAAAACTAATTTTTTGTTGGAAATTACCAAAACAATCTTTTTTTATTTTTAGTTTTTTGTTTTTATTTTTTTATTTTATAAGTGTTTGGTTTCATAAAAACCCTTTCTGTTTTGACTGCAAACCCTTTTTCATTACTTAAAATTTCTTCTGTTGTTAGTTGTGAAGTTCCATAAGCAACAATTTCATTCTTTAGAGTGAATATTGCTACAATGTCACCTTTTTTTATTCCAGAATTAAGTTTTGATATTCCAGGAATATTCAAGTTAGCACCGTGACAAATAGTATCTACAGCAGAGTCTGAAATCCAAATTTTTGGCAAGTGCAAAAAAGCATTTTCTACTGGTTGTATTATTTTTCTTAAGAATTTATCATTTTGTTCTTCCTTATAGTAATAATAAGCGTCTTTTAAATCCTGTAATGTAAATAGTGTTTGCTCATTGAAAGGTCCTGCTTTTGTTCTTCTTAACTGTAGCATATGAGCTCCAACTCCTAATTCCTTGCCAAAATCAAAAATGAACTTTCTAATATAAGTTCCTGCTTCGACTCCTATTTTAAACAAAACATCTTTTTCCTCGATTTCTAAAACTTTTATATAGTATATTTCTCTTTCTCTTAGTGTTCTCTTAACAGCGGACCTTAATGGCGGAATTTGTTTTATTTTACCAACATAACTAAGTAGTTTTTTCTTGATAATTTCAGGATCAACTTGTTTGTGAATGTGCATTAGTGCAACATATTCTTTTCCAGCACCAAGCATGATTTTGTTTGCTTTTGTTGCTTCTCCTAATGCTACTGGTAAAACTCCTGTTACTTTTGGGTCTAAAGTTCCTGAGTGGCCTGCTTTTTTTATTTTGAGGATTTCCTTAACATAAGCACTTACTTGGTGTGATGTTGGTCCTGGCGGTTTGTCAATATTAACAATACCATAATTTATTATTTCTTCTGTTGGTCTTAATTCTGGATAACTTCCAAATTCGTCGTTTGTTTTTTCTTCTTTTTTTATTATAACTTGTCTTTGTTCTCTTTCAAAGGGCAATAGAGTTTCGTCTTTTTCTGCATTTAATACCATTCTGTTAACAATATTTTTTCTTGTTATTAAAAATTTTTTGATAAAGAAAAAGTGAAAAAGAAATTTTTATGGAAGGTTATATATTTTTTCTGCATATTTTGTATTTAGATTTATTTTGGCTCTTTCTTTGTTTTTGTCTTTTTCTCTTTTTTGTTCTTTTCTTTGCTTTCTTCTACTTCAAGATTATTCTCTGATTTTTCTTCTTGCTCGGATTCAACTATTTTTTCAATGTTTTCTGTTTTTTCTTCATCTTTTTTCTTTTCTTCTTCAGAAATTTTTTCTTTTTCCTCTTTTTCTGCTTTTTCTTTGGCTTTCTTTTCTTTTTTGGTTTCCTTTGTTTCTGGAAGTTTTATCTCATAGCCAAACAATTCTGCATATATTATTCCTTCATCTGTTTTTATTGCGTTTACTTTAACATGATGTGGTGGATTTTTTATTCCGTGTTCCCAAATCTTCAAGTTTAATTTTTGGCCTAATTTTATCTTTTTTAAGTCTTCTTGTTTTAGGTGTTTGCTTAAGAATTCCTTGATTGCTCTTATTGATTTTTTAGCTCTCTTGTATTTTGGAACCTTCATGAATTCCTTTCTTAATGGAATGTTGTAAGTTCTTTCTATCATTTAAACCCCCTTTAATCAAATATTTTAATCCTTTATCTTTGTTCTTCTCCAGTGCCTCTTTGTTTTTGTGAATCTTGCAGGATGAACTCTTCTTCCACGAGCGAATTTTTTAAGCACAACCCAAAATGGAGCCCATCTTGTTCTTCTGTGGTGTTTTGAAAGCACCTTTTTTTCAGTGAGTGTTTTATTACTGCTCATTTTAAAAACCTTTTTTTATTTTTTTGTTATTTTAAAATCTGTTTTTTTGCTAGTTATTTGCTTAAGTATTTCCTTTAACTGTTCATCATTAATTGGTCCTCTTATTTTACCCTGTTTTATAAAAGTTCCTAACAAAATTATTAAGTTCAAAGCAATTTCTGGATGTGCTATTTTGATATTTGAGTATCTTGAAATTGCTTCTTTTGTCATATTCTTCTTAACAAGTTCTTCTAATGCGTTTATTTGTTGTTGCAATCTTAGTTCTTCTTCACTTATTCCTGAATTTTGGAAGTATGGGTTAATCATTTTTATTTTTTTATTTTTTATTTTTGATTCTTCTTGCACATTCATAAAGTAGTTCTACTCCTTTTTTAGTCAGTATCCTTCCTTTATGAACGCCTTTTGCTTCTTGCTTTGCAAGTCCTGCTTTTTCAAGTTGTTGTAGTATCTTTCTTATTATATTTCCTGAGCCTTTTTTAAACCTTTCAGAAGCAAAACCTCTATTTCTTAGACCGCCATATTTTGTTCTTAATTTTGAAACTCCTATTGGGCCTAAAAGGTATAATTTTCTCATAATAGATGCTGCTCTGACATACCACCAGTCTTCTCTAACAGGAGGCCTTTCTTTGTGAACCCCTGTTTTTACAAATTTTGCCCATGCAGGTGGTTTTATCTCTTCAATATTTTTTAATTCCTTAGCGACTTCTTCTATTAATTCTTGAACAGGAACTTCTCCCAACATTTTACTCCTCCAAAAATTTAAATTTAAAGTTTTTAAACTATTCTCTTTTTGGGCTTAGAATCACTAAACCTCAAAACCCTTTTTATAGTGGATTATGAAGTATTTAAAAAATTTACTATTTTTAATTATTTTTATAAGAAATTATTTTAAACTAAAATTCTTGACTCTTGTTTTTCCATACTATGATTATTAGAATAATCTTTCTTAAGAATTCCCAAACTCTTGTTTGTCTTATAAATGCTTTCTTCTTTGCTGCAAAGATTAAACATTGCCCTCACAGCGTCTATATTTTCTGGAACCACAATGCTCTCCTGATGAACTGCTTGGGTATAGTGTAAAATGTTATCCTTGATGTAAATACTGTTTTTTAGTATTGCCACCTCGTATAAATCTCCACTTAGCCCTCTGTTAAGGTTTTTGGAGTGGTCCATTATTTTTGCAGTATCGTTAATGTCTAATAACAAAACTCTTTCTGTGTTCTCAAACAAATAGAAAACTTCATCAACAGATATTTTTTTGTTTAGTTCTATGTTTATATCGTGAATGTGCATCAGTGTTGTAGGAACAACATAAGCATTAGTTGTTATTTCTATTTGCAATATAGTTTTTAAATCGTTGGCGTGGTGTGAATTAAAAGATGGTATTATTGAGTTTATAGGTCCTTTATCACTTTCCTCAGGATCTGCAGCCCTTCTTATAACCGAAACGTAAACCTCATTAGCATAATCTTTTAGAGTGTTTAGTGTTCTTGCCAAGGCTGTTGTGTTGCAGGAAACAACCCTAACATAATTTTTATCTATTGCTCTTTCATAATTAACTTGTGCTGTAAATGAAATTTCTGCTATTGAGGATTTTTCTCCGCCCTGAAATATTGCTTTTATGTTATTATTTTCATAAAATTGTTTGTATTTTGCTCCAATTCCAGAAGGTGTTGAATCTATTATTATATCACATTCCCTTATCAAATCCTCTAAAGTTCCGCTGCATTCTATCTCAGATTTTTCAAAATTTTTAATATGCTCTTCTGAGGGCACGAACAATTTTATTCCAAGATTTTTTGCAAATAAAGCGTTATAGTCGTATTTTGTTTTTACTATTCCAATTAATTCCATGTCATCTTGTTTTTTGACAGCTAGGGAGATTCTTTTTCCTATGGTTCCAAAACCATTTATTCCTATTCTTATTTTGCCGTTCATGATTTTACATAAAAAGAAAAATAAATTCAGAGATTATACCAAGGAGAGTATATATGAGTTATTACATTAACCAATTCTCTTTTTAACTCTTCTTTACTTACATAACCATTATTATTTATTTCGTTCAGCATAGTAGTGTATGAAGGTTCGTATTTTTTTGTGCAAGATGGAGAATCATAGCCAATGATTTTTTGTATTATATATTTGGCTTGTTGCTCGTTTATTTTTTCTGGAAATTGTCTCAAAAGGTTTTCAAGCTCGTTTGTCTTTTTTTCAATCTTATTTTCCAGTATCCTTTCCATTAGGCAAACCAATTTATCCACCTCCTTTATATTATTTTATATTACCTTGTAATACTTTATATGATAATTTAAAATATATAAAATTTAGTATAAACTTTTAAGTAGTCAAAAATCTTAAAGGGTTTTAACAATATGAAAAATTCTACAGTTAAAATTTTATTTAGTGTTTATTTATTCTTATGCAAGAACTCAAAAACCCTTCTTTCAGTATCTTTTAAAGTTCCTTCTGTGGTTATTAAACAATATTTTGTTTCATAAATTTTTCCTTCTCTCTCAAGAAAATCTTTTAAGGTTGTATGTTTTCCCTTAACAAATATTTTTTTATTACCCAAATAAACATCCCTCAAAATTTTCTGAAATTCATAGGTTTCATAGATTGCCTTATCCTTTTTCTCTCTTATATTTAATCTATTAATTGCTTCTTTAACATCACAATCTGTTATTAGAAAATAATTCGGCATAAAATTCATTGCAATTTTGTTACCTTCCAAACCAAGTATATCATCAACCTTAAATTTTGGTTTTTCATTTTTAAATTCAGAATATAAAGGTTGAAAAACAAGGGAGGTTATAAAACCTCTTTCAGCAACAACATAATTCATGCTAAATAATGCTTTAATGACCAATCTCTTATAAAGAATTTCTCTCTGTATTGAAAAAGCCATTGCTTGAGTTCTTACATTATAACTTCTATCATTATGTTTTTTAAAAATTTCCTCTCTTAAATCTTTACCAATACCAATACTTGTTGGTTCCTTAAAAATAAAAACATTGTAATCCTCAATTTCATTAAACTCTGGAAGATAATTCATTTTTTCCTCTAATTTTCTCAAATCATAAACTTTAAGACCTTCATCCTCAAAATACTTTGCAATGCAATCAGCAACAAAACCCTTCCCAGCACCGTCTAAACCATCAACCATAATAAACTTTGCTTTGTAAGGTTTTCTTAAAAATAGAATATTTTCTAAATCTGATTCCATAAAAACCACCTTTTTTTAAAAAAAGTTGTTTTTTATAAAGTTTGTGCTGTTGTTACCTTTTTGTTTAAACAATTTTTAAAGTGGATTCAATATATTAAATAAGAATTGGTAAATGATTTTATCTTAACATTTATAATTTTTCCCAAGCATTCCTTGCCAAGCTTTTTAGTAATCACTATTGGTTTATAGCAGTAATTTCTTGCAATGAATGTCTTGTTTTTTTCAGAGTATTCATCAATTAAAGCATTACCCTTCCAACCAACCCAGGATTTATTTCTTTCTAAAGAAATTTTGTTAAAAACTTCTGTAAGCATTCTAGAGCGTTCTTTTATCTCTTGCGTTGGTAGTTGTTTTAGTTTAGAAGCTTCTGTATAAGGTCTTATTCCGAATTTTGAAATATTTAAAACATCAGGTTTTATTCTCTTAACAAGCTTTATAGTGTCATTAAATTCTTCTCTTGTTTCTGTTGGAAAGCCACAAATAACATCTGTGCTTAAACTAATCCTTGGAAATTCCTTTCTGAAACTTTTTATTATAAATTCAAAATCTCTTACTCTGTAATTTCTGTTCATCAATTTTAGAATCCTATCATTTCCTGATTGAACCGGAACGTGAATAAACTTGAAAATTTTTTTAGAACTAAAAACATCAATCAATTCATCAAGGACTGGCAAAATATTGTTTGGGTTCATCATCCCAACCCTAACAAAGAAATCTCCTTTTATTTTTGTAATTTCTTTTAAAAGTTTTGGAAGTTTTGATTTTTTTTCAGTATTGTCAACAAAATCCAAACCATAAGAAGCATTATCTTGAGAAGTAATCCAAATTTCTTTACAACCTTGTTTTATGCTTTTCTTTATGTCTTCTAAAATATTTTCTTGCGAGAATGACTTCAAAGAGCCCTTTGCAAGTTTGACAATACAATAAGAACAATTTCCAAAACAACCCTCTGAAATTTGGACTATGTTTATAATTTTGTTTGTTCTTATTTTATTAATATTTACCTTTTCAAAACTTTCTTCTTCTAAAAAAACTCCTTTTTTTGTTTTGAGCGCATCATTAATTTTTGAAATACTTTTTGTTCCTAAAAGAATAAAATCAGGATATTTTTCAAGAATTTTTCTTGAATAGACCATCGGCATACAACCAGTAACAATAACCTTTTTATTTAAAGAGGAAAAGAATTCTAATCTATTCCACATTTTAGCTTCTGTGGGAGATTTTACAATGCAAGTGTTTATTATTATAACATCTGCTTCTTTAAAATTATTTGTTAAAAGATGATTTTCTTTCTTTAAAAGTGCTTTTATTATTTCTGCATTACTCAAGTTTGCAGAACAACCATAATTTTCAATATAAACTTTCATAATCATTATTGTTGTTTGTTATTGTTTTTAAACTTTTATAAAAATTAGAAAGATTTTAATATTTTATAAGCCAATTTTAGTTTTTAATTTATTCAGGAAAAGTTTGTAAAAAGGATTCTTTAGTAAGGATTGATTCTTGAAGCCAATAATTGTAAAATTCTTGATTCAAAAAGAGAGTATAAACCAATAGAAATAAAAATAAGTAAATTTTTAGATAATAAAAAATAAACAACCAAAAAAACATTAACTAAAAAATATTTGAGATTTTATGCAAAAAAACGAAAAATAATAAAAAATTCCTATTTATTTATTAAGTCTATAAGAATTCTTAAATTTTTAGCCTTCTCCACCCTCCCAGTTTTTGAAGCGGTGTCAGCAGCTTTACCAAAATCTCCTTTTTTCTCATAAAATTCAATAGCTTCATCTGGCAGACCAGCTTCTAAAGCAATCTCAGCAGCAGAATAAAAATCTCCTTTTTTCTCTTTAACTTCAATAGCTTTTTTGTACAACTCCTCAGCCTTATCTCTCATCCCAGCTTCTAAAGCAATCCTAGCAGC
>JAWBOW010000004.1:0-40994 GCA_038825775.1 Candidatus Woesearchaeota archaeon | reverse complement strand
ATCATCCTTCTGATCCTGTTAATAATTCTAAGCATAGGACTTAAAAAATCAGAAACAAGATTTGTAGAAGAAGAAAAAGTCAAAGTTAAACAAGAAAGAAAAAAAGAAACAAAGAAGGAAAAGGAGTTAAAACCATACTACACTTCTGTTGTAATAGAAAGAAAAAGCTTAAGTGATTTCCTAAAAAAGAATTTGAAATTAATTCTCATAATAACTTTATTAGTTGTAATTGTGCTATTAATTTTCTTAACAATAAGGTATTCATTACACTTAAAAATAATTAGCTTTTTTAAAGCAGTTTTTTCACCACTAGCACTCAAATTCTCAACTAATAAAACAAAAACACAGGAAGGAATTTCAGAGGATTTTGAAGATTTTGGAAACAAACAAGGATTATTCGTAATAGAAGAGATAAACGAAAGTGTTGAGCAGAATGTTAGCCAAAACATAACAACTACAAATATTACAGAAGAAGAAGCAGAAGAGATTGTTGAAGAGGAGCAAGAAGAAATCTCTGAAATTAGTCCGGAAGAAGAAGTTGAAAATATAAGCGAGCAGAACTTAAGCAACGCAACAATTAAAGAAGTAAAAGAAGAATTTCAAGAAGAAGTTCCTGAAAAAAAGGAATCCAAAATCAGAATGTGGTTTAAGAGCAGTTTAACAAATCTAAAAATTTTCTTCATTCTTTACTTGAACTACATAATTTATGGAATAGTTGTGCTCTTTATAATAATCTTGATCTTAAACATTTCTGGAAGGGGAAAGAAAAAGAGTAAAAACACAAAAAGAAAAAAGAAATAAAAAATGATTATAATGTGTTTAACATATTTCTAAGTTAAAAAACCAATAAACCAAAAAAGTCCAATATTTGGTAAATTATTCCAAAAACAAAAAGCATAATTAAAATAACATCAACAAAAATATTACTTTTTATTTCAAACTCTGGTTTTCTATCTCCTAATTTAATTGATTTTCTATGCATGAAAACAATTAAAATACCTACGATACCTCCTGTAAGAGCACCTGTTACAGAGAGTACTTCTATAAAGTCCTTTATTCCTGATAAGAAAATAAACAATGGAATGAAAAGGGCTAAAAACCAGGCAAGATTTTTATTAAGCTTGAAATCATAAACATACATTTCTTTTAGAGCTAATCCTAAAACCAAAAAGCTTGTTGTTATCGTTGTAAGTCCCATAACAAGACCAATCTTAACTGTTATTGGGTTAACAAAATTCAAGAGTCCTGTAAAAGCGTTCTGTGTTGTTGAACTTCCAGAAACCCCTACAATTAGAAAAGAAAATAAAATATAAACAATCATTGGAATAAGACTTCCAAAAATAATCGCTTTCTTTAAGAGTTTTTTTTCATTATTGACCTCTTCAAGCATCTCTGGAAGAGCAACCTCTCCTAAAAAAGCAAACAGAACAACACCATAAGGAATAAAAAATTTTTTTATGCTTAATTCTTTTAAATTTTCTATGTTTATTTTAGGAATGCAAATAACTGCAAGCAACAACACAATTCCTAACAATAAAAACATCATAACTAATTCTGAACGTTCAACAACATTAAGCCCTAAATAAACCATTGTGGCAATTATAATAAAAACAATGATGCTAAAAACAAATGGAGTAAAGCCAAAACTTGTGTTTTTAAACAGTTGTGATAAGAATTCTCCACTCATTATCAAATAAGCAGTTATTGCTCCATAAATAGCAAAAATCATGTAAAGAGTCATAAAAATCTTTCCTTTCCTTCCAAGGTATTTTTCAGCATAACCTGTTAGTTGGTGAGTTCCTTTTGTTCTTAACAAAACCTCTCCCAAGTAAAGATGAATTATTAAGAACAAAACCCCAATAATGATTATGTTTAAAATTCCTGTTAGAAATCCAGCTCTTGAAACAACATAAGGAATTCCTAAAATTCCAGCACCAATAATGCAACCAGTAAGAGTTGCTGTTGCTTCCAAAAGCTTTCTGTTCATAAAAAAAACCCTTTTTTTATTAGTGGGGACACAGGGATTTGAACCCTGATTTGTCGGTTTCTTCTTTCATTGCAAAAGCTCAAAGCTCCAAAAACTGGAGCCGACTGTTCTAGCCTGGTTGAACTATGTCCCCTTAAAAAATTAGAATAAGGGTTTTATTTTTTAAATCTTTCTGATATTCTTTTTGTTATCAAAAATTTTTATTGAATCACCAACTTTTATCTTGCTAAAATTTTTTACATCATCATCAACAGCAATTTCTAAAACATAAATTGCTTTGTTTTTAGGAACATATATCTCAAATGGTCTTAGAAAAACCTTTTCAACAACAATATTCTTTTTGTTTACAAAAATCACAAGTATTGGATAAAAAACAAAAAACATGTGCAAACTTACAATTTTTTCAGAATTAAAAACAAAAAACAAATTCTTTTTCCTTGAAAACATCAAACCACAAAACTTGCTAAAAACGTTCTTGCATAAAAAAAACTCTGCTTTTTTAGCATTCCATCCTATCAGTATTTTCTTTCTAAAAATCATTTTAATCAAGTTTTTAATAAAAAAAATAAAAATCAAAAATTTGTGTGTTGTAAATTTTTAGTAAGTTTTTTAAATAAGCTAGGAACAACAATATCTTACTTAAATATTTTTTTAAGGTTTTTAAAAGGTGAAAAAAATGGATAAAAGGTTAATAAATGATTGTTTAGAACTAACTAAAATTTCAGAGAGAATAATAAAAAATCAAAATCCAGAAGACCTGTCAAAAATAATTTTGATATGTAAGGATTCAATAATAAGATTGAGCAAAAATCCTGGACAGGTTGAGAATCAGCTTATAAAATTGTTTTTGGACATGCAAACCCATGCTGAAAATTTATTAGCAGAAGGGCAGCACAAGGCAAAAAATCCTGATGGAAAGAGGGCAGAATTTATTTTAAGGGATGTTAAAGAAGTAAAAGAAATAATTCTAAACTATTTGGAAAAAAGCTGATCTTATTTGATTTTTAATACTTTATTTATTGTTTTATTTCATTCGTTATGTTTTTTAAAACAACATTCTTGTTATTAATGCTTGTTATGATTATTAAACCTTGTTTCTTCAACTCTTCAAGATATCTGTAAAATGAAGCTTTTGAGCAATAAGATAGTTGATCAACTATGAAGTATTTTAAATCAGGCAATTCCATCCCATCTTCCTTTATAGCTTCAAGAATCTTCCTCTTTATTATATTCTTGCCATTCTTTCTAAAATTCCTTAACAACTCCTTTTTTATGCCAGAATTCTCCTTTTTAAAATCATTTAGAGCTTCCTTAACAGCTTCCTTTATTAGTTCTTTCTGCATTAATAAGAGATTATTCTGCAGCTGAGAATACATTCTCTTAAGTTCTTCAATCTCCTTTTTTATCTCAGACATCCCCATCTAACAATGTTGTTGACTTAAAGGGTTTAAAAAGATTTCTATACTTGAGATAGTATTAAGACAATAATGAGACAACCTTTATTTCCTTTGGAAATTAAAAGATGCTATTTTATCGACTGAAAAACATTTTATAATAGAAGACACCCCTTCATTTCTTATGGAAAAATGAGACAAAATTGAGACAAAACAAAAACAAAAAACTTGTTTTTAAAAAGCTAAAAATAACACAAAAAAGAAATTTTTATAGCACAGTCCTTAAATTCTTGTTTTTAAGAAACTAAAAATGAAAAGTTTCTCACTTTTAAATTTATACAAATTTTTATAAGCATCATTTTTTTATTAATAAAAAAGAACTAAAGGGGTGGTTTTTAATGGATAAAAAGAATTTAGTACTAAACATATTAATCATTCTATTTTTGTTATTGGTAACCACAATTAGAGCGTATTCTACCATAACAATAAACCTAAACAGTCCTGACGATAATAGTTGGCATAAAACACTACCTATAACTTTTGAATACACCCCAACTATTGATTCTGGAACAATATCTAGTTGTGAATTATTAATTAAAGAAGGCGAAGATTGGGTTTCAAAACAAACAGATACGGAAATTGAAGAGAATACAATAAATACTTTTAATTATGATTTTAATAATCAAGAAGGTTCTTACTTGTGGAAGATTAAATGTTTGGATAATGAAAATAATAATTATTATTCAAGTGAGAGAACTGTAAATATTGATATTACTGCTCCTACTACTTCTTATTCTGGTAAGTTGCCTGATGATAGTTCTTATACTTTTAACACTTGGACCAGTAGTAGTTATGTTAATGTTAGTTTAAGTTGTGATGATTCTGGCGGTAGTGGTTGTGATAAGACTTATTATTGTGTTGATTCTTCCAATAGTTGTTCTCCAACTACAGAGTATTATGCAGTTATCCAAATTAGTGATGAGGGTGTTTGGTATGTGAGGTTTTATAGTGTTGATAATGTGGGTAATGAGGAAAATGTTAAAACAGCTATTATAAAAATTGATAGAACGCCACCGCTCACAACACCTACAGTTGTTTTAGCCAATGAAACACCTTATTCAAATAATACATGGGTAAATACTGCTTATGTAGAATTTAATTTAGCAAATTGTAATGATTTTGGAGGTAGTGGTTGTGAAGCTACGTTTTATTGTATAGACACGAGTAACGAGTGCAATCCTAATAATGTTTACTCACTACCATTCAATGTTAGTGAGGAAGGAATAAGTTATGTTAGGTATTATAGTAAGGATAATGTTAATAATGCAGAAGATATAAAATTCTTTGTTGTAAAGATTGATAGAACAAAACCAACAACCTATGACGATGTTCCAACAGGATGGCAGAATTCTCCATATAATGTTACAATAACACCTGTAGATACTTTCTCAGGAGTTAATTATACAACATATTGTTTGGACGGAAATTGTAATAATGTATCAGGAAGTTCAAAATTCAAAATAGAGATAAACACTTCTGGAATACACCAAATAGATTATTACTCAGTTGATAATGCAGGAAATGTTCAGGACATTGTAACAAAGTATGCCTACTTAGATTTAGACGCTCCATTAATCTCAGCATGGTTGGGAGAACCTGATATATTTTATTCTCCATACTCTGAAAATAGTATTATAACTATATTTGCAAACATAACAGACACACACTCAGGAATTAATTATGTTTTAACTAATTTTTCAGGACTAAGTTGTGGAGAACAGAATATGACTTATAACGCAACTTCAGGACTTTACGAAATAAGTTGTAATGTTCAAGATGAAGCAAAAACAAAAGAATTTCAACCGTATAATATTACAATAATTGCTTTTGACAACACCACCAATTTTAATGCTACTTACTTAACAGTAATTCTTTATAACATGAGCAAATTTTTAATAGATAATCCTTGTTTTAGACACGGAGTATTATCAACTGACTTTTCAAAAGAACTTGATTTTAATAATATTAATTTCATAGTTGATTTAGAATTGAATCTTTCATGTTTTAATATAACCAATGTTTGGTTGAAAGTAGCAAAACTTAATTTTTCAAACCTTAACTTCTCAGACCCAAGTATTGGTTCAAAACTTGCAAACTTAGGTAATGCGATAAGCGTAACTCCAAAACTTCCAAGACAATTTGGTGACTCGAGAATTGATATAAACACAACAGCATTTGCAGAGTTAAACACAAACACAACAATAACCTTTTATAATTTACCATTTTCTTCACAACCAGAAATAATTGCTGACAATTCTTCAAAACAAGCTTCTATACAAATAGTTTCTTGGGAACCATTCTTAATGCCGTTCTTATACGATAGTGATTTAATTTATGTTCAAGCAGGAAATTTAACATTTAAAGTTGAAGGATTTTCAGGTTATAACATAACAGATAATCTTAACCCAACAATAAACATAACATCACCAGTTAATGGTTCTTTAAAAAGAACAGCATTTGTTAATATAACAGCAAACGGAACAGGAACAGAAATAAGCAAAGTAGAAATAATAGCAAATGGAACAACTTATTATTATAATTCATCACTTCAACAAATTACATGCACTCCAATCTCAAATGGTTCTGATACGTTTTATTGCACAATAGATTTGACATCAGCATTACAAGATGGAAATCACACTTTAAACGTGACTGTTTATGATTATGGAGGTTCTTCTGGAAATAGCGCAACAGAAAGTATAAGTTTTGAATTAGACAAAACACCTCCTGTAATAACATTCTCACTAAGTGCAACAACAGTTTATGTTGGACAAACAATAACAGCAACATGCACTGCAATAGATTCTAGGGATGGAAGTGTAAGCACAAATTATAGTGTAAATCCAAGCACTTCAACACCAGGAACATTTACAACAACATGCACTGCTACAGATAGTGCTGGCAACATAGCAACATCAACAATAACTTATACAGTAAACAATTGGCCTACAGGCGGCGGTTCTGGAGGTGGTGGAACAGGAATAATCTTACCATCTTCAACAATGATTTGGTCAATAATAGAAGCTAATAGTGAAAAAACATTCAAAATTTCAGACAAAGATATTGATGTAACCGAGTTTTCATTAAGCATTAAAAAAACAACTTCAAACATAATGATTAGGATAAAGAAACTAAACACCAGACCAAATATTGTTCCAGAATTAAATAATGTTTATAGTTATTTAGAGATTGAAAAAACAAACTTACAAGAAGATAATATAAACTCAATAAAGATCAAGTTTAAAGTTTCTAAGAAATGGTTAAACGATAAAGGAATTTCAAAGGAAGATATTGTTTTAAATCATTATAAGAACAATAGATGGAATGAGCTTCCAACAACAATAACAGGAGAGGATTCAGAATTTGTTTATTATGAAGCAGAAACTAACAGTTTAAGTTATTTTGCAATTGCACAAACAACAAAACCAAAGATAACAACAACCCCAACTCCAAGCCCAAGTCCAGAACCACAACCAAGACCAACTCCAGAGCCAACTCCAACACAAACTCCAACTGCAGAAAAAACACCTACTCCAACACAAACACCTGTTGAGAAAAAAGAACTTAGTAAAGAAGCATCAATACTTATTTTAGTTGTTTTGATTATTATTTTGTTATTATTAACTTACATGATTTACAGAAAAAGGGCTTTTGTTTAAGATTTTTTTATAATTTTTTTTATTTTTTTTATTTTTTATAAGATTTTAAATAGCGAATTTTTTATTTGTTTTAGATCCCAAGAATGCTAAATTTTTGTTTTCTAATTATGTGGATTTTATTAGTTATCCAAAAATACAAACTTTTTAAAATAAAATACTAGCTCAAAAATACTAATCCTTTAAATATATAAACAATCTTCCAATTTTTTATGAGAATACTGTGTTTTTCAGACATACACGGAAACATTAAAGCTTTAAGAAATATTGTTGCTTATTCAAAAAAGGTTGATTTAGTTATTTGTGCAGGGGATTTCACAGAATTCAGCAAGAGAATACAGGAAATATTAAGCATTCTTAACACTTCAAAATCAAAGGTTTTGATAATTCCAGGAAATCACGAGGATCCTAAAGTTCTTGAAAAATTATGCAAAAATTTTAAAAATCTAATTTATGTGCATAAAAAACACATAATAATTAATGATGTTTTATTTATTGGGTATGGAACAGGAGGGTTTTCAATTAAGGATCCTGATTTTGTTAAGTTTGCAAAGAGTTTAAAGAAAGAACTTTCTGAAAAAAAGAATAAAATTAAGGTTTTAATAACTCATGCTCCGCCTTTTGATTCAGGCATTGATTTTATAGATGAAGAAGAGAGAATGCCCTTAGGAAACAAAGATATAAGAAACTTTATTTTAAAAAACAATATTGATGTTTGCATTTCAGGTCATTTTCATGAAAGAGCAGGAACAATTTCTTATATTGGAAAAACAATTGTTATAAACCCAGGAAATTTTTTTATAATAGAAATAATTTTTTCATAAAATTTATTAATAATAAAGTTTTTATAAACACAATATGAAAGGATCGCTAAAAAACAATAAATCTTTAATCTTAATAATTTTATTATTTTTGTTTCTCATTATTTTATCCAAAAAAACAATTGGTCAAAAAATAGAAATTTGCGATTATAATTTTAAAATAGAGAATAGGAGGGTTTTTGTTAATTTAAAATACGAATTTTATAATCCAGAAATGATTGACTTAGATTTGGACCTACCAGATGACAGTTCAAATATTGAGATACTTCTTGACGGACAATTAGGAAAGATAAGTTTTTTGGATAGGGACGCTAAAAAAATAAAGATTAGGAGAACCATAAGCAAGTTAGAAATTAATTATGTTACAAGAGAGATGCTTAAGGATAAACTTTTTATTTCAGAAGTAAGATTACCTTACAACTGTTCTAATCTGACTGTTAAGATTGTTCTAGCACCAGAGTATGTTCTTGAAAAACCAATAAGAGAGGGGGATTTTGAAACAGCAACAATATATCCAAAACCGGATAGAATTGAGAGTGACGGCCAATCATTAATATTTATTTGGTATTTGGGAAGCACTTTTAAGAACGAGAACTTTCAATTTGTGCTTCTTGTTAGAAAAAGATTTGAGTTTTTAATAATATTATTAATATCCATAATCCTTTCAGGAACAGCAGTATTCTTTTATATAAAGAAGAAAAGTCCTGTTATTGTTAAAATAAAAAAAATTGATAAGATAACAGAACATTTAAAGGAGGATGAGGAGCAAATCATAAATATCCTAAAGCAGAGAGGAGGGACTTGTGAGCAAGGAACTTTATTAGTTATATCTGATATGTCAAAATCAAACTTGAGTAGGATTTTAAAGGAACTTGAAGAAAGAAAGATTGTTGAAAAGATAAGAAAGGGTAAGAAGAACATAATAAGATTAAAATAAATCATATTGAACCTAATTAAACTTTAATAAGCTTAAATAAAGATTATTTTTAAAAAATAAAAATCAAATTTTATGGTAAAAAATATATTCTAACTAGGTTTTATTACCTATAAGCAAGCTTTATTTAGAATTCCACAGCTAAACGGCTTGTTTTTTTTCTTTTTTTATTTTTTAGTAGAAAAAATCAAATAGGATAATTTTCTTTTTTAAAAAGATAAATATTTTAAAATCTAAAAACAATAATACCATTATGGATAATGTTATTGTTGGGGTTGATCCAGGAACAACAACAGGTTATGCTGTATTTAATTTAACCACAGGAACTTTTTATACAAGTTCAAAGAGACATTTAGGAATGAATGAATTAATAAGGGAAATTATAAAACACGGGCATGTTCTTGCAATAGCATGTGATAAAAAACCTTGTCCCAGATTTGTTGAAAAATTATCTTCAAAATTAAATTCTAAATTAATCGTTCCTGAAATTGAACTAAAAGAGGAAGACAAAAGAGAACTTACCAAAGGTTTGAATTATAATAACCTGCACGAGAGGGATTCTATAGCTGCAATTGTTTACTCACTAAAAAGATTAAAACCACTTCTCACAAAAATAGAAAGGATAGAAAAAGACAAGATGATGAACAAAGAATTTAAGAACGCACTAACTAGGCTAGTTTTTTCAGGTAAAAGCGTAAAAGAAGCTTATGAAATATTAGAAAAGATAAATTTTGAAAAAAACAAAATTGAAGAAAAGTTTTGTTTTGAAAAACAAAAAGACGAGAAAAAAGATGATGGAATAAGTAAAATAAGCAAAGAAAACACACTTTACAAGTTTAACAAGATTTTAAAAGAAAATGAAATACTTAAAAGGCAGAACAAAAATCTATTAAAAAAGATCTCGGAATTGAAGAGATACAACGAGTTCTTAATGAGAAAAATAATGAGCAAAGAAAAGAACGACAAAACAAAAGAAGAAAAAATTAAAATTCCACATGAAGAATTAAAACAAAACTTATTATCAGTTTACGATAATTTAAATGAAAAAATAAATAATTTAGAATCCAAAATCAAAGAATTACAAAATATAATACTAAACTCAAAGGATTTTGTTGTTATTAAAAAACTTAGAAATTTTTTAACAGAAGAATTTGAAAGCAAGAACAAAACTCTCAAAATAGTTGAAGGGGATGTTTTGTTGGTTGAAAACCCAAACGAGTATTCAGAATCAACAATAAACAAATTAAAGGAAAAAGTGAGTATTGTTTTTTACAAAAACGAAATTTCGAAAAAAACAGAAGAAAAACTTCCTTTCGTGTTTTTAAATATAAAAAACTTGATTATATATGAAACAGATATTTTTGCAATAATAAAAAAAGAAGATTTTGAAGCACAAAAAAAGAAAAAAGATTTTCTTAACGAAATAATAAAGAATTATAAGTTAAAAAAGATTTAAATACTAAGAGAGCATATTATTTTGGTTTTATGAACATAATAGAAAAATTTGGGATTAGGGAAAAGATCTTAAAAGAAAACTTCGATGATATAATAGGTCAAGAAGAAACAAAAAAACAATTAAAGAGTGCACTAATAGCAGGAAGACATGTTATAATAGTAGGACCTCCAGGAGTTGGAAAAACCACACTTACAAAAAATTTGGCAAAGATATTGCCTGATATGAAGTTAAATGATTGTAAGTATCATTGTTCTCCTAACGAGCCAATTTGTCCAGAATGTATCTCGAAGAAGAAAAGAGGAGAAAAGATTAAAACAAGAAATGTAAAAGGAAGTGAAAGGTTTGTAAGAATACAAGGAAGTCCTGATCTAACCGCAGAGGACTTGATAGGTGATATAGATCCTGTAAAAGCAATGAAATCAGGACCTTTAAGCATAGAGGCCTTTAATCCAGGAAAGATATTCAAGGCAAACAATGGGATTTTATTCTTTGACGAAGTAAACAGAGCTCCTGAAAAAGTTCAGAATGCATTACTTCAAGTTCTTGAAGAGGGAAAAGCAACTATATCAGGTTATGATGTTGATATAAAAAGCGATTTTATTCTTGTAGGAACAATGAATCCTGAAGATACAAGCACAGAAGAATTATCTGATGTTTTTGTTGATAGATTTGATTTTATAGAAATGACCTATCCAAAAACATTGGATGAAGAATTCGAAATTGTTGTTTTGAAAGGAAAAAAGATAGTTGAGTTTCCAGAAAATCTATTAAGGGGAGTATTAAAGTTTGTTAGAGAATTAAGAGAAGATGATATGCTTGAAAAAAAACCAAGTGTTAGAGTTTCTTTAGGTATTTATGAGAGAGCACAAGCAAACGCACTTTTGAACAACAGGAACAAAGTTATTTTGGAAGATGTTAAGGAAGTACTATTTTCGGTTCTATTACACAGAATAAGATTAAAGCCAGCCTATAAGTTCACAATAAAAAAGCACGATTTTATTCTTGAAAAATTTAAAAGAATAGAAAGAAATCTTGAGGAAGAAACATTAGTAGAATCAAAAACTGGTGGTTCTCTTTAGCACGTGTAAAGAGAAAGAATTAAGTGATGAAGAAAAAGTAAATGAAAAATCTGTTGGTTCTCAACAAGGTTCTCTTTCAACTGAAAAAGAGAATTATTTTGAAAACGCAAAAATCATAATGGACTCAATAAACAAAGACATTTTTTTAAATTCTAACAGAATATTTGAAAATTTAGTGAAAAATTTTTCTTTAACAAAAAAGAATCTTGGAGCAGAATTCATAAAAAGACTAACAGGTTATGACGATAAGTATATTGAAAAAAACATAAAGATACCAGAATTCCAAAAAGAGTTAAAGAGAAAAATAGAGGAAAAGTTTGAAGATTTAAGAAATCAAAACTTAATAGACTCTGAAGACAGAATAACAGATATTGGTTATGATTATGCTGCTCTTAATTTGGTTTTTGAAGAATTTGAAAACTTAAAAAATATTGAAGAAGGAGTATTAAAGAATAAAAAGAATACTTTTTATGGAATAAGAGACGATTTTAAGAATTTTAAGAGTGGACACTATAAGGATATTGATATAAGAAAGAGTGTAAGAACTGCATTAAGAAGATTACATAAAAGTATAATCAAAGAGGACTTAAAAGAAACTATAAGAAAGGATAAAAGCAATATAAATATCATTTATGCAATTGATGCTTCTGGAAGTATGAAAGGTGAGAAACTTGAACAAGCAAAAAAAGCAGGAATAGCACTTGCTTATAAAGCACTAAAAGATAAAAACAAAGTTGGACTAATTGTTTTTCAAGAAAAGATAATAACTAATATACAACCAACAAATAATTTTGAAAACCTTACAAGAGAACTAATTAAAATAAAAGCAAAACAACAAACAAACATTGAGCAGACAATAATAAATTCGATTGGGATGTTTTCAAAAACAAAAGGTCAAAAAAACCTGATAATAATAACAGATGTAATACCAACTATTGCTGAAAAAGCAGAAGATCCTGTTGAGAGAACACTAAAAGCTGCTTCAATTGCTTCCTCTCAAAAAATAAGAATTTCTATCGTTGGTATAAAGCTTGACAAACAGGGTTTGGAATTGGCAAAAAGGATAGTGGATATGAGCTCTGGAAAACTATACATTGTAGTTGATACAAAAGAGCTTGACAGGATAATTCTTGAGGAGTATGAAAGAATACAATCTTAAAAATAAAAATCCTTAAAATTATTTTCCTAAAGTTTTTTATAATCAATTATAAAACCAAAAAGTATGGAAATAATAAAAATAGACGGTTCTTACCTTGAAGGCGGAGGGCAAATGCTGAGAACAGCATTAGCTCTCTCATTAATAACAAAAAAACCATTTAACATTTATAACATAAGAAAAAACAGGCCTAACCCTGGATTAAAGAACCAACACTTACAAGCCATAAATACTATTTTAAAACTCTCAAAATCAAAAGCAGAGAATGTTTTTTTGGGTTCAGAAGAAATAACCTTTTTTCCAGGAGAATATAAGGGAGGTTCTTTAAATGTGGATATAGGAACCGCCGGCTCAATAACCTTATTGTTGCAGGCAATAATGCTTCCTGCAATGTTTCTTAAAAAGACAAAATTGACAATAACTGGAGGAACAGAGGTTAGCTTTTCTCCAACTATAGATTATTTTAAGAATGTCTTGCTTTTTTATTACAAAAAATATTGTGAAATCGAATTAAAGATTAAAAAAAGAGGTTATTATCCGAAGGGAAAGGGAATTGTTGAAATTAAAACAAAACCATTAAACACAGATGTTAAAAATTTAAAACCACTTATTCTTGATAAAAAACCAGAATCTTATGATGTTCTTGGAATCTCAACAGCATCAAATGATCTAATTAATAAAAGGGTTGCTGAGAGACAAAAGATTGCTGCAGAAAATTTAATCTTTAACGAGCTTCAAATAAAACCAACCATAACAGTAGAGTATAATTCTTCTGAAAGCACTGGCTCGTCAATAACACTTTGGGCTTCGGGAAAAATCAAAGATGATTTTTTAGATAATATTGTTTTGGGAAGCGATTCTTTGGGAGCGAAGGGAATAAGTGCAGAACAAGTTGGAATAAAAGCTGCTTCAAATTTGGTTAGTGAAATAAGAAAAGGCGTTATTGATAAATTCTTGGCAGATCAACTAGTTCCTTTATTAGGAATTGTTGGTGGTTGTTTAAAAACATCAGAAATAACAAACCATGCAGAAACAAACGTATTTGTAACAAACTTATTTTTAGATAGAAAATTAAAGATTGAAGAAAACACAATAAAAAGTGAATATTGATTTTATAAGGTTGCAATCTTAAAATCTGTTTTTAATTCAAGGAGTTTATAATATAGGTTCTTCTTTTCCTCTGATTCAGGCATGTTGTTATATTTTTGTTCTATTCTCTTAATTATTAATTCAGCTCTTTCAAAGTCCCTCATTCTTATCGCTTCTTTTGCTTCTTCAAAGGCAGAATCATTGTCTTCAAAATCAATTACTGGTAACGGTTTTAACAATTCAGAATACGAACTTGATTCTCTTAAAATTGGTTTTTTATAATCTTCATAATTTGATTTTTCAGCTTTTATGTATAACTTTAGTCTTTCCTCTTCAATCTTATTTTTTTCTTCTAAAAGCCTAAATTGAATCTTCAAAAGTTTTTCCTTTTTATCCTCAAGTTCAAGCTCTCTTTGTTTAAGCTCATTTTCTTTTTCTTCAAGCTCTTTTGTCTTTTTTAAGATAAACTCTTTTTCGTTCCTATATTTTTCTTCAAATAATTTTAATTTTCTTTCAAGTTTTGGAATTTCTCTAACCAATTTTTTATAATTCTTCTCAAGAGAAGGCAGCTTTTTTAGTATGTCTTTACCCTTTTCGATCAAGGCAATCTTCTTATTAACCTCTTTTTCTTTCTCCTTTAAACTCTTTTGTAAAGAGTTTAATTTTTCCAAATGCTCTTTTATCCTTTGTTCCCTAACAGCCATTCTTTTTATCTTCTCCTCGTTATTCTTCTTCTCTTGCTCTAGTTTTTTGTTTTGAACTTCAAGTTCCCTAACCTTTTCTATTATGTCCTTTTCTTTTTCCTCAAGCATTTCTCTTTCTTCAACAAGAGCGTTAACGCTTTTCACAATTTCAGCTTCTTTCAAATCAAGCATTTCCTTTATTGATTTTAACTCGTTAAACCTCTGTATTATTTTAGCTTCTTTTTCACTAATCTCTGCTTCTCTCTTTTCTAATTCTGAAATCTTTTCTTGAATTTTCTTTTCAAAATCACTAACCTTATTTTTTTCTTTTTCAAGAAGGTCTTTTAGTTCTTCAACCTCGTTCTTCTTTTGTTTTAAAAGCGTTTCTAATTCTTTTACTCTTTCCTTATAATTTTCTAATTCCTCCTGTTTCTTTTGTTTATCCAATCTTGTTTCTTTTATTTCTTCTTTTTTAGTTTCTTCTTTTGTTTTTGGCAATTCTATAGTAATAGGAGGTGTTTCTTTAATTATGCTGGGTTCTTCTGATTTTACCTCACTTGGAATTTCAATATTTGGTAATGTTCTATCCTCTTCTTTCTTTTGGCTCTTATCCTTTTTAATTATTGGTATGGAAAATTTTAAAGAAGTTTTTTCCCTATTAACCTCTTCGGACTTGATTTCTTCAAAAGGAAGCTTTATCTCAGGTAGTTTGTCAGGAACTTGAATGTCTGGCTTAAACAAAAATTCATTCTCAAAAGATTTTTGAGCAGTGTCTTCTGTTTTTTCTATTTTTAATTCTGGAACAACGGCATTTTGATTTTTTTCAATTGTTTTATCCTCTTGTGGTTCTCTTCCATTTAAAACATTAATAACTTCCTCTTTTGTTGAACACTTCCTTAATTTGTCAGCAAGCTCTTTTTGTCCAAAAACATGCTCTATCCAATTTGCAAAATCATTTTTATTCTTTCTAACATGATGCTTAAATGTTTCCTCGTCCATAAAAGTAAGATATTGTTTTAATTCTTCAATACTCTTTATTTTATCACCGGTTCTCAAAACAAAGTATTTCTCAGGAGGAATTTCTATTTCCTTATTAGAAGGATTTTCTTTTTGGCCAGCGTTATATGCTAATTCTTCCATCCTTTTTTCTTCTACACTCTTATTTTTATTTCTTTTGAAAAGAGAAAAAACGCCCTTCTTTTTATTAGGAAGTTCAGGAAGTTCAAGATTATCACTCATAAAACACCCCCATTATATTAGCATACAATTGTGTTACTTAGAATATAATATGTTTATTTATATATTTTTGTTATTACTGGAAAATTGAAAACCAAATCTTTTTTTAAAGAATTTTTTTATTATTCCTATTTTTAAAAATGTCAAACCGCAAGGCTTTTAAATACCTTGAATAAACCATTCACAAGAAGGTGGTTTAAATGATTAGGTGTACTTCATGCAAAAAAGAATTAACAAACCAAACAGGAGTTGTAAGGTTTACTTGTCCTAATTGTGGAAAGTATGAAATAATAAGGTGTAAAAATTGTAGGAATATGGGAATAAAATATAAGTGTCCTGAGTGTGGTTTTACAGGCCCAAACTAAATAAATAAAAGGTAAAAAAATGGCAAGGGTAATTGTTACAATAAAAATAATGCCTGAAAGTCCAGACATTGATTTGGCTTTTGTTGAAAGAGAAGCAACAAGAGAACTTGAAAATCTTGGATTAGAAGTTGGAAAAAAGGAAATACAACCAATAGCTTTTGGATTAAATGCCTTAATAATATATGCAATTCAAGAAGAATCTTTGGGTTCGTTAGATATTGAAGGAGCACTCTCAAAAATAGAAGGAATAAACAGTGTTGAAATAATAGATGTTAGAAGAGCTATTGGTTAAAATTTTTTAGTTCTTATTCATCGCTTTCAAAACATCTTTTAATTCAGCATTAGTCCTTAAGCTGTTTCCTTCAAAATGAGTTCTTGAAGCTTCAAAACCATTTTCTTTTAAATTTCTAATTATTTTTTCTAATGGTATAAGATTAAGTTTATGTTTTTTTGCAAGCAAATGAGTATTAAAAGTAAAAGGAACATTGATTCTATTTTCTTCTATTAATAAAGCAAGAATCTTCTTAGTTTCTTTATCAATAATTTCCTCCTTCATCTTTTCAGAAACAATATTAATCTTAGATAATAATTCTTGATCACATAAAAATCCTGAGTAAAAACTTCCATAAAAATCTAATTTTGAACTACAAAAATCACAAACATTAGTATTGAAAAGAACATTATCTGAAAAAACATAATCTGTGATTTTTCTGTTAGAACACTTTTTACAGTATAATAAATAATTGTGCTTTTCAAAAACAGAGTTTGATTTTTTCTTTGATTTTTCAACAGAAAAAAACAATCCGTAGTGGTGTTTATAATAATAACAAAGAATTGGTTTCAAAAAGATATCCTTCTTAGAAGCAATCGTTTGTAAATCCTTTATTATAATTCTTAGTCCAAACTCATGCTTGAAATCTTCAACTAATGGTTTTGAGCAATACCTCCTAATACAAGTTTCTTTATATGTGCCTGAAAGTGTTGCAGTATCAGTAGTTGTTAATCCTAAAATTCCACCTCTTTTTATCCTTCTTAAACTAAGATCAATAAATTTGTAAAGATTATCAAAAGGATCGATTTGTATGTAATCAAAAGAACTTGATTTTAACAACAAACTGTTTGCTTCTAGATTGTGAAACCTTATTTTATCCATTTTTTCTTTTGGTATGCTGTTCATCTCAAAATTCTTTATTATTGTTTCATAACATTCTTTTGAAATATCATTAACTTCTAATGATTTTATTCTGGTTTGAAGAGCAAACCTTAGGGCTCTTATTCCAGAAGCAGCCATTAATTCTAAAACATTTAACTCTTTATCATAAAATTCATTAATTGCTTTTAAGAGTAAAACAGAAAAATCTCTGTTTATCCTCATTAGGGGATTGTAAAATACAAAACCCTTACCAGTATTTAAGTTATCTTCAGAAGCGTAAAATTTTATTTTTGACTCTTCAAAAAGTTTCATAATATTATTAAAATTTTTGTTCTAAATAAAAAACTTTTGAATAATTAAGAAACATTTAAAAAAGCAATTGTAAGTACATAAGTCATAATAATATGATGAAATTTTTAAAAAAACCGGTTTAATTCAAATTTTAAAATGAAATCCACAAACAAAAGTGAAAATTGCAACAATTTGGATAATACTTCAATTGTAAATAATGATATACTTAGGAGTCCTATTTGCGTTGTAGTTGGACACGTTGATCATGGAAAATCATCCTTGTTAGATAAGATAAGGGGAACTTTTATAGTTGAATCAGAACCAGGAAAAATAACACAAGCAATCGGTGCTTCAATAATACCATTACACACAATACAAAAAATATGTTCAGGATGTGTTAGAAATATAAAAATCAATTACAAAATTCCTGGTCTATTATTTATTGACACTCCAGGGCATGCTGCATTTAGGAGTTTAAGAAAGAGGGGTGGTAATTTAGCAGATATTGCAATACTTGTTGTTGATATAAACGAGGGCTTTAAACCACAAACAGAAGAGTCTGTTGAAATATTAAAGAGTTATAAAACACCTTTCGTTGTTGCTGCAAACAAAATTGACCTAATCCCTGGTTGGAAATCAAATCCTGATTTAACAATAGAAAACAGCATAATGGCACAAACAGAAAATGTAAGAAACGAACTTGACCTTAGAATTTACAAAATTGTTGAGAGCTTATACAAATTTGGTTTTAACTCAGAAAGGTTTGACAGAGTTGAAGATTATACAAAACAGATCGCAATAGTTCCTGTTTCGGCAAAAACAGGGGAGGGCTTGCCAGAATTACTGATGATAATTACAGGATTAACCCAAAAGTTCATGGAGAATAATCTTAAGACAAGAATATCTAATTATGGAAAAGGAACAATACTAGAAGTTAAAGACGAACAAGGGCTTGGAAAAACAATAGATGTTATACTTTATGATGGTTATTTAAGAAAGAACCAAACAATAATAGTTGGGAGTTTAGAAAAACCAATAATAACAAAAATTAGGTGCTTATTAGAACCAATGCCCTTATCAGAGATGAGGGACAAGAAAACAAAGTTTAAACAAGTAGATATTGTTTATGCAGCAACAGGTGTTAAAATACTAGCCCCAAACCTTGATAATGTTTTCTCAGGAATGCCTTTGATAGGAATTGAAGATGAAAGTGATATTGAAAAATTTTCAAAAGAAATTCAAGAAGAAGTCAGCGAGGTCATAATAGATACAGAAAACGAAGGTGTTATTGTTAAGGCAGATTCTCTTGGAAGTTTAGAAGCAGTTCTTTTTTTGCTAAGAGAAAACAACATACCTGTAAGAAAGGCATCATTGGGAGCAATAACAAAAAAGGATATATTGAATGCTGAAACAAATAAAGAAGATTATAGGGTTATTATTGGTTTTAATACAAAAATATCAAAAGAAGCTGAGGATTATTTAAATTCATGTCAAAATCCAGTAAAGATTATTCTGGGAGAAATAATTTATAAAATAGTAGACGATTACAAAGAATTTATTTCAGAACTTGAAAAACAAAAAATTAACAAAGAACTTTCGTCCTTAGTAAGGCCTTGCAGAATTAGAATAATGCCCCAATACGTTTTCAGACAATCAAACCCTGCTATTTTGGGAGTTGATGTTGAAGCAGGAGTTTTAAGAGCAGGAATAAACTTAATGAATATCGAAGGAAAGGAAATAACAAGAGTTAAGGAAATACAACTTGATAACAAGAGCATAAACGAAGTTTCAAAAAAACAAGTTGCCGTCTCACTTGAAAATGTTACTTTTGGAAGGCAGATAAAAGGAGATGAAATTTTGTATTCTTCTATTCCAGAAAACGATTTTAAAAAATTAAAAGAACTAAAAAAATATTTAAGTAATGAGGAGATAGAACTTCTTAAAGAAATCGCTTCAATAATGAGAAAACAAAATCCGGTCTGGGGGATTTAGTTTCATATGGAACAATTAAAAATACTTAACAAGAAAGAAATAAAAAAAATAATATCATTAATAAATGAGCGTTTTGGCTGCAATTTTGATTTTGATTTTGGAATGCTTAAGAGTTCAAGTGGAAAAATTTATTTAGTTACAAAGGACTTCTCAAAGATAGATTTTAGGAAATTAAAAATTTCAAGAGTAGGAATTTACTTTGCAAATTATGAAGAAAAATTTAAAAAGAATAAGATTAGATTAAGCATAGAGGGGACACAATTAGTTGGACCGTTATCAAATAAGAATGTTTTAGAGGTTAATGAAACAGAATTAAGAAAATGGTTTTTTGGTGAGGACTTGGTTGTTAGAAATCACAATAATGTAAGCGATGGCTTTGTAATTCTAAAATACAACAATGATTTTATAGGTTGTGGGCTTTTAAAGCAGGGAACTTTAAAAAATTATGTTCCAAAGGAGCGAAGGGTTAAGGATCTAATTTGAAACTTAAAAAACAAAAACTTTTGATTTCTACGGAAGAGTAGTAAAAATAAGAAAGTTTTATAAAGGGTTTTTTATTTACTATATTAAGTCAATTAAACAATAAATATTTGGATTGGGGGGAACATGAAAGTTAAAAGTTTAGATGAAAAACTCAAGAATTATCCTCCATTAGATACACTATTTAATATCGAAGAGAGAACTGTTGGAGAAAAGATAGCTAATATTCTAAGGTTCAAAAGAAAAGAGTTTGACCAATTAGAAGAAGTTGTTGAGGTTGTTAAGGAAAGGGACAAAAAAATCTATGAAAAGAGTTATTTTACGCCTTTTAAAGTAAGTGGGGCAAAAAATCTAGAGTTCGTTCTTAAAGAAGAATATAAGGGTGAATTAGACGAAGAAGAAATAAATTTGGATATTGAAAACAGGAAGAAGAGAATTAAGGGAGGTTTTGCACTATACGAGTCATCTTTAGGAATTACAAACATACTTAAGTTGTTTTACAAAAACGAGAATCTTATGATAGTAAAACTTGGAATTGACCCAACAAAAGACCTTCATTTAGGACATTTAAGTGTTTTATTAAAAGCAAAAACACTGCAAGAATTAGGAGCTCCAGTTATAATAATTTTGGGAGATTATACAGCAACTGTTGGAGACCCGTCAGGAGGAATTCATAGGAGTGAAGTACCACAATTAGAAAAAGCGAGACAAATCTCAATAGATTATATTAAGAAGATACTAAACATTCTTGATAACGAAAAAACATTCTTTATTTATAACAGCGACTTTCATTTACCAGACAACAGGGTTTATGATTTGGTAAAGGTTGTTGAGAAGTTTGATTTAGCAGAACTTCTAAAAAAACCAATATTTCTTGGGGACATAAGTTTGAGTCAGGAACAACTAAATCAAATTTATTATGAAATCACAAATTCAAATATCTCTAACAATGATTTTCAGAACAAAATAAATTTTTTAATAAACCAAGAAGTGTACAAAAAATTAAAACAACCAACTAGTAGAATTTTATATCCTTCACTTCAAGCTTTGGATTCTATTCTAACAGGAACATTAATTGAACTTGGAGGAACAGACCAGAGGGAAAACTTGCTCTTAACAAGAGAACTGCAAAGGGCTTATGGTTTGGAAGATGAAGCTTTAATTTATGAACCCTTGATTATAGGAAAAGATGGTAAAAAAATGAGTAAATCCTTAAACAATTTTATCTCTTTAAACACTCCAGAAGAGGTATTCTTAGGAATTTTTGGTTTTCCTGATTTTATAGAAACAGAGGTTTTAAAAACAGAGATAGAAGAATTAAGAGGATTAAGAAAAACAGGTAAGAAATTAGTTTTCTTTCCAGAATACATCAACTTATGCATCAAAAAGGAGTTATGCGAAGAAGATAAAAATCCAATTTTAATATTAGAATGCAAAGATTCTGAGGATAAAAATGAATTTTATAATAAAATGTTAAGAAATTACAATCCTCTTGAATTAAAGATTAAAGCTTCAGAGTATATTTGTAAAATGTTATTTGGAGAAGAAGGAGTTAAAATTGGCTATGATTTTTATCTTAAAAACATAAAAAAACAAGAACTTCCAGAAAATATTATAAGGATAAACTTTGAACAATACAAAAACAATAGGTTTATAGACGTAATAAGTGAATACACAGGAATCTCAAAATCTGAAATAAGAAGAATTTCAGAACAGAACGGAATAAAAATAATAAAGAACAAGCAGAACATTAAGGATTCTTATCAAATTACAAGCTCTGACATAATATTAAACCTTGAAGATTTTATAAAAAAATACCAACAATATAAAATAGAAGGAGAATATTTTTTATTAATAGGAAAAAAACACTTTATTAAAATAGGAGAATAAAAATGCAAGAAGAAGTTAATAAAAAACTTAATGAAAACTTGGATTTTTTGATGAAAAAGATAGGACTGAATTGTAAAATTTGTGATGCAAATTGTTGCAAAATATTAACATCAGATTCTAAAAATCTGAACATAATACTTGATGAGGAAGACGAAGCACACCTATTAAGAAAACAAATAGAATTAGAGGAAAAATTAAGAAAAGATATGACTTTAATAAATTACCTCTCTTTTGATGTTAAAAACTATGTTAATAAAAATGGAGATTATATTGTTAAAAAAATAAATTTTGATTTTAGCAATGATAGTAACATAATAGGACTTAGAAATGATTATCCACTAAGAACAGAAAACGGAATTCTAAGAATTCCAATAATGAATTTCAAAGAATTAGACGAAAAAGGATATTTGAGAGTAAGTGCATGTTCTGCTCTTAATACTGAAAATAAAGAATGCACAATTCACGATATAAATCCTTTGTTTTGCAAATTATTCCCTTATTATTTAGAACCATATTCTAGAGAAGGAATGTATGGAAGTAAATACTTTTTAGGATACTTTTTAATAAAAGTTACTCCTTGTGATGAAAAAGGCATAATTTATGATAGGGTTAAAAGATTAAAAGATGAAGAAAGAAATGAATTAAGAATAAAAATACACGAGATTTTAGAAAATAGGGAAAATTTTATTGCAAGATTAACAGCGTTCTATGAGCTAAATAGTCAACTAATAAGTAATTTTGATTTTAGTGAAAGAATAGATCTTTAAAAAATAGAAATTTTTAAGGAAATCTTAAATCTTAAAATTCCAAATTTTGTCATTATAATGATGAATATTCTTCGCAATTCTGCCAGAATTCATTCCTTTAATCTCTTCAGAATTAAAGAGCATTTCTCCAATAGCAAGAACTTGTTTATTATTTTCATCTAAAATTGCTACAACATCTCCTCTTTTCAAATCATCTGAAAAACTGACAATTCCAGGTCTCATAACATCTGCCCCTTTTACTACAGCAATTATTGCTCCTTTGTCTACAAAGATCTTCTTCATTAAATCCAAAATATTTTTGTTTTCAAGCATAATATGAAGTGATGGAACAATCTTTTCCTTGAAACAGAAGAAACCTACTTTTTTGTTTATTATATAAATCTTAAGACCCTCTAAAATTGTTGAATAGACCTCATCACCTTTTTTTACAGGAAATCCATAATTAGAAATTTCTTTTGAAAGAATTCTTAATTCTTTATTACTCAATCTTTTTAAGTTCATTTTGGTTTAAAATTCTTATCTCTTATAAACAAAGTATCCAACACTTTCTGTTCCAAAGTGAGTTCCAAGGACAAAATCAGAACACACATACTCTGATTTTATTTTGTTTTTATTTAATAATTCTTCAACTTCTCCTAACCTTTCTTTTGTGTTTTTGCTAGTATAAATCAAAACAGCATTATCATATTGTTCCTTATTTTTGTTTAATTCTTCAAACAAATTTTCACTAAAAGCGATGATAGGTTTTTTCTCTCCTCGTAATACATTGAGGAGTTTTATGTTGCCATTTTCTAATGTTATTAACGGAACTATTTTAAAAGTGCTTATTAACTTTACGATGTGTTTTAAAACCTCTCCTCTACCACCAACATCAATATATCTCAAATCAAATATTAAACCCCTCATAAAAACTTCTGAGCTATAATCATAATCATTTTTAAAATTATTTTTTAAAATATCTTCTAAACCCCTAAGAGCAGAATAACCAACCATTTTACTTACACTCTTTGAATCAACAACATAGATTTTATTCTTATCATTTTCAGGTAATTGATTAACAGCCATTAATGCACTTTGATAAGTTCCACTTAATTTTGAAGAAATTGTTGAAATAACGATTAAATCATGATTTTCTATGTCTTCTAATGATTTTTTAAAATCAAACTCGTTTGGTTGAGAAGTTCTTATGCTTCCAGGTCCTAAAATTCTTAGAATTTCATAAAAACGCTCTCTTGAAGATAACTCGTAAAAATCACTTTTAGGATTTATTCCTAATTCTGAAATTAATTTTTCTGTTTTATAATCATCATTAAGTATTTTTTCAAGTTCTGTTTCACTTGCAGAAATAGTATTTTTATTTAATGGAGATTCTATTGTTAGTTTCAAATCGACTTTCTCAACTTTTAAATCAAAATCTTTAACGCTCAAAAAATCTTCTAAAAAGTCTCCTCCGCTTAAAATGATCTTACACTTTTTTGTTTGATTAAAAATTCTACTACTCATATGTTATTTATTTAGAATTTCATATATAAATCTTTCTTTTAAAGTGATAAATTTTTTTATCTAAAAATTATTGAAGCATAACTAACACTATTCCTATAACTTCCCATAACATCTCCAGAAGTATAGTATTGTAAAAGTTCTGTTTTGTTTTCCTTTACTGATTTTATAAGGGTTGCTATTGGGATAGCACCACAAATTGTTGCCCCTGTTTCATACACATAATTTAAGAAACCAACATCATCATATTTTCTTATGAAATTAATTGCTTTCTTATCAAGCTGGTAGATTCTCTTCTCAACATCTGTTGTAAATGGCAAATAACCATAATTGTGTCCATAATGGGTAAAATCAGAACTTGCTATTATAGTAACCCTTTTTTTTGTTTCAACAATTGTTTCTTTTATGTCAAGAGCGAGTTTTTTATAATTAAAATCATGACTTAAAACAATTGGCAAAATTTTTAGCTCGTTTATTCTTTCTTCATTTATGAACTGCAGAAAAGGAAGTTGAACTTCTATAGAATGTTCTTCTAAATGTGGAAGTTCTGATTCAACAATAGAACCCTTTTTAAGCAGCTCAGTTGCAAAACTCTTATCACACCTTACAATTCCAAAAGGAGTTTCAAAAGCGTTTGTAGTCAAAGCAGAACCTCCCAACCCAGTATGATTCGGGCCTATTATAATGTATAAATCAGGCATCTCTGCTTCTGCAAGTTCTTTATAAGCCCAAGCAGCACAAGGACCTGAATAAATATAACCTGCATGCGGAATTATTGCTCCTTGAATAAAACCTTTCCTTTTATTTACAGGCAAATCTCCAGGGCCTCTCTTTGATTCAAAACACTCGACGATTTGTTTCTTTAAAGCATTAGGATCTTCCTCGTAAAAAAGTCCTGCAGCAACACTCCTCCTAATATTTTGTGTCATAAAAAAACAGGTTTTTTTTCTTATATAAAAAACTTTTCTAAATTAGCACGCCAAAAGCTTTCTATATCATAATTTTTTGTTATTATTTTTGTGTAACAGCAAAAGTTTTAATAAAAAATAGAGTTTTTTAAGCATAAAGGGGGTATAAATGAAGTTTGGGCTTTTTAAGAAGGAAGCAAAAAAACAAGAACAAAAAACAGAAGCAATTCAACAAAAGACAAAGAATGAAGTTGAAGTAAAAGAACAATTTCCAGCATTTCCAAAACAAGAACAAACAAATTTTGAATTAAAAAGTCCCTTTGAAGTTCAAAATTTTCCAACAATAGAGCAAAAAGACACTAAAATAGAAGAACAAAACTTAAATGAAATTCAAGAAAAACCACAACCAATAATAATAAACCCTTCGCTTAATCCTGATGTTCAAAGAGAAGTTGAGAATAAAGAACAAAAAAATTCTAACATAGATTCTAAAGAAACAACATTATTTTCTGGAACAATAATAGAACCCCCAAAAAGTCCAGAATTTCAAAAACCAACTCAACAAGAAGATTATCTAAAAGAGCAGGACATAAATTTTTATGATTATTCAAATCTTAAAAGAATAGAACCATTAATACTAAAACCAGAAGAAGAATCATTTGAAACTCGTATAAATAAAACACAAGAAAAACCAAAACAAAGAGAGCTATTTATAAACATAAATAGTTATAAAGAAATCTTGCAAGAAATAAAAAACTTGAAAATAATTTTAGAGAGCACAAATTATTATTTAGATGACGCAGAAGAACAGGATAAAAAGGAGGAAAAAGTAATAAATGAATTAAAATCAAGATTAGAGGATGTTGAAAGAAAAATCCTTTTAATTGATAAAATTCTTTTTGAGAAGTAATAAGAAGTGGTGAAAAATGGAAGATTTTCCTGTTTATAAAAAAATTGAAAACTATAAAGAAGTGCTCGACATAATTGAGTTGCTAAAACACAAAGTAGAAGAACTAAAAGAATTAAACTTAACCTTTGAAGAATTGAAGGAAAGAGAAAGAGAAATTTTAGAAGATTTAAAAAATGGAGTGAGCGAGATAAACCAAAGAATAGAAAAAATAGATTCTGAACTTCTAAAGCCAAAATGAGTAATGAATTCTTCGTCAGGATAGAGGAGCCAAAAACACTAAGAAAGGAAATTTTAGAAACTTCAAAAGTAACATTAACACTTTTGCAAAAATATGAAACAATAAAGAGGATAAAGATTGAAAAGAGACAGGTAATTGCTAACATAAAAAGAATAAATGCTGAAATAAAATTACTTCTTGAAAGATTAGAAAAATTAATGCCTGATATTTCTGTAGAAAGAAAGATTGAACCAGTAATAAAAACTCCAGAAGAAAGAAAATTAGAAAAAGGATTTGAAACAAAAAAGAAGGTAAAGGCATTAAAGGAGTTAAGCATTAAAAAGGAAACAGAATCTCTTGATAAACTCCAGATTTTGGAAAGAGAATTAAAAGAGCTTGAGGAAAAGATAAAAAATATTTAACAATTTACAAAAAATTAAGTAGTTCTATAACAAACTTAAATCAAAAAGATTTTTAAATAAAACATGAATCTTTAATTAAAGTAGGTATTTTAAGGGTATTTTAGAGCGGGGGTAGCAAAGTGGTCAAATGCGGCAGGCTCAAGACCTGCTCCCTTAGTGGGTTCGTGGGTTCGAATCCCTCCCCCCGCATAAAAATAAATAAAAACAACAAGGTTTTTAAACAGAACAAAATTCTTTGGTTTTATGGAACAAAAATATTTTGAAAAAGTAATATTGGACAGTTCTGCACTTTCAGAAGGAATTGTCTCAAAATTGTTAATGGAAAATAAAATATGTTTCGAAGAGCTTATAATACCAGAAGCTCTTGTTTCTGAAGTTGAGTATCAAATTCAGCAGAACAGAGCATTTGGTTTTTTAGGAATAGAAGAAATTCAAAAACTTAAAGAATTAAGTTCTAACAAATTTAGGATAAAATTCTCTGGAAAAAAACTCTCTCACTTTGAATTAGAGAGAATGAACTTATTAGAATTAGATTCTATGATAAGAGATTTAGCATATGAGGAAGGCGCTTGTTTAATAACAACAAATAAGTTTCAAGAAAAAATTTCAACCGCAAAAGGAATTGATGTTTTATTTATAGAACCAGAAGAAAAAACACAAGAACTAGAAATAAGTAAATTCTTTGATGAACAAACAATGAGTGTTCATTTAAGGGAAAACAACCCCGCATTTGCAAAAAAAGGATTTCCTGGAAATTGGAATTTTGTAAAATTAGGGGAGAATAAACTAACAAGAGAGGATATTTCAAGGTTTTCAAGAAACATAATAGAAGTTGCAAGCTCTGAAAAGAACGCTTTCATAGAGATTGAAAGGAAAGGAAGCACAATAGTTCAAATAGGAAATTTTCGCATAGTAATAACAAAACCGCCATTATCTGATGGTTGGGAAATAACGGCAGTAAGGCCTGTAAAAAAGATGTCCCTCCAAGATTATAATTTATCTGAAAAACTAATAAAGAGAATTTCAGAACAAGCAGAGGGTATTTTAATAGCAGGAGCTCCAGGACATGGAAAGAGCACGTTTGCACAAGCACTTGCAGAATTTTATGCTTCAAAACAAAAGATTGTAAAAACAATAGAAGCACCAAGAGATTTAGTTTTGCCTGATAGCATAACCCAGTATGCAATATCCTATGGAAGCCCTCAAGAAATTCATGATATCTTATTGCTCTCAAGACCAGATTACACAATCTTTGACGAGATGAGAAATACTGAAGATTTTCAATTATTTGCAGATTTAAGATTAGCAGGAATTGGATTGGCAGGAGTTGTTCATGCAACAAATCCAATAGACGCAATACAAAGGTTTGTTGGCAGAATAGAATTAGGTGTTATACCCCAAGTTATTGACACTGTTATTTTTATTAAAAACGGAGTTGTTTATAAGGTTTTAAGTTTGCAAATGGTTGTAAAAGTTCCTTCAGGAATGACAGAAGCAGATTTGGCAAGGCCTGTTGTTGTTGTAACTGATTTTGAAACATCTAAATTAGAATACGAACTTTATTCTTATGGAGAGGAAACAGTTGTTGTTCCAGTTAAAACAGAGCGGTCTCCTTTAAGAGAATTAGCTTCAAAGAGTGTTGAAGATTATTTTAGAGCTTATTCTGACGAAGTTGAAATTGATTTTGTAAGTGACAGTAAATGCATAGTAAGAGTTCCAGCCAACAAGATTGCAGCAATAATAGGAAAGCAAGGAAAGAATATTGATTATATAGAGAAAAAACTTGGAATAAGCATTGATGTTCAAGAGTTAGAGAAAAAACAAGAGGAAAAGGAGAGTTTAAGATTTGATTTTGAGATAACGAAGAAAGCAATAATCTTAAAGTTCAAGCAAAAATATGCTGGTAGGAATATTGATCTTTTTGTTGATGACGAATTCTTAATGAATGTAAACATAGGAGCAAACGGAATAGTTAAGATAACAAAGAATAATAAAATTGGAAAAATAATTGAAGATGCCTTGAATTCTGGAAAATTAGATGTTGTTTTGAGAAAATAAAAAAAGAAAATAAGATTTGTAAATTCAAAACTATTAAAATTATTTCATTACACCATACAATTTTAGCATTAAAAGATCAGCACTCCTCACAAGTTCAAACTCTCTGCCTTGAATGATTACGCAGTTTTTATCAAAAATAAGCATTGTTGGAGCTTCATGATTTAAATATATTATTGGTTCGTCCTTATAAAGTTCTGAAGTGCAATTAACAATTTGAACCCTCAAACAACCTTGATTGTCTTGTTGAGTGCATGCAGGAATAGGTCTTTTGTTGAGAAATCTTGAAAGTCCTATTGACAACTCACCTGCTGCTAACGCAACATAACTCAACTCGTCATCAAAAGGATCAAAAGTTATATAAACATAATTCTTTGATTTAAATAAAGGACTCATGTTCCCAACAACAGGAATGTCTAATAATTCTCTTGGAGAGTATCTTAAGACCCATTGGTCTTCAATATAACCTTTTTTTATAGTTAAATTCCAAAACATTCCATTTCTTACGAATTTATAATTGTTATAATAGTATTGTTGTGATGATAAAATTTTTTGTCTAGTGTAAAAAAAACCAATAAGAAATGCAATTACAATCATGAAAAGAACAACTAATATAATATAACCCTCATTCTTTTTCTTTTCAAACTCTTTCTTTTTTACCTCAACTTTTTCTTTAACCTCTTCTTTTTGTTCACTCTTCTTATTAACCAACTTTTTTTCTTTTTGTTTTTTCCCTCTCATTTTAAATATTTTATTTTTTATGATTTTAATAAATTTTTATTATTTTTATTTTAATTAATAACTCTTAATTAATAACTCCAAGAACACTGTAAAGTAACCTGTCTTTTAAAGCCAAAATCTCATAATTCTCAAAGCATTCTAAAACAATACAATCATTTTCCATTCTTATCTCTGTTTTGTTGCCTTTAAACATGTAAATAACAGGAATTTGTTGGGTTGAATTTGTACAAGTTATTATTGGAAGATCATAATCATCAGAAGTATTTGCAATTGCAGACGCAACATTTATTCCCCTTTCATAAAGCACACTACCAAAATCATACCTTGCACGGTCAAAATAATTCATCGTAAACCTATCTGAGGGCTCAAAAGTCAATATTACATAATTCGAGCTTAAAATCCTATCCCTAATAACAGGAGAAACATTTATGCTTTCCACTTGTTTTGGATTATAATCAAAAATAAGAGTTTTTCCGTTTATCTTTGAATACCACTTAAAATTTCCATACATGTCCTGTTCTTGCCTAAAAACGAATTTGTTATACCTCACAACATTCAAAGGGTTTCTATTACTCATATAACCAGCAATGCTTGTTATCATTAGAAATGCAAGCAAAAGTGCTGTAACAAGATTTGTTTTTCTTCTCTTAGCAATTTCACTCCTTGTTAAGTGCTTTTTCATTTTACTTGCTCCTAACTTTAATTTTTATCTTTTTCTTCTTCTTGAAAATAGAACCTAAGCTTTTGAGTATGGAAAATAGAGCAACAACGATAAACACAACTACTAAAAAGACTATTATTATTGGAATCAGAACTAGGAAAAACAAAAGTAATAGTATTGTAAAAATTATTGAAATGCCAAACAAAACTATAAATGGCATCCTCCCCAACTTAATTCTTATCATAAAGATTGGTTGTTTATTTATTATTTAAAATATTTTCTAATTTTTTATTCAAAACCCAAAAAAATTTATATGAAAAACAATAAAATTTTAATAACAAAAGTATTACACACCTAATCCTAAGAAAGCTAAAGGGGTTGGTTTTATGCTTGATTTAAAATTTATATTAAAAAACCCAGACATAGTTAAAAGGGACTTAAAAAAGAGGGGAATGAACGAAAAGATTTCTTGGGTAGATGATATTGTAAGCATTACTGAAAAACAAAATCTGCTTAAAAAAAGGATTGACGAATTAAGGCACGAGAGGAATAAAATTTCAGAAGAAATAAACAAGCTAAAAAAGCAGGGTAAGGACGCCTCAGAATTATTAAAAAGAGCTTCAACAATTCCAGAAGAGATTAAAAAATTAGAACAAGAGTATAATGAAAAAGCAGAAAAAATAAATTATTATTTAATGAGAATACCAAATATTTTAGATGAAAGCGTTCCAATAGGAAAAGACGAAACAGAAAATGTAGAACTTTATAGGGTTGGAAATCCTAAAAAGTTTGATTTTGAATTAAAACCACACGGTCAAATTGCAGAAGAACTTGGAATTGCTGATTTTAAAAGAGCTGCAAAGGTTGTTGGAACAGGATTTGTTTATATCAAAAAAGAATTAGCTTTGTTGGATCTTGCAATTCAAAGGTTTGCAATAGATTTTTTAATAAAAAAGGGTTTTACTTTAGTAGAACCGCCATTTATTCTAGGAAGAAAAGCTTATGAGGGAGTTACGAGTTTAGATGATTTTGAAAATGTGATGTATAAAATAGAAAATGAAAATTCTTACTTGATTGCAACAGCAGAGCATCCCCTAGTTTCAATGTATATGGATGAGGTTATTGATGAAGAAGAACTTCCAATAAAATTAGTTGGGTTTAGTCCTTGTTTTAGAAAGGAAATAGGAAGTCATGGAGTTGATACTAGGGGTTTCTTTAGGATGCACCAATTCAACAAAGTAGAGCAAGTAGTTTTTTCAAAACCAGAGGAATCTTGGAAATTGTTTGATGAAATACTAAAAAATACAGAAGAGATGCTTCAAAAACTTGAAATACCCTACAGGGTTGTTAGTATATGCACAGGAGACATAGGTATAGTTGCTGCAAAAAAATATGATATTGAAGCTTGGTTCCCAAGAGAAAATGCTTACAGAGAAGTTGCTTCTTGTTCAAACTGCACAGCATACCAGGCAGTAAGGTTAAACATAAAAGTTAAGAGAAAGAATGGCCAAAAAGAATATTTACACACACTAAACAATACAGGGCTAGCAACTTCAAGAATAATGAGAGCCATTCTTGAAAATTACCAAACTAAAAATAGTGAAATAGAAATACCAAAAGTTCTTCAGCCTTACATGAATGGAATAAAAAAAATAGAAAAATAATTCTTTTTTAATTATTTTTAATTCTTTTAATTTTCATTCAGAAATATTTATAAACCATACAAAAATCCTTAAACTTATGAACTATGATGATTTTATGAAGATTTTTGAACTTGAATTTGATGAGGATTTTAGCATGAGTGAGGAATTATTGAATCTTGATAAAGAACTAACTCTGAAGACAAAAAGAATAAGTTTTTTGTATCCTGCTTCTTAATCTAATTAAAACAAACAAAAAATATTTAATCTTCAAAAGGATTTATTTGGCCTATGGACCTTAAGGACTTTTTATCAGGAAACGAAACTCTTTTTAAAGAACCAATCGTTCTTGATTACGACTACATGCCAAAACTCGTTCCCTATAGAGAGAACGAGCAGAGAGAGATTGCTCTTGCAATAAAACCCTTGCTTAGTATGAGGAATGGAAAGAATGTTTTTGTTTATGGTAATCCTGGAATTGGAAAAACACTTGCTTGTAAGCATGTTATAAAGGAAGTTGAAGAAAAATATGACATTTACTGTTTTTACATAAATTGCTGGAAGAGAAACACTTCTTATAAAATAGCACTCCAACTTTGCGAAGAATTAGATTACCCATTCATCCAAAACAAAAAGACAGATGAATTGTTTGATGTTATAAAAAAAGAGATAAACAAGAAGGCAGCAGTTTTTGTTCTTGACGAGATTGACAAACTAGAAGAGTTATCTTTCTTATATTTTTTGTTAGAAGAAATTTATAGGAAAAGCATAATATTAATAACGAATAATAAAGAATGGCTTATAAACCTTGATTCTAGAATAAGATCAAGATTAACCCCAGAACTTCTAGAATTTAGGAATTATAATAAAGAAGAGATAGAAGGAATTCTTAGGCATAGGTTAAAATACGCTTTTTATGAAGGGGTTTTTCAAGAGGACGCTTTTAAGCTTGTTGTTGAAAAGACATTTGAAAAAGGAGATATAAGAGTAGGGCTTTACTTAATGAGAGAAGCAGGGAATAATGCAGAAGCAAGGTCTTCTAAAAAAATAACCAAAGAAGACGTTGAGATTGCAATTAAAAAGTTTGCAGATTTTTCTATAAAGGATAAAAAGGATCTTGACGAGGACTCTAACAAGATACTACAAATTGTTAAAAACAACTCAGGCAAAAAGATTGGAGAATTATTCAAAATATACCAAGAACAAAAAGGAGATTCTGTTTATAAGACATTTCAAAGAAAGATATTAAAGCTTGAAAAAGCAGGGTTTGTAAAATTAAAAAAGATAGTTGGAGGAGCAGAGGGAACAACAACAATCGTTAATTATGCTTACAAAGACCTAAGTGATTTTCAAAAATAATTTAAATAATTTATAATATGGTAATTAAAGAAATATGACACACTACTATTCTGAGAAACAGGACTCAGAGTTTAAACCAAAAATAATAACAGACACAATTAGAGGAATAAAATTCAATTTTTACACTGCAAGCGGTGTTTTCTCAAAAGACAGGATTGATAAGGGAACAAGGGCTTTGATAGAAAACTGCATAGTCCAAGATGGTTGGAAAGTCCTAGATTTGGGTTGTGGTTATGGAGTCATAGGGATTGTAATAAAAAAATTGTTCCCAAAAACAGAAGTTTTTTTGAGTGATATAAATGAGAGGGCAATAAAACTTTCTGAGATGAATGCAAAATTAAACAATGTTGATGTAAAAATAATCAAGAGTTTTTTGTTTGATAATATAAAAGAATTGTTTGACACAATAATTGTTAACCCACCACAAGCAGCAGGTTTAGAAATTTGTTATAAAATAATAGATCAAAGTTATGAGCACTTAAAAAGAGAAGGAATATTACAATTGGTTGCAAGGCACAACAAAGGAGGCAGCAGATTAGAGAAGAGAATGTTAGAAGTGTTTGGCAACACAACATCAAAGAAAGTTTCTAATTACAGAATTTATTTTAGCAAAAAAGAGAATGAAATAAAAAGTATAACTAAGAAATTAGGATTTTAAACCTGCTTTTTTCTTAAGCCACTTTATTCTATTATTTACAATCTTTATAAATTCTGACTTGTTCTGAGTTTTTTTAAGATCATTAGCTAATTTTTCATCCTTAATAATGTCAAAAATCCACTTTGCAAAATCATTCTTTTCTTGATTTACATGATATCTGAAAGTTTCGTCATTCATCATCTTTAAGTGTTCTAATAATTCTTCAAGATTCTTTATAGTTGAGCCATCACACAACCAAAAAACAAACTCTGGCTTTACATCCTTTAAAGCTTCTAAAGCTTGAAATTTTGTCCTTATCATAAAAACACCCTTAATCTGATTATTTTTGATTTTTTAGTTAATATAATCTAACAAAGTATAGAATAAAACTTTTAAATTTTTATATTCACTTAAAAGTTGATTAAATACTCTATTTCTTTTTACTTATTTTGACTTCTGTTCTGTTTTTAACACATAATGACTTGCTCATACAAAATAACCAGTCAAGATGCAAAATAATATGAACTAACATCATTATTATAAAAAACAGACCAGAATAATTGTGAATTTCTCTTAAAGTTGCTCTTGGAATTCCTAAAAAAGAACTCCTAAAATTAGGATTTCTACCACCTTGAAAACCACCACCGCCTAAAAAGAAAAAGAAAATACCAGTTAGTGCAACAACTAAAAATAATATAATCATTAACACATCAATAAAATAGTTTATTTTTGCTTTGTTCATAAAAAATCACCTTATGAGAGTATTGAATAATACTTTTTAAATTTTTTTGTTCGATAGTTTTATATATTTTAAAATTTTTAAAGAATTTTATGAATAAAAAATTAAAAATTCTGATTATAATAATGTATATTTTCATTGTTTTTGTTACTCTTATTTTAATTAAACATATTTTAACACCAGTCAGAAAACCCGCAATTTATCTTTACCCAACAGAAGACAAAATTGTAAGTGTGAAATTATATGTAAATGGAGTTATAATTAAAAGCACTCCTAATTATAAGAATGAATGGCGTGTTTTTGTTACAAAAGACGGAATTATTGAAAATAAATATGATTATTTATTTTACGAAGCATTATTAAAAAATATAATTTTGCCAAGAGAAGGTTGGGTTGTTGAATATTCTGCTTTGGAAAAATGGTTTGATGAAAACCTAATAAAACTTGGTTTAAATGAAAAAGAAAAAGATCAATTTAAAGAGTATTGGTTAAGAGAACTACCAAAATCAAATTATTATGAAATAAAATTATTGGAAGATTCTTTTATAAATAAAAATATGAAGTTAGTAATAAATCCAAAGCCAAACACATTAATAAGATTGCACTTTTATTTTAAACCATTAAAAGAGAAAATTAATATTAAGGAACCTAAAGTAATTACACCAGAACGAAATGGATTTGTAGTTGTTGAATGGTGAGGAATTTTAGAAGAGTAATTTTAAATTATTGAAAAGTTTATAAAGATATAAAAATTGATTTTATAGTATTTTATTTTGTGTAAGCAATTGGAATTGAATAAGGTCTTATATTTAACATTTCTTTTTTAATAGTTGCATAATCTCCAATACCAAGACAGTGAATAGGTACCTTTATATTGTACTTTTTAGCTATTTTACACATTTCAGATTTTAAATTTTTAATATTTATAATATTTCCATAGTATGAACATATAATACTAGTATTTCCAAAATCTTCTGGTCTTAAATCCTCTCTTGACCTTAGAATTCTGCCAATATGTCCGTTAAGATCTCCTATTGCAAAAGTGAGATCTATATCACTATCTTCAACCAAAGGTTTTCCTTTAGCTCTTCCTCCTATCAAAACTAACAACACGCCTTTAGGATCTCTTCCCCCATCAGATAAAACTATTTCTTTATAAGCTTTTACAATTTCACGACCAGCTTTTGGAAGCACTTTATAAGCATTTAAAAATCTTTCTTCAATTTCTTTACTTACATAATGTTTCGTAGAATTATGTCTTCTTATTAATTCCCCAATTATTTCCTCATCACTTAAACTAAAAATGATTTCTTCTAACATGCTTTAGTGGTATTAATAACTTATATTTAAATCTTACTTTTTTATTTACTAAAAAGTTGTAAATTAATTTTATTAAAGTAAAAGAGTTAAGATTAAAAACTAATTTTAAAATTTATTATTTTAAAAATAACAACACAAAAGAATTACGACTAACATTTAATTTTAAAAAACAAAAAATTTTTTAAGTTTGATAAAAATCATTTAAATTATGATAGAACTTAGAAGTATTAGTGGATATGAAGAAGTCGGCAGAAATATGAGTGCTTTAAGAGTTGACGATTCTGTTCTAATTCTTGATATGGGAATAGAATTAGAAGCTTATGTTAATTATATAGAAGATGAAAGTATAGAAAAGATAAGCATTAATGATTTAGTTAGAAATAAAGCAATTCCTGATATTAGTTTCATAAATGATTGGAGGCAAAATGTAGATGCAATAATTGCAACTCACGCTCATTTAGACCACATTGGAGCAATGCCTTTTTTAGCAGAACGATTTGATGCTCCAATAATCGCTTCCCCATATACAATAGAAGTTCTAAACAGAACCTCAATTGATAATGGTTTTGAAATAAAAAATCCTCTAAAAAAGATAAATACTAATTCAAAAATCAAGATTAATGAAAACTTAGAAGTAGAATTCATAGGAGTTACACATTCAACACCCCAAACAGCCATGATCGCAATTCATACTCGTGATGGAGTAATAGTTTATGCTAATGATTATAAATTTGATAATTATCCTCTTATTGGAAAGAAAACAAACAAGCACAGATTAAGAGAGCTTGGACAACAAGGAGTTTTAGCTTTGATTGTTGACAGCACAAGAGCAGCAGAACCAAAAAAAACCCCCTCAGAAAGTGTTGCAAGGGCAATGTTAAGAGATGTAATGTTAGCAACTGATAACAGACATAAAATAATGATAGTAACAACATTTTCTTCTCATATTGCAAGGTTAAAATCAATAGTAAATTTTGGAGAACGATTGGGCAGAAAAATTGTTTTTTTGGGAAGAAGCTTAGCAAGGTATGTTAACGCATCAGATTATTTACAAATAAGTAATTTTAAAGATAAAGTTACAATAATCCCCTATGCTGAAAAGATAAAAAAATTCCTAAGAGATATTAATGATTATGAAAGAGGAGATTATTTGCTTGTAGTTACAGGACACCAAGGAGAGCCAAACTCTGTTCTTTCAAAAATGGTTAATGGAACATTCAAATTTGAATTTAAGAGAGAGGATTCTGTTATATTTTCATGCACCACAATCCCAACACCAACAAACATTAAGAATAGGGAAATAATAGAACAAGCACTTTTAAAGAGAAAGGTTAGATTGTTTAAGGATATTCATGTTTCAGGACACGCTGCAAGAGAAGACCATAGGGACTTAATAAATATGCTAAAACCAAAACACATAATTCCCACTCACGGAACTTTTGAAATGTCAAAAAAACTAGAAGAGTTAGCTTTAGAAATGGATTATAATAATGTGCATATTTTAGGAAACCACAACTCAATAAAACTAAAATAAAAAATCAAAAAAGAGGTTATTAGTATGAGTGAAAAAAAGGAATCAAAAGAAAAAGAAACAAGTAAAAGTTCAAAGGAAGAAGAAATAGGATTTCATAAAGGAGCTTTAACAACCCTTGCAAAGGAAAGACAAGAATTTATAAGATTGTTAGGAGTTGTTGAACAACTTATGAAGTTACATATTGAAGCACTAAAAAAATTAGGCGTTGATTTAGAAAAGGAAGCTTCTGAAATGCAAAGTAACGATAAGAAAGAAAAAAAAGAGAGAAAACCTTTGGATGAGGTTTTGTAAAAAATAAAAAAATCAATAAACTTATTTTTTAAAACAAATAAAAATGAAAATTAACAAGCTCACAAAAATTTTAGTGTTTTTTCTATCATTTTTATTTCTATTCAGTTTTGTATATGCTGATGGAGGGCTTTTTATAAAATTATATGATAATGATTTAAAAAGAGATATTGTAAAACTTAATAATCAACAACAACAAGTAGGTATAATAACTTATAAAAAAGGCATTGAAAATTTAACAATAATTGTTACTCCAGAAAATCAGGATTTCAAACAAGCTGTTTGGATTTTTCCAATTCCTTCAACACCAGAAAAAACAAATATTTACATAGTTGATGATTTTCCAAAATTCAGGGGAGATTACTTCGATACTTATATTAAAGATAGTTTTGACAGTTTTAAATTAGAGTTTTATTTGAACTTTTTATTTATTATTCCCTTTTTTCCTTATATCTTAGAAAAAGAAAACATATTAACAGAATTTTTGTATACTCCAGTTTCTGGAGCAGCTAAAAGTTACTCTGCTACGGAATTTCCTTCTTTGGAAATTCATAAAACAGTTATAAAAGATGGTTTGACAGTTCAATTAATAACCTCCAAAGATGGTAATGTTTTATACGAATATTTAAAAAGCATAGGTTTTGAACTTGACTATTCAATTAAAGAACAATTTAATTATTACATAGGCAAGGATTATTCATTTGTTGTTTCATGGTTCAATCTTGAAAATTCTAGCAATGATTTAAACAATAGTTTAAACTATAATAAATTTAGAGGAAAAAAAGTATTAGGAATTTCTGTAACTTTTCCAACAAAAAAACTTTATTATCCTCTAAAAATTACGAGTGTGTATGAAAATTATATACCTATAAAAATTTATGTTAAGGGACATGTAAGCCCAGAATTATATCTCCTTATTAAAGAAAGCACAAGTGTAGAATATTACGAATTATTTTCCCCTATACAGTAATCTCAATTAAAACTTATTCAAAATACTTTTTAGAGGATCTTTGGATAAGTCAGAAAGTTCATTTTAAAATTTTATTGGGAAGATTATTTATTAATACAAAATTAATTTTTATAGCATTAATTTACTGCTTATCAAGTTTAATCTCAGCAATAATAATATTTAGTGATTTAAAAATCTCTAAGAAAAAATTTTTTATTTTAGGATTAGCCAACTTTTTAACACCTGTTGGTTTTATAGCTGCTACAAAAATTTTTAAAGTTCCTAATAAATTTATACTAAGCAACGAGGATAGAGAAAAAAATTTAATAAAGCTAATTTTTAAGGATACAATATTGTTGGTATTATTAATTTGTGCTTTATTAAATTACTTTTATCCTACTTTGTTTTATCCCATCTTCACTGTAATTCGTATTATAATATTAGCTCCTATAATATTTATGATTTTTATATTCTTAATGGCCTTATTTTCTATTAAGATTTATGAAATAGCAGATATAACTCTTCTTTCGTTTATATTCTTAATATTTTTCATTTTTATAATCTTATACTTATTTAAACTTGAAAAAAACAAAAAATTAAGAAATTTTGTGATATTAAATTTTATATTTTTAATAGCTCTTTCATTTATTAGCATTGGATTATTCGAATTTTTATTACAAAATTATTCTGTAGGAGATCATAATTCTCAGTATGATTATTTTGAATCTTATACAAATTATTATGAACAGATTAAAAGAGAAGAAGATGTTAAGTATATAGATAATGAAATTCCAACACCCAGTCCAAGCCCAAGCCCACAAAATAAAGAAAAGATTATTAATTGTGAAAATTATAATGATTTAGAAGTTAGAGATTTCTGTTATCTTAATAAAGCAAAAAATAACTTAAATATTTCTTTTTGTGACCTAATAGAAACACAAAAAGTCAAGTATGATTGTTATTTTGATTTTGTATTAGAATTAAGAAATTACACTTATTGTAGTTATTTTAACAACTCAGAAGATAAAGATAGGTGCTATTTGGACTTCATATATTATTCTGAAAATTTAAAATACAAAATAAACTATGAAGATATTAAAATATGTGAATTAATTATTTCAGAATTCGCGAAAATTAGTTGTTATTATTTCATGGCTGATAAATTTAATAATTTAAGCATCTGTAACCTTTTAAATACTCAATTGATGATAGATAGTTGTTATGAAAATTTTGGTTTTAATAAGTTAAACTTAACCGTTTGTGAAAAAATTAAAGATCCGCAAAAAAAGGACTTGTGTTTCATAAATATTGCAATAAACGTTAAAAATGTGAGCATATGTGAAAAAATCAATGATAGAGTGCAAAAGGTTTTTTGTTATACAGATTTTGCTAGAGAAACAAAAAATATAAAATACTGTGATTTTCTAATAAGCGAAGAAGACATACAAAATTGTTATGAAGAGGTTTATTATAATTTTGCAATAAATCAGGGTAACTCATCATTATGTAATTTAATAAAGAGGGATTATAGCAGAGATAATTGTTACCTAAATGTTGGTTATAATCTTAAAGATCCTTCTGTTTGTAAAAAAATTTTGGACAAAGAAATTAAAGAATACTGTTACTCAAAAATTTTTGAGGAAATAAAATAAAAACTAAAATTAAATAAAATCAGATTTTACCTATAAAAAACAATAAAATTTATTAATAAACAAATTTTATTCTTTTTTTATGAATTTGTTCGAAGCTATAAATAAGAGAAGGAGTATAAGGGATTATTCTGAAGAGCCAGTTGAGTGGGACAAAGTTGTTAAAATCTTGGAATCAGCAATAAGAGCACCTTCTTCTGGAAATGTTCAGAATTGGAGGTTTGTTATTGTAACAGATAAAAGTTTAAGAGAAAAACTTGCAGAGGCGTCTTTACAACAATACTGGATGGCTAAGGCACCAATTCACATTGTTGTTTGTTCTGAAAACTTTATGATAAAAAAACTTTATGGAGAGCGTGGCGAAAAACTTTATTCAATACAAAACTGTGCAGCAGCAATACAGAATATGCTTTTAACAGCAACCGCTTTGGGCTTAGGAAGTTGTTGGGTTGGGGCTTTTGAGGATGATGCTGTTGCAAGAATTTTAGGAATCTCTGGAGATGTTCAAATACAAGCAATAATAACCATAGGTTATACTCATGAAAAGCCTCCAGAGCCGATGCATTTTACTTTAGAGGATGTTTGCTATTTTGAGAAATACAAGAATAAAATAAAAGACATAGACACAGTTCTTTGGAATTTTAATGTTGTTGGAAAAGCAGTTAGGACAACAAAAAACATAGGACTTAAGATAGGAGAAAAGATAAAAAAACACTTAAAGCAGAAAAAATAGTTTCACAAGACACTTCTCAAAAACAAATTTTTAAATAAAACTTCTAAAAAGTAATCATTACTATGCAAGATTATAATACAAATAAATCAGCGAATGACTTAGATATTAATGGTCTTGAATTTTTTCCATTTGAAAAATTAAGGCCAGAACAAGAAAGAATGATTCTTGATATTGAGCAAGCATTGAAAAGCAAAAAGAATATTTTATTAAATGCTCCAACAGGTATTGGCAAGACAATAGCAG
>JAWBOW010000003.1:0-51038 GCA_038825775.1 Candidatus Woesearchaeota archaeon | reverse complement strand
GGACGAAGTTTATGGGGAAATATTAAGAGGAGAAGCAAAGGAAGAAGATAATTTTAAACCAAGAAATGTTTATTCTGCTACAAAGGTTTCTGAAGAGTGTTTAATAAACGCTTATAAAGAAACTTTTGGACTTAAAGCAGTTATTTTAAGACCTTGTAATGTTTTTGGTTATTGGCAGTTTCATGAAAAATTAATTCCCAAAACCATAATTCTTGCTTTGAATAATAAAAAAATCCCTGTTTATGGAAATGGAACACAAATCAGGGAGTGGCTTTTCTGTGAGGACTTTAATAATGCAATAGAATTAATGATTGAAAAAAAGATTGATGATGGAGTTTATAATGTCGGTAGTAGAGTAAGAAAAGAAAATATTGAAGTTGTAAAGAAAATTTTGGAAATGCTAAGCAAGGATTATAATTTAATAGAATTTGTTAATGATAGACCAGGTCATGATAGAAGATATGCTATTAATTCTGAAAAGATCAGAAATTTAGGTTTTAAGACGACTTTTGATTTTGAAGAAGCACTTAAAATGACCGTAGATTGGTATAAAAATAAAAAATAAGAAAAAACAAATTAAAAAATTTTTATTTTATTTTTTTACTTTTTGCATTTTTTCTTGGTTGTTTTTGTTTTTTTCTTTGCAGCCATTTAAATCACCATTTTAATCGCATTTATTTAATTTTATAATTATGAAAAAATTTAAATATTTTTTCTTTTAGAACTAAAAGATTTAATCATAAACAATATTATTATAGTAAAAATTATTTCTAAAAATAATAATCCAAATATTTTTAATCCAAGTAACTTAAAATAGTACTCAGGAAATAGTATTATAATTAAATCATCATTATTAAAAATCCAAGTGTCCGGCTTAAAAAATAACGAATGAAATATGTAAAATGCAGAATAAAAATTTTTATTTATAAATAGAATCAAGATTAAAATTATAAAAGCAATTACAAATAAAAAATAGATAAAATTTTCTATAAATATATTGGAATTAAATCCTTTTAATCTTTTAATGCATAAAAACAAGGACAATTCAAGTGTAATTATTAAAACAAAAAAAATTTTTGCAGCATTGACTAAATTTTTGACATCATTTAGATGAAGCACTTCTCTTTCAGAGAATGCACTACTCAAATTTTCCTTACTTTCTAAAAAATGGAAAACATTTTTTAACAATTCGTTTTTAGATTTTGATGATTTTGCCAACTCTAAATAATAAAAAATAAAAAAATTTGATAATAATAAAATTATTATGAAAATTAAAGCGGTTAAAAATAATGAAGTTTTAATTAATAATTGTTTTTTGTTTAAAAAGTTCTTTTTCATAAGATTTATATTCTTTATTTAGTTTATATTTTTTATGAAAGAGATCGTTGAAAAATTTGTTAATGTTTACAAAGAGACAAATTTAGTTGGTCCTTGTGAAGAGACTGTTGATTTGAGAGAAGCAGAAAGAACTTTTAAAATAAGTGAGGAGAATTTTCACGAATTTAAAGCATTTGACAACACAAAAAAGATGATTTTTGTAGATGGCGGAAATGCAGAATTGATAAATACAACAAACATAAGTGTTCACTTCATAAGAACTTACGGTTCTGTCTTTGAAAGCAAGAGAATTTATTCTATAAAAAAAGAAAATTATATGATTGCATATGCAACAAGAGATAAAAAAAATTCAGAAATTTACTATAAAGTTGAATTTTCTCCTTCTTATTTTGACTTCCAAATAGACTCGTTCGAGGAAAGCCTTAGAGAAGGAAACAATAGAATTCCAATCTCAAAAATAGGAGATGTCACTAGAAGATTATGTGAATTAAAAACAGCTTTACATTTAAGTAAAAAGTTTAGCGATTCAATAATATTATTAGATGGTAATTTAAAATCAAATTTTCAATTAGAAAAGAATCTTCTACAAGAACTATTTGATTCAGGAATTAAGAACAAAAATATAATAGCTGCATTGTCAAAGACATCACAACTATTGACAAAAAATGGAAGATCAGTTAATAATATTCTAATGAGAACATCAAAATCCTTAGGTTTATTGGAGTGGTATTATTACCCAATTGCAAAAATAAGAGACGAGAATCATAAAGCAGAAATCGTAATAGTAAAACTTCACAAAAAATCAAATTATTGTTTTAATTTTGAGATATTCAATGAGCAAGCAGATAATATTGATGAGGTGTTGTGGCATTTAAAGAAAAACTCTAAAGACCCAAGTTTTTTTGGCTATCCTTATGGTTTGATAGACGCTGATAGGTTTGCAAGAATAAGTAACAAAGAAAAGGATTTTCTAAAAACATTACTCTTAACAAGAATTCCAAAAAACATCTCAAAAGATTTTGTTCTTAACGATTCGCATGATCTGCTCAATAAACTTATAAAATAAAATTTGCTAAAAACAAAAAGATTTATAAAAAAATTTGTTTTATTTTTTCTTATGTTTGATATCATATGCGTAGGAGGGGCTGTTATTGACTTATTCATAAATACTGCTTCAGAAATTATAACCATAAATGACAATATAACTTTTAAGAAGGAAAATCTGATAGCATATCCTGTTGGTTCAAAACTCATAATTGATAATTTTAAAAGTGATTTTGGAGGGGGGGCTTTTAATGCTGCTGTTTCATTCTCAAGATTAAACTTAAAAACTGGTTTTTTAGGATGTTTAAGCAGAGACCAGAATGGACAAATGATTCTAAAAAAAATGAAGTATGAAAAAATAGATTTCTTAGGTTATATAAGTGAAGAAAGCAATGGTTTTTCAATAATACTTGACAGCAAAGATGAAGAAAGAACAATACTCACTTATAGGGGTTGTAATGAAAACTTTGATTTTAATAAGGTTAATAAAGAAAAACTAAGGACAAAATGGTTTTATTTATCATCAGTTTATGGTAAGAGCTTTGAAAGCACAAAAAATATAGTTGATTTTGCAATAAATAATAAAATAAAAATTGCTTTTAATCCAAGCACTTACTTAGCAAGGTTAGGTTTTAAAGAATTAAAAAAAATTATTGAAAATGCAGAAATTATTATTTTAAATAAGCAAGAGGCCCAATTGATTTCTGAAAAAGAACAAATTAAAGAACAACTGATTTTTTTAAAAAACCATGTTAAAAATGTCGTCGTTATTACTGACGGAAAGAATGGTGCTTTTGCATTTGATGGAGAATACTTTTATAGGTGTAAAGTTCCAAAGGTTAAGGTTAAAGAAACAACAGGTGCCGGTGATGCTTTTGCATCAAGTTTTGTTTATGGAATCATAAAAAGGGCAGATGTGGAGTTTGCATTAAAGTGTGGCTTGTGCAATTCAATAAGTGTTGTCCAAAATTTAGGAGCACAAAATATTCTTTTAAAAGAAAAGGAACTTTTAAAAAGAATAAAAAATTATAATAAGTTTGTTAAAAATAGCAAAACTTTTATAGATTAATTTTTTATATTTTTATTAAAAAGTGTGGTGAAGCAAATGGTTCTTATTAAAAAAGTGTTTATTTTCTTTGTGCTTTTTGCATTATTATTCTTTATTGGCTGCTCTAAAAACAAAGAAGAATTTGAAACAGGAATTGTAAGGAAGTGCAGTTTTACAATGGGTGAGGATACTTGTGGCAAATGTTATTGTTTAGAAACTAAAGAATTTGGTTGTGAAATAATTGATTTTTCAGAAGTTGGGGATTTAACTAATTTTGTTGATATGAAAGTTAAATATTATGGGACAAGAAACCAAAGCATTATTAAAGCTACAAGAATGTGTCCTAAGCAGATAAAATTATTTAAAATAAGTTTATTAGAAGAATCATAAAAAATTAAAAGACAAAAAAATGAGACAAAAAGAAAAGAAAACTAAAAGAATCTTTCAAAACAAAATGGTAAGAACATCTAAATTAGCAATAATTCTTGTCATAATCTGCACCTTACTATCATCATTAGGACAACTTTCTTATAAACTAGCACTTATAAAATCAGACAACAATCTTAAAAGGGTTGTTTTTAATCCAACACTTTATTTGGGTCTTTTTTCTTATTTCATAGCAGCTTTGTTATTGATTGTCGCGTTAAAGCACGGTGAACTATCAACAGTCTATCCTTTCATTGCTTTGGGTTTTGTTTGGGTTTCGTTCTTCAGCATAAAATTCCTGAATGAAAGAATAACGATTTTAAGATGGATTGGAATTTTATTAATAATTTTTGGATTAATAATAATAACAAGAAACAAATAAAAAATAAACAAAGGGTGTTTAAGATAATAACAAAAATTTTTTTGCCAATAATTTTAGTAATTATTGCAACCTTAATGGGAGCTTTTGGCAGTTTATACTTAAAGTTTGGCTCTAAAAAGAGCATAAGCATAAAAAACATTTTTAAGAATTATGAAATAATAATTGGCTTTCTTCTGTACGGTGGCTCAACAATTCCTTTTATTATCGCTTTAAAATTCGGAGAATTATCCTTTGTTTATCCATTAACAGCACTCTCTTATGTATGGGTTATTTTGCTTTCAAGAAAATACTTAAACGAAAGCATAACAAAAAATAAAATTTTAGGCATAATTTTAATAATGCTTGGAATAATTTTTATAAGCTTATCATAAAAGGTTGATTAAATGAGAGTTAAAAATAATAAAATAATTATAATCTCTTTAGGAGGATCTGTTATAAATAAAAAGAAAATAAATATTGATTTCATAAAGGATTTTAAGAGAGTTTTAGAGAGTTTTAAAAACACAAAATTCATAATTGTTTGTGGTGGTGGCTTTATTGCAAGAAACTATCAAAACGCATTAAAGGAGTTCTCAAAAAAAGATAATGATTTAGATGAGATTGGAATAAAAGCAACAGAGATTAATGCGTTGTTAATATCAAAGGTTTTTAATGCAAAAATCATTAAATTAGAAGATTTTGAAAAATCAAAAACACAACAATTTTCTAAAAACAATTTTTTAGTAAGCCACGGAAATGTTCCAGGACACACTACTGATTTTATTGCAGTTAGTTTTGCAAAATTACTAAGACAAAAATTCATTATAAACATTTCAAGAATAAAGTATGTTAGAAACAAAGAAAATAAAAGATTAAAGAGAATTTCTTGGAATGAATACTTAAAAATAATACCTAAAAAGCACAAGCCAGGCCTTAATATTCCATTTGACATTGAAGCTTCAAAATTAGGGGCAAAAAATAAAATAGGAGTGGTTTTTGTAAATAATATTTCTGATTTAAAAAAAGTTCTTAATTTAATGAATGAAGAGTATGACAAAAAAATATTAATTAAATTAAATAATAATTACAATGGAACTATTATCTTTTAAATAAAAATTCCTTTTAACTGCACAACTAAAAAAGTAATGTATAAAACTAATAAACCAAGCCCTTCTCTCCAGGTGATTGTTTTTTTATCCAAGAAAAGTATTGCAATATAAACCCCGCATATCATAAACATAAAACTCACTAAAAAGCTGTTTATATCAACGCTTATCGGATTTATAAGAGAAGCAACTCCAAGAATAAATAGAATGTTAAACATAACACTTCCTAAAATGTTTCCAAATCCAATATTTTTATGTCCCTTATAAGAAGATATTATTCCAACACTCAACTCTGGAAGGGTTGTGCCTAAGGAAACAATTGTTAGTCCTATTATAAAAGCAGGTATGTTTAGAAAATCAGCAATTTTTACAGCAGAAATAACAAAGTATTTTGAACTTATTATTAGTATTGGAATTCCAATCCCAAAGATTAAAAACTCATGAACTAATTTTCTCAAAGAAACGTCCTTTTCTAACTTCCCAAGAGAAACCTCTTTATCCCACAAATCTTTTACATAAAACAAGAATGCAAAAATTAAAATCAAACCATCAAACTTTGATAAGTAGCCGTCTAAACTTAGAATTAATGGTAAAACTATTAGAATAAGCATTAAGAATGTTGATCTGTTTATTACTTCATCTTCCACAAATAATTTTTTAGCAACAAAAGCCATTATTCCAAAAACAAATAAAGAATCCAAAATATTAGCACCAATCAAATTACCTAAAACAATATTGCCTAAAGAATTTTTAAAAAACAGATCATTTATTCTCAAAGCACTTAAAGATGCTACCAGAGCATTTATCAATTCAGGAGCGCTTGTGCCGATTGCAACAACCATAAAACCAACAAAATATTCTGAAGCACCAAGCTTCTTTGCAAAAGAAGTTACTGCTTTTATAACAAGATCAGCGCCAAAAACCAACGCAACACCACTTAAAAACAAGATTAAAAACTCAATCAATATTTCCTTCATAAACACCTCTTTTTTTAAACAATTTTAAACATAATATTTCATTTTTTAAATTATTTTTAATTTTAAATTTAAAATTTATAAAACTTTTCATTATTAACGTATTTTTAAATAAAAACATAAAAGTTTATAAAAAAAGAGTTTTTTTTATTTTTATATTATGAAAAAAAGGGGTTCAATGTATTTTTCAGCATTGTTGTATGTGTTCTTTGTAGTTTTCTTAATATTCTTATTTGTGGTTGTTAAGATGAAAGACAAAAACCTTGGAAACTTAGTTATTGGTTCGCAAGCATTGTCGTTATTCCAAACATACCAAGAAGGAGAAAAATTACATTTTTATGTTCAACAATCAGCAAAGTGTGCTGCAAATGATTCTGTAAAAACATTCTTAAAAAATGGTGGTTTTGAAAATCCTAAAAGAATACTAGGACTGGCAGATTGGACAGAAAACAAACCTGATTTTAAAAAAGAATTTTCAAAAATATTTTATAACGAACTAATAGAATATTTAGATAGAAGTGAAGAATACATACCTAAAGAATACAAAATAGAAATAATTCCAAAAACAGATTCTACAATTATTAATGGAATATTATTAAAAAATACGATTTTGTTGTCAGGAAGTTCAACACCTCAAGATTTGATTTGGCCAACAGGAACTTTTAGTGGAAAATACTCTGTAGCAAGTTCTTTTGGACAGAGAATTCATCCAATAACAAAAAAACAACATTTTCATAAGGGAATAGACATTGATTCTGACACAAAAGAGATTTATGCAGTAAAATCAGGAAGAGTTGAACTAGTAAACAAGGGTTGTTCTAATTGCTATTATAACTCCAATACAGATAAATCAGACGATAGTTGTTTCAATTGTGGGAGTTTCTATGGAAATTATGTTTTAATAAATCACGGAAACCTAAAAACCCTATACGCTCATTTAGAAAAAGTTAATGTTGACGAGGGGCAAATTGTAAATCAAGGGGACGTTATCGGAATAATGGGAAGTTCTGGAAGCTCAACTTCCCCCCACCTTCACTTTGAGATAAGAATAAATAATCAACAAGTAAACCCACTTTGTTATTATCAAGGTTTGGAAGTTGAAGTTAGAGACCAAAAAAAGCAGAGTTGTGGAGAAACACAATACTTAACAAACTTATCTTTTAGCACACAAGCAGAATTAAATTTAGAACAGTATGAAAAGTTGTATTTAACAATAAAAAATATTGTTGAAGAATGCAAAATTTCAACAAACAAAGAGGAATGCTACAATTCAAAACTTTCAAGCATTGGTTATAATGAGGATTGTTACGAAGATTTTGAAAAGCCATTCTATGAAGTATTAAAGACAATAAACTATTGCAACGCAACTTTGGATAATGATTGTTATTGTTCTGTTGATCTTACAAAAATCTCAAAAATTGATTTTAACGGTAATTACGAGATCTCTTTTATAAGAGATTCTAACTCTGGAAGAATGCTAATTGCAACTAATTTAGGAGAAATTGGGCTTAAGGATTATTTTGATTTAATAAAAATATTAGGTTTCGAAAATAATGGTTTTATTGAAGAAGAGAACAATTTTGTAATAAGATTAAACTATAATAAAGACGGAACAATTAAAAAAATAGAATTTCAAAAAATACCTGCAAAGGCATTAAGCACAAACTTGGAAATAGTATTATTCAAGCATGAAAACTCAGTTTATATTGTAAACCCAAGATATAAGGATGAAATTAAAAAGAATTTTAACCAATGCACACTTAAGAAAAATATTTATCCTGTCTGCATAAATAATATTAGATTTGCAATAAGAATAAACTAAAAAATTATAGAAAACTATTTAAACAAACTACTTTTGCTTTTTCTTTATGATTAAAATAACTATAGAAGAGATTATTCAAAAAATAAAAGAAAAGACAAGTTATAATGAAGAAGCAATAAATGAAATGATAAACAAGAAAGTAAAGCAGCTCTCTGGCTTGATAACAAGAGAAGGAGCTGCGAGAATAGTTGCAAACGAATTAGGTGTGCCTTTGTTTAATAGTTTCACTGGAAAATTAAAGATAAAAAATATTCTTTCTGGAATGAGGGATGTTGAAACAGTTGGAATAGTAAAACAAAACTTTGGAGTTAAGCCGTTTTCAACTCAAAATAGGGAAGGAAAATTGGCTTCTTTAGTCATTGCTGACGAAACAGGAGCAATAAGGGTAGTTCTTTGGAATGAAATAGCAGAACAGGCCTCAAAAATAAAGATTGGGGATATAATAAAAATAAAAGCAGGTTATGTAAGAGATAATAATAATTCAAAGGAAATACACCTAAATGAAAGGTCAAAAATAATAATAAACCCTCCTGATGAAAAGGTTGAAGAAGCAAAATACGAGCCCAAAAGAAAAACAATATCTGAGTTATCAGAAAACGACAGGGATGTTGAGTTAAGAGCAACAATAGTGCAAGCGTTTGAACCAAAATTCTACCATGTTTGTCCGGAATGTGGTAAAAAGCTTTCCTTGTCAGAAGTAGGAATGGTTTGCGAACAGCATGGAAAGGTCAAACCACAAGAAGCATATGTAATAAATCTTTTAGTTGATGATGGAACAGGAATAATTAGAACAGTGTGCTTTAAAGAACAAGTCCTAAAACTTTTAAACAAGAGTGAAGAAGAACTTTCTCTGTTAAAAGATAATACTGAAAAATTTGAGGAAATAAGAAGAGAACTCTTAGGAACAGAAATCTTAATTAGTGGGAGAGCAACACTAAACAAAATGTTTGGAAGGATAGAATTCATAGCAGACAAAATAGAATTTCCTGATTATAAGAGTGAGGTGGAAAGACTGAAGAGGGATGTTGAAAGCTTGCCACCTGTTGAAGAAGAATTCTTTGAAGATGAACAAGAAACAAATCTTGATAAGAAAAGCTCAAATAACATAAACAATAAAGAATCTGAAGAGCCTTCTTTTGAAGAGGATTATTTTGAAGAGTTTTAAAACTCGAAAAAAATTCTTTTAAAAAATCGGCTTTTAACCATAAAAAGTTCTGGTTTTGTATTATAAAAATGGTAATTCTTACAAATTTTTTGCAAAATATCACTGAACACTAGACATTAAGCTTAAAAGTATTTTTAAAGTATTTATTTTTATAAAATTGGAGGTTGAAAAATGAAGAATGCTGAACTACAAAAACCACAAAATAATATAAAACCAGAAACAAAACTAAGAGCAGGAAGTATTGAAGTAACAATATGGAATAACAAAACAACAAACAAAAATGGAGAAGAAAAATCGTATAAAACAATAACTGCACAAAGAATTTATAAAGCAAAGGACGGAACTTGGAAGAACACAAACTCGTATAAAATAAGAGACATACCTTACTTGGTGGCTCTTTTGAACAAGGCATACGAAAACTTGGTTTTAAGGGAAAAGTAATAGTTTTTACACATAAATTTTAAGATTTTTTTTGCTTTTTGTTATATTAAGAATTATGCAAAATACAAAAATAGTTTTTAGATGCAGACATTCAAAACAAGCATTTTTTTATTAAGAAGTTTAAAAAAAGGCTTAAGGATTTAATATAATTTCATATAAAAATAATTAAAAAATTAATTAAAAATTTGAGCGCATAAAAAATAAAAAAAACGAACAAAAATAAAATTTTAAGATAAGAAGCTAAAAAATTAGAGAATAAAAAAAACTTAAAATTAGTTAGAAACATTTATTAATTTGTTTAGCAACCAAAACAAAGAAGCTTTGCAAAAGCAATAAATTAGGTTAATAAAAAAAGCACAAATTTTAAACAATTAAAAATTAATTTGAGAGATAAACAAAAAAGTTAGTTTAAGACAAAATAAGCAGTAATCAAAATTGCAAAACAAAAAATAAAGAACAAAAAGATAAGAAAAACCAAGTAATGTGAGCATAAGAAAAAGAAAATAGAACTTTTAATGTTTTAAATGCGTTTAATTTCATAATAAAGGATAAGTAAGAAAAGTGTGTTAATAAAAAATTAATAAAACCAAAGCACACAAATAATAATTTTAATAAAAAAACTTTAAGAAAAGCTTTAAAAAATTAATGAAAGAGCAAATTTTTGTTTTAAATTAAAAAATAAAAGATTTTTTAAAAATAAAAAAAGGTGGTTTTATGCCAGAAAAACAAGAAAAAGAATTATCATTAACAGACATTCCAGGAGTAGGAGCTGCAACAGCTGAAAAACTTACAATGGCAGGTTATGCTTCACTAATGAGTTTGGCAGTAGCAACACCAGCAGAACTAGTTGAGGTTGCAGGAGTCACAGAAGCAACCGCAAGAAAGATAATAAACTTTGCAAGGGAAAAACTTGAAATGGGTTTTGAATCAGGAGATGAAATTCTAAAAAAGAGGCAAAGGGTTGAAAAAATAACAACTGGAAGCAAAGCATTAGACAACCTCTTAGGCGGTGGTTTTGAAACTGGTTCAATAACAGAAGCTTTTGGGGAATTTGGTTCTGGAAAAACTCAACTAGCTCATGTTTTAGCAGTTAATGTGCAAAAACAAATTCCTGACAGTGTTGTTATTTTTATAGACACAGAAAACACTTTTAGGCCTGAAAGAATAATAGAGCTTGCAAGAGCTCAAAAGATGGATCCTGAGAAAGTTTTAAAAAACATAAAGGTTGCAAGGGCTTATAATTCAGACCACCAAATGCTATTGGTTGAAAAAATAGAGGATGTTGCTAAAAAAGAAAATCTAAAAGTAAAGTTAGTAATAGTTGACTCGTTAACAGCACACTTTAGAGCAGAATTCATTGGAAGAGGAACATTGGCTGATAGACAACAAAAACTAAACAAGCACATACATTCTTTAATGAAAGTTGCTGACAAGTTTAACGCTTGTATTTATGTAACAAACCAAGTAATGGCAAAACCAGATGTTTTCTTTGGAGACCCAACACAAGCAATTGGTGGACACATAATAGCACACGCATCAACATTCAGGATTTATTTGAGAAAAGGAAAGAAAGGAACAAGAGTTGCAAAATTAGTTGACAGTCCAAACCTTCCAGAAGGAGAAGCAGTTTTTATAGTTACAAGAGAAGGAATAAAGGATGTTAAGGAAGGTTTGGTAAGGGAGCTTGATGAAGAGGAAGAGTAAAAATAAAAAAATCATTTAGTTTGACAATTTGAAAACTTAAGAGTTTAAATCAGGCTAGTTTATGAAATATTATTAAAAGAGTATAACAGAATTTAGAAAGCATTCTTGAAAAATCTGTTTTTTCTTATTCTTTTTGTTTTTTTAAATTTCAAAAAACTTTATTTGATACTAATTAAATTAAAATATTTTTTCAAAAAGAATTTAAACTTTGAAAAAGATTATTTTATTATGAGAACATTCATTGCTATTGAAACTAATCAAGAAGTGCAAGAAGAACTTAAAAGAATACAAAACAAAATTTCTTATGGCGTTTTTAAAAAAACAAATGATTTTCACATAACGCTAAAGTTTTTGGGAGAAAAAAACGATTTTGAAATAGAAAGAATAAAAGAAAAACTTTCTGAGATAAAATTTAAGAGTTTTCAAATCACTATTGAAAAAATAGGTTTTTTTCCAAATGAAAATTTTATTAGGGTTGTGTGGGTTGGAACAAAAGAAAGAGAAGTTTTTGAACTGCAAAAACTTATTGACCAAAAACTTTTAGAATTAAAAATACCTGCTGAAAAGGAATTTCAAAGCCACATAACAATAGCAAGGGTCAAGCAAATTAATGATAAGAAAAAATTTTTGGAGAGCATTAAAAGCATTAACATAAAAAATATTTCTTTTAAAGTAACGGAGTTTAAACTTAAAAAATCAGTTTTAACACCTAAAGGCCCAATATATTCTGATTTAGGAGTTTTTAAACTTCAAGATTAATTTTTTATAATCATGTTGAAGCCCAAAAATCAATAAAAGAGTTAAATTTATAAATAAGCTATTTTGCCTTTGGTCTTAATACCAAAGCTTTCGCGCAATTTTTAATAAAAAAATTGTGCGGAGAAGCCGTCCTTAAAAAGGATGAGGCCGCTGAGGTTAAAAAAATGCGGTGTTGCTTCTAAAAAGTTTTGGTATTAGTTTAAAATTTTTGCAGAGGTGTTATATTATGGGAGAAGAACTTTTAGTTCCACAAGACGTTTATTTAAAGTCAGGAATACACATAGGAACAAAATTCAGAACAAAATACATGTCACCTTTTATTTATAAAATAAGACCTGACGGGCTTTCAATAATGAATTTGGAAGAAATTGATAGAAGGTTAAAGATTGCAGCAAAATTTTTAGCACAATACAACCCAGAAGACATAATCGTTGCTTGTAGAAGAGAGAATGGTTGGAAAGCAGTGAATTTGTTTGGAAAAGCAACAGGAATAAGAACATTTATTGGAAGATACCCTCCTGGAACACTAACAAACCCTAACTTAAAAACTTACACAGAAGCAAAACTTATTTTTGTTGTAGACCCTTGGCCTGACAAGAACATTGTTGATGATGCAGCAAGAGTTGGAATCCCTGTTATTGCTTTGTGTGACACAAACAATCAGTCAAACAATGTTGATTTTGTTGTTCCTTGCAATAATAAGGGAAAGAAAAGTTTAGGACTAATATTTTGGGTTCTTGCAAGAGAGTATCTAAAAAATAGGGGAATTATAAGAAAAGAAGAAGAATTTAAGTATACACTAGATGATTTTTCAGAAGAATAAAAATTTTATTCTTTAATCTTATTTTTTAAATAACTAATTGCTCTAGAAAGTTCTTTCTTCGTTACAAAATATATAAGATGGGTTTTGCATTTGCAATCAGTAGAACCAAATTTTTCAGCCACAACGGCACCTTTATTAATGAGTATTTTAGCAATATCACACTCTTGTTTTTTGTTTGAAGGAAAAACTAAAAACTTAATTATCTCACAATTCTCCAAAAAATAATCTATGTGCCATCTTTTTTTCTTTAATGAAGAATAATGTCTTAAAATTCTTTGTTCTAAGTTTTTCATAGCAGAACCAACATAAACATAAAATCCTTCTGGAAAGTCAATCACTCCTAAACTTCCAATCCTTATTTTTTTGTCATAATTTAATTTCATAATTATACAATAAGCACCTTTTTTTGCTTCGAGTATTTTTATCACCTCACTTTATCTTAAAGTATATTCTCCTATTATTTTTTCCCTTGTTTTCCACACTTAATAATTCGATTGAGCCAATCTCAGAAGTGTTTTTTACATGAGTTCCACCACAAGCTTGAATATCTAAATCATTAATCTTGACAATTCTAACTTCTCTTATTGTTTCTGGCAGCATCTTTTGTAATTTAACCAAATCAGGTATTTTAAAAGCTTCTTCTCTTTTAAGAATTGAGAGTTCAACAGAATGTCCTTCTCTTATAAAATCATTAGCCCTTTTAACATAATCAACAAATTTTTCCCTATCAAAATTTTCAAGATTAAAATCAATCCTTACCTTTTCTTCATCAATATTATTACCTGTTATTAAAGCACCAGTTTCTTTGTTTATTATAGCAGATAAAACGTGTGCTGCTGTGTGACACCTCATAAAATAGTATCTCCTTTGCCAATCAATCTCTCCCATTACTAAATCACCAACTTTTAAATCACAACCATTATTCTTTTCAACCACATGAATAACTTCATTATCATTTTTTATCACATCTTTAACAAAAAATTTATTGTTTTCCTTAATCAAAAATCCCTTATCCTCTGGCTGTCCTCCAGATCTAGGATAAAAAGCTGTTTTTTCAAGCACAACAAAAAGATTATTGTTTTCTTCCCTTACAGAAATTATTTTGCTCTCAAACTCTTTCAAATAACAATTAAGCAAGTAAAGCAGTTCAGTCATTAAAACACCTCCTTTAATTATTTAAAAAATGTTAAAACCCCTTTTAGGCTCAACAATGCCTTCAGACGATATCTCAAAAACAACATCTTTCATTGGCAAGCTTCTATGCTTTATAAGTATTGCCCTTTTTTTCCCACCATCCATATTTTCTAATTCTATAATACACTTGCTAGAGTATCTTATTATATCACCGCCAACAAGCTTAACAGAATTTTTGTCTTCAAAATCAGAATAAACTTGTGTTGTTATTATTACAGGAATATTTTTTTTCCTAGCAATTTGGTTTAAAAGATTCAGTTGGTAGCTTAATTTTCTATTCAACTCCTTAATATCCTCATCTTCTTTTTTTACTCTATAAAGCATGGATATTGTATCAACAATTACAAGTTGGAACATGTTCTTAGTGTCTTCTTGAATTAGTTTGTTAAGCATTTCAAATGCCTTAGTTTGTTCTTCAAAGGTTGTTGGCTTTAACAAAAATATTCTTTGAAGAACTTTTTCATAGTTTCTTGTAAGTTGTTTTAACCTCTCAACAGAAAAACCGCCTTCGGTATCAATAAAAATAACCTTTCCAAACCTTGATGCTGATATTGCGGCCAATAAACAAATAGTTGTTTTGCCAGAAGCAGCAGGCCCGTATATTGTGGTCACAATATCCTTTTCAAAACCACCTTCCAACAACTTATCAATAACCTTTGAGTTTGAAGATAATAGTTCCATAATAAAGAAAATAAGTGTTTTCCTTTTTATAAATCTTTATATGATTTTTTTATTTGTTTTTTAGTTTTAATATTGTAGAAGCAAGATCACCATTATTTTCTCTCAACGCTTTTATGGCTTCTTCTCTTGAAACTCCTGTTTTTTCAACAACTATCCTTATATCATCATCATTTGGCTCATAAACTATTTTTCTTTCCTCAATTGTTCCTGTTATTTGGAATGTGTCCTCGCCCATTAAATTAACCTTAACAACAGAAGGGTTTTTTATTATTATTTCTTTTTCAGAACACTTAATCACAACTTCCTCAGCTTCAATCTCTTGTTGTGTTATTCCAAATCTCTTCATGGCATTCATTAAATCCCTTTGATTTATCTTCATTCACAACACCTACTTCAAGAGAGGAGAAGCAACTAAATGTAATATTATTTCCAAAAGCACTATTAGAATTATGAATAGTATTACATGAATTGGTTTTATTTCAAACTTACTCTTGTATTCGTCAAAATATCTTACTAATCCTCCACCACCGCTTGGCAATCTTAATTTGTCCGAAGCCATTTTTTCACCATTCTCAAAAATTTTTTATGTAATTGTAGAGGGGTTGTAAGCCGTCTTCTGTCAGCTCCCAAGAACTTAATCCTGGAAGAGCTGTTTTGACATTCTACTAAGCATCCTAAAAAAGGATTTGCACAAAGCCAGGGCTGCCTTTTCACCAGTTCCTTTTGGAACGTCTGCGGGTTATCTCGTTTTTCTCGCGAAAAACTTCTCCAACTTCATCCTCCCAAAAGGGTGTTTTGTTTCTGTGCAGTTGCCTTCTCTTTAACGAACTCTTTACGAGTGGCTTTTTTTTGTGGACGGACTTTCCTCACAATAGAGAGTCAAACACCCCTCTACACTTTATAGGTTTTTAAACTTACTTTAAAAATTTTATGCATAAAAAGAATCTTTTTTAAAATTTACAAAAATTTATATTTATAAATGTTTTAAATAAAACACATGAGTGATTTTCAAGAGTTTATTTTAAAAGCAAACAAACACTTAAAAATAGCAGACCACTTAATCTATGTTACTTACCCCTTATTAAAAGATTATAAAATAATGCCAGTTGTTCTGGAGAATATTTATTTAGCATTAAGTAACGCACTATCAGCCCTTTTAGCTTATGAATTCACATTTAAAAGAATCCCAAATTATGACGAAAATTTTGATTCAAAAATAAACATCTTTAAAGAACACTGCATGAAAAGATACTCTTTTGATAAGGAAATATTAAAAATTTTAACAGAAGTCAAAGAAATAGTTTTAAAACACAAAAATAGCCCTGTAGAATTTTATAAAAATGAAAAATTTGTCATTTGTTCTGATGATTATAAAATAACAGCAATTTCAATAGAAGACGCCAAAAAATACATTATTAAAACAAAAGTTTTTATACAAGAAATAAATAACATTATTTCTAAGAATGAGCGAGTATTTAAAAGAAGCTTATCAAGAACTTAAAAGAGCAGAACACTCACTTTTTGTAAGTTTAAAATACACAAGAACAATAGAGGTGATGTCCTCAATAATTACAAGATTAGTTTCTTTTTATGATAACTTAATAGACGCCCTCATAGAAATAAAGAGTAAAAAAGATAAAAGCATAGAAATACCAAAAAGTCCTGGTCTTAAGGGAAATCTTGTTAAAGAACTATTCTCTAATGATCCTAAAATTGGTGAGGAAATAGAATTTTATTTTTTGCTAAGAGCCATTGTAAGATCAAAAAAAACAGCCTTTAGCGAATATAGAAGACATGTTGCAATAATTGTTAAACTTGATTCAAAAGAGTTAAAGATAGACATAGAAAAAATAACAGAGTATTACAGAAGAGCACAAAGCTTTTTTGATTATGTGCTTGAAAACTACTTTAAATTGGACAAAAGTTATTTCAACGAAATAAACGATTTTTATTAATTTAATAATAATCACTTAAATGGTATTTTAAAATGACTAAAGTATTATTAATAACATCAGGAAGTGGTGGAGTTGGAAAAACAACAGTAGCAATAAATTTAGCATCCGCTCTAAGAGACTTTGGAAGGCATGTTGTGCTTTTAGACCTAAATGTTTATTCTGCAGATTCAAGTTTGCATTTAGGAGCTTTTAAGGTGGATTATGCAATTCAGGACGCCATAAAAAAGGGTGATAAAATCCATGAAGCAATCTATATGCATTCTTCAGGATTGTTAGTTATGCCTTCAAAAATTTCTTTTAACGAAGATATTGATGTTGAAAACATAAAGAAAATAATAAATTGGTTGATTGGAAAAACAGAACTAATCATAATTGATGCTCCTGTTATTTTTGACAAGAACACTCAAAAGATAGCTGAAAATTGTGACGAAGCAATATTAGTAACAACACCTGACGAGCTCTCTGTTGTAAAAACCCTTAAGGCAATAAAAATCTTAGAAGACAAAAAGGTCTTTGTGCTTGGAGTTATAGTTAATAAATTTAGGAATTCTGAGTTTGAGCTGAGCAAAGAAGAAATAAAAAACTTTCTTGAAAAACCAATAATCGAATTCGTAAGAGAGGATAAAACTTTACAAGAGTCATTAAAACTAAAAAACCCTGTTGTTTACTCCCACCCAGAGTCAAGCATAACTCAAAGCTTTAAGTATGTTGCTTCAAAACTTATTGGAGAAAAATATACAAAAAACATAGAAGAGAAAGAAAAGGAAAGCTTATTTTATTACGTGTTAAAACAACTAGGTTTTAAAAAATAAATAAAAAAACAAAAAAAGAGTTAAAATAAAATTATGATAAGCACAGTAGAAAAATTAAGGGCAAAGGGGTGGAGTGATGCTGAGATAAAAAGAGCGTTAGAAATATTAAATTCCGCTCCAAAAACAAGTGTGCCAGTATTTTACAGAATAATTTATTGGATAGCACTCTTTGCTGCGATTATCGGAAACACGTTTGTTGCAATAATCTTAGTTCCACTACTAATAATACTACAAATAAAAGCAAGACCAATCGTTATAATATTGATTTTTGTATTGTCAGTTTCTTTTGGAGCTTTATTCAATTCGCTCTTAAAAGAAATAGAATCCTTTTCTAAAAGAACTTACATAATAACAAATATTTTTATTCCAACACTTGCATTTTTAAACATGTTCTTCATGACAAACTTGACAAACTACATAATTACAACATTTCAAATAAAAACAATAGAGAATTCTTTTTCAATAGCCCTTCTATACGGATTCTTGTTTATTCTACCATTCATCATTTCAAAAGTTAGAGAATCAGTTAAGATTATTGTTTAATATTTAACGATTAAAAATTTTTAAAATAACATAATACAAAAAGAAAGCTTTAAATATAACCTCTTAAAGCTTTAATTAAAGTCAATAGAAAATAAATTTTATATAAACTTTTTATGTTTAAACAAGCCCGAGTTCACTCTCAAATCAAGAGGGTGGGCGACCTTAGGGTTTTTTGCTTAAGGTTGCTTATTCTCTGAGTGAACTTTAAAAAATTAAAAATTTTTTATTAGCAAAATGAGGGAATCAAAAGAAAAGAATATTAAGGAAGAGAAAAAAGAATTAAAAACTGAGAGAACTCAAAAAACAGAAAACAAAGTCGAGAATAAGGATTTTAGGCACATAGTAAGAATAATGAACACTGATTTGCCAGGAGAAAAAGCAGCAATAATTGCATTGCAAAACATAAAAGGAGTTGGTTTTTCAATGGCTAATGCTGTTTGCAGAGCAGCAAATATTGATCCAACAGTAAAAATTGGAACATTAAATGAGTCACAAACAGATTTGTTACAGCAAGTGCTTGCTAATCCACAAAATTTTGGAATTCCATCTTGGCTTTATAATAGGAGGAGAGATCCTTATACTGGAAAGGACTTTCATGTTTTAGGATTAAATGTTGAGCTGACAAGAAAAGAAGATATTGATAAGTTAAAGATAATAAAGTGTTATAAGGGAATAAGACACATTTATGGATTGCCTGTTAGAGGACAACGCACAAGATCCAACTTTAGGAAGAATAAAGGAAAAGTTGTTGGGGTTTTGAAGAGAGCTGCTAAGGCTGCGAAGAGTGCTAAGGAACAAGAAAAAAAGTGAGGTTAAATGGGAGATCCTAAAAGACAGAGAAAAAAATTTTCAAAACCATTGAAGAAATGGGATAAGGAGAGGATTGAAGAGGAAAGAGTTTTAGTTAAAGAATATGCTTTAAAAAACAAGAGAGAACTTTGGAAATTTTCTTCAATACTCAGAGATTTTAAAGAAAGGGCAAAATCTCTTGTTAAAGAAACACCAGCAAATTTTGAACTTAGAAAACAATTAATAAACAAACTTTACACTCTAGGATTGGTTGATGCTGATGCAAAGATTGATGACGTGCTTAGTTTAGAATTGAAGAGTTTATTAGATAGAAGATTACAAACAATCGTATTCAAAAAGGGTTTGGCTTTAAGTTGTAAACAAGCAAGACAATTTATAACTCATGGTTTGATAATGGTTGGGGATAAAAAGATTAAATCACCATCCTATATTGTGAAGAGAGGAGAAGAAGAACTTATAAGAATAAATCCAAAATCAAAATTAGCATCTCCAGAACACCCTGAATTTTCAAAAATAATCCAAAAAGCTTCAAAAAATAAAGAAAACTTAGAAGAAGAAATTCAAAAACCTAAAGAAAAGAAAAAGAAAGTTATTATAGAAAAAAAGAAGAAAACAAGAGAACAGAAAGGAAAGGTAAAAAATGAGTGAGGAAAAACAAAATCAAAAAATAAGGTGGGGAATTGCTCACATATATTCATCATACAATAATACCATCATTCACATAACAGACCTTTCAGGTGCAGAAACAATAGCAAGAGCGTCTGGTGGAATGGTTGTTAAACAACAAAGACTAGAGAGTAGTCCAACAGCAGCTATGATGGCTGCAAAGATAGCTGCAAGAGCAGCTATGGATAAGGGAGTAAATGCATTACACATAAGAATTAGAGCCCCAGGAGGCCATAATGGGCCAACAAGTCCTGGCCCAGGAGCCCAAGCTGCAATAAGAACTCTTTCAAGAATGGGTTTTAAAATAGGAATTATTGAGGACACAACTCCTATTCCTCACGGCGGTTGTAGAAAAAGAGGAGGAAAAAGAGGAAGGAGAGTTTAAAAATGAAAGTAGAAATTATTGAAAATAAAGATCAAAAAATTTCATTTTTAATAGAAAAATTCCCAACAGCTTATGTTAATACTTTGAGAAGAACAATAATTGAAGAAGTGCCAACAATGGCAATTGAAGAGGTTGAATTTTTTACTAACGACTCAGCACTTTATGATGAAATTATTGCTCACAGATTAGGACTAATACCCTTATATACTGATTTAAAAACTTATAACTTGCCAACAGAGTGTAGTTGTAAAGGAGCTGGTTGTGCAAAGTGTCAAGTAAAACTAACGTTGAAAGTAAAAGGTCCAAAAACAGTTTATGCTTCTGATTTAAAAACAACAGACCCAAAAATAAAACCAGTTTATCCAGAAATGATTATTGTAAAACTTTTGGAAGGACAAGAATTAGAGCTTGAAGCAACAGCACAACTCGGAAAGGGAAAAGAACATATGAAATGGGCGCCTGGCCACGCTTATTATGTTAATGTTGCGGAAATAAAAATCAACAATGATAAAATAAAAAATCCAAAAGTTTGTGTTGAAAAATGTCCAAAAGGGATTTTTAAAATACAAAATGGAAAATTAGTTGTTGACGAAGATAAAATACTAGAATGCACATTATGCAAAGCATGTGAGGAAGAATGCGAGAATAATGCAATAAAAGTAGAACCAAAAGAGGACGAGTTTATATTCCATTTAGAATCTTGGGGACAATTGCCAACTAAAAAGATTGTGGAACAAGCAATAGAAGAGATAAACAAAAAATTTGAAGAGTTTATTGAATGCTTAAAATAAATAGCGGGGGTAGCAAAGCCTGGTCAAATGCGCAAGGTTGAGGACAAATCATGCTAAAAATGTTAAAAGCCTTGTCCCTAAGTGGGTTCCTGGGTTCAAAGAGCTAAGCAAAAAAGCTTAGCTTGAAATTCCCAGCCCCCGCATCACATCAAAAATTCAAGAACAGAAAAAATGAAAACAAAAAAAACAAATGAGGAACTTATAAGCATTATCAAAGAACTCAAATTACTTTCATACAAAACAAACAAGAGTATTTGGAAGAGCATAGCATTAACACTTGAAAAGCCCACAAGAAAGAGAAGAATTGTTAATGTTTCGAGAATAAACAGGTTTTGTAAGGATGGAGAATTAATAATAGTTCCTGGAAAAGTATTATCCTCTGGAAGTTTAAATCATAAGATAACAGTCGCAGCATTTTCATTCTCAAAACAGGCAATTAAAAAAATAAATGATTCAGGAAGTAAAGTAATGACTCTAAAAGAATTAATAAAAAATCAAGAATTAATAAACAATACAAAAAACATAAGAATAATAGGTTAAAATGATAATAAACGCTGAAAATTTAATCTTGGGAAGAATTGCAAGTTATGCTGCAAAAAAACTTTTGTTAGGGGAAAAAATAGAAATAATAAATTGTGAAAAAGCAGTAATCTCTGGTAACAAAAATGTTGTGCTTGAAAAATACAAAACAAAATTCCTTAGGGGTTCTCCAAGAAAAGGACCTTTCTTCTCAAGAAGACCAGAAGCTATAATGAAGAGAACAATAAAGGGAATGCTTCCTCACAAGCAAGAAAAGGGTGTAAAAGCACTAAAAAATTTGAAATGCTATTCAGGAGTTCCTGAACATATAAACCAGAAAAATATTGCAAACATAAAAGAATTAGAAAAGTTTAGCATAGAAAAACTTCCCAACACAAAATTCATAACTCTTAAAGAACTTTCAAAATTATTAGGCAACATAGAAGTTTAAAAGGTGTAACTCATGCAAGTCATTCAAACATCAGGAAAGAGAAAAACAGCCATTGCAAGGGCAACTTTAAAAGAAGGTAAGGGAGTAATAAAAGTAAATGGGGTTCTAGTTAATCTTATAACTCCAAAAATAGCAAATTTAAAAATTCAAGAAGCCCTAATGCTAGCAGGGGATGTTGTTAAAAAAGTTGATGTTGATATTAATGTAAAAGGAGGAGGGGTTATAAGCAGGGCAGAAGCGGTTAGAACAGCCCTTTCAAAAGCATTGGTTGAATTTGAGCCGTCGCTTAAAGAAAAATTCTTAGCTTATGATAGAACATTCTTGGTTTCTGATGTGAGAAGAAAAGAAACGAAAAAACCAGGAACTCACGGAAGAGCCCGTGCAAAAAGGCAAAAATCATACAGGTGATTTTATGATAATCCCAATAAGGTGCTTTAGTTGTGGAAAACCAATAGCTCATCTTTGGGAAGAATACAAAAAAAGGGTAAGTTCTGGAGAAGACAAAAAAAAGGTTCTTGACGATCTAGGACTTGAAAGATACTGTTGTAGGGCAATGTTCTTAGGACATGTTGATTTAATTGACGAAATCGCAAAATTCAAGAAATAATTCTTTTATTATTTTACTTTTAGGTTTTCTTTTTGTTTTTCATAATCAAACAATTCCTTAAAATCCCATTGATAGTTCACCCAAACATCAGGTATTTTTTTAACAAAGTATAAATCAACACCTTCTGGCAGTTTTCCTTGTTTTTCCTTTTCTTTAGAGTGAATTACCAAAATCTTTAACTTATCAACCTTCAAGTCCAACAAATAGTTAGAGGCCTTTTCAAGAGTTTTTCTAGTATCATCAACCTCATCAACTAATAAAACCTTTTTTCCCTTAACCTCTTCTCTTATTTTTTCATCCAAACCTTGAGTTATTCTTGGTTCTGGTAATTGATTATTATTAGAATCATAATTAGAAATTCCAATAACATAAATTGGAATTTCCATTCCAGAATATTCTTTTAAAAATGTTTTTGCAAGACGAACAGGCATCAAACCACCACCACTTATTCCTACCAGAAAATCCGGAACATAATTATAATTTTTTACAACAATCTCACAACCAATTCTCACTAAGTTGTGTATCTCACTATAAGAAACCCAAATCCTTTCAATATTTTTTTCTATCATAACAAACACAAAAAACTACTCTTTAATAAAATTTTTCTTTTTTTATTCCCACTCCATTGTTGCAGGAGGTTTGTTTGTGATATCATAAACAACCCTATTAACCTTTTTGATCTCATTAGTTATTCTTGTTGAGATTCTTTCCAAAACAGAATAAGGAATTCTTGAAAAATTAGCAGTCATTCCATCCTTTGATTCAACAATTCTCAATACAACAGCATAACCGTAATGTCTTGAATCACCCTTTATCCCTGTTGATTTTACCGGCAATAAAACAGCAAAACCCATCCAAACTTTATCATAAAAACCTGATTTTTTAAGCTCTTCCTCAACTATAAAGTTTGCTTTTTTTATAATACTCAATTTTTCTTCGGTAACCTCTCCCAAAATTCTTATTGCAAGTCCGGGACCTGGAAAAACATGCCTTTTTATTATTTTATCAGACAAGCCAATCTCTCTAGCAATCTTTCTAACCTCGTCCTTGTACAAATTCCTTAACGGCTCGTAAATCCTTAATTTTGTTTTTTTTGGCAGCCCACCAACATTATGATGACTCTTTATTTTTGAAGAGAACCTTGTTAAACCACTCTCAATCCTGTCAGAATAAATTGTTCCTTGAATCAAAAACTCTGCCTTTTCTTTAACAGCAATTTCTTCAAAAATTTTAACAAACAATTTGCCAATAATTCTTCTCTTTTTTTCAGGATCCTTAACGCCTTTTAGTGCTTTTAAAAATCTATTCTTTGCATTAACAATTCTAAAATTAAGATTATACTTTGAAAATTCTCTTTTTAAGAATTCCTTATCATTTTTCCTCACAAGTCCAGTATCAACAAAAACACAGATTAGGTTTTTACCAATAACCTTATTCACCATTAAAGCAGCTGTTGAAGAATCAACACCGCCTGACAAACCAATTATTGCCTTTTTACCATTTAAAACTCTTTTTATCTCATCAAATATTTCTTGTTTTAAATCATAATCTATTCTTGTTTTTTTCAAACCACAAATATTAAAAACAAAATTTTTTAGAATATCAACTCCAAATTCTGTATGAACAACTTCTGGGTGGAATTGAACAGCAAATATCTTCTTTTTCTTATTCTCAAAAGCAGCAATTATTTTGTTCTCGCTCAAAGCAACAACCTCATAATTTTTAGGAAGTTCTTTAATTATGTCTTGATGGCTCATCCAAACAAAGAATTTTTTATTTATCCCTCTGAACAAAACACTACTCCTGATTAATTTTATACTGCACTTTCCGTATTCTCCCTTTTCTCCCCTAACAACAACTCCTTTTTCTAAATAAGCGATCAATTGAGAACCATAACATATTCCCAAAACAGGAATATCAAAATTTAAAATCTTCTTATCAATTTTAGGAGATTTTTTGTCATAAACAGAAAGAGCACTTCCAGACAAAATTATTCCCTTAACATATTTTTTTCCAGCAAAGAAGTAATCATTTGGAGAAACTATTTCAGCATGAACTCCCAACTCTTTTATCCTCCTCAAAATCAAATTAGTGTATTGACTTCCAAAATCTATAATAACTATTTTCTCAACAACCATAATCAAAAAAATAGAATTAAATTTTAAAATCTTTTGGTTACTCAAAAATTTAAAAATAAAAAATTTAAATATACAACATACTATAACCTCATTTATTCAACTCCTCTTCATTAAAAAATTATTATTAAACAATCAGGTGGTTTTTGTGGTTACAGAACAAGACAATAAAGAAATAAATTTTAAGGAAATAGCTAAGAAGTGGCAGAAGAAGTGGGAGGAAAAAAGGATTTTTGAGGTTAAAGAAGACCCAGAAAAGAAAAAATTCTACTGCTTAGAAATGTACCCTTATCCTTCTGGAAAACTACACATGGGACATGTTAGAAATTACACAATCGGCGATTGTTATGCAAGGTTTAAGAGAATGCAAGGCTTTAATGTTTTATACCCTATGGGCTATGATGCTTTTGGACTTCCTGCAGAGAACGCAGCAATAAAAAACAAGACAAACCCAAAAGTTTGGACTGAGAATTGCATAAATTTGATGAAAGAGCAGCAGAAAGAATTGGGTTTCAGCTATGATTGGAGCAGAGAAGTAGCGACTTATAAGCCAGAATATTATAAGTGGAACCAATGGATCTTCATAAAATTCTATGAAAATGGCTTGGTTTATAGAAAAAAATCTCCTGTAAACTGGTGTCCTAAGTGCGGAACGGTTCTTGCAAACGAACAAGTCATAAACACAAGGTGTTGGCGTTGCAGTTCAAAAGTTGAAATAAAACATATAGAACAATGGTTTTTAAAAATAACCGCTTATGCTGAAGAACTCTTAAATGATTTGGACAAACTCGACTGGCCTGAAAAAGTAAAGATTATGCAAAAAAATTGGATTGGAAAGAGTGAGGGGGCTTTAATTAAATTCAAGATAGACGGTTTAAACAAGGAAGTTGAGGTTTTCACAACAAGACCAGACACAATATTCGGAGCTACATTTTTAGTAATGGCTCCTGAACACCCAATAGTTGAAGAACTAGTTAGAAAAACAAAATATGAAAAGGAAGTTTTTGAGTTTGCTAGAAAGGTAATGTTAGAAGAAAAAACAGAAAGATCTTCAGAAGAAAAGGAAAAAGAAGGAATTTTTATTGGAAGGTATGCAATAAATCCTTTAACAAATGAGAAAATACCAATTTATGTTGCCAATTTCGTTCTTATGGATTATGGAACAGGAATAATAATGGGTGTTCCTGCTCACGACCAAAGAGATTTTGATTTTGCAAAAAAATACAATTTAGAAATTAGACAAGTAGTAAGGCCTGTATTTGGAACAATCAATGAAAACGAGGTGTTTGAAAGAACAATTTCAATAGTTGTTCAAAGAAAAAACGATAATAAATTTTTGTTAATAAAATCTAACGATTCCAATCACATATCCCCTTTTATTTATAATGTTGAAGAAGGAGAAATTATTGAAGAAAAAGCTGTTAAAAAATTTTTTGAAGAAACTGGTTACAAAACAAAGTTTGTTAAAAAGCTCGGGACAGAAATAGAATATCATTATTATCTAGAGAACAAAAAAGTTTATGTAAAAAGATTAGACCAACCGGTTTTGTTAGAATTAGTTGATGAAAAACAACAAAACTTTGATAGGAATAAAATTTCAGAACACCAAATAATTTGGCTTTCAGAAGAAGAAGCTCTTGAAAAAATAACTCAAGAACACAACAAAATAGGAATTTTAAGGTTTTTGGGTAAAGAAAAAGCATATGCTGGAGAAGGCATACTAATAAATTCAGGAGAATTTTCTGGACTAAAAAGCAGCGAAGCTATTGATAAAATAATAAAATACTTTGAAGAAAAAGGTATTGGAAGAAAAACAATAAATTATAAGCTGAGAGATTGGTTAATAAGTAGGCAAAGGTATTGGGGCACACCAATACCCTTTGTTTATTGTGACGAACACGGTTATAACCCAGTTCGTTATGAAGAATTACCTGTTTTGTTGCCAGAAGATGTTGTTTTTACTGGAGAAGGAAACCCTATTGAAACGTCAAAAACATTTGTAAAAGCAAAATGCCCTATTTGTGGAAAAGAAGCAAAGAGGGAAACAGATACAATGGACACTTTTGTTGATTCTTCATGGTATTTTTTAAGGTATTGTGATCCAAAAAACAACAATTCACCATTTGAAAAGGAAAAGGTTGATTATTGGATGCCTGTCGACCAATACATTGGTGGTATAGAACACGCCATACTTCATCTCTTGTATTCAAGATTCTTCACAAAAGCGTTAAGGGACTTAGGACTTGTTAAAGTTGACGAACCCTTTAAGAAATTGTTGACTCAAGGAATGGTTTTAAAGAATGGAGAGGTAATGTCAAAGTCAAAAGGAAATGTTGTTGATCCCGGAGACATAATAGAAAAATACGGGCCAGACACTGCAAGAATGTTTATACTACTAGCAGCTTCTCCTGAGAAAGAATTAGAGTGGAGTGATGAGGGAGTTGATAATGTTTATAAGTTCTTAAAAAAATACTTGATTTTTGTAAGGGAAAACAAAGATGATTTAAAACAACTCAAAAACAAAATCACACTTAATAATTTAAGTAGCAAAGAAAAGTATTTCCTTTCAAAAACAAACAACCTAATAAGAGAAACAACAGAACTAATAGAAAGATTTGAATTGAATATTGCATTACAAAACATAATCTTATTTTTTGAGGAAGTATTAAAGAATAAGGACAAATTAAGAAAGGATGTTTTAGCATATGCTATTGAAAAGATCAACCTTCTTTTAGCACCATTTATTCCACATGTTTGTGAAGAAGTTTGGAGTTTGATCTTAAGAGAAAACTTTGTTAGTATTGAAAAATGGCCTGTTCCTGATGAAAAACTCATTAATCACAAAATAGAAGAACTATACGAACTACTTACAAAGATCAAATACGACTTTAAACAAGTTCTTGAGTTAGCAAAAAAGAAAAATCCGAACATAAAAAGAGCAAGGATAATAGTTGCAAGTTCTTGGAAGTACAGCTTATTTGAAGAATTAGCACTAATAATTCAAAAGACAAGAAACATTTCTGAAATAATGAAAGAAATTAGTAAGCAGAAAGAAAAATATAATGCTAAAGAGATTTCAACAATTGTTGAAAAGGTTTTAAGAAACCCACAACTACTATTAAAAAATAAAATAACTCAAGAAGACGAAATTCAAATTCTTGAGGAAGAAAAGGATTCTATAAAGCAAGCATTTAATTTAGAAATAACAATCGAGTTAGAAGAAAAAACAACTCACGAAAAGGCAAAACAAGCCTTACCTGGAAAGCCGTCAATAATTTTAGAATAAAAATATGAAAAAAATTCTAAGCCAAAGAGAAATTGAAAATTTATTCAAAAAACCACTCATCGTTTATTTAGAGGGTTTTAGAAAGGAAAGCAAAATCCTAAATAAAATTTTGAAAAGAAAATTTAAATCCAAAACACAAGTTATTTGTAGAAAGTATTTGAAAAAATTCTTTTGCAACAAGAAGATTTGCAAAGAATTTTCTATAATTATTTCGTTAGGAGGAGACGGAACTTTTTTAAGAACAGCCCACTTCATCAACAATACTCCTTTATTAGGAATAAACGCTTCTAAAAAAGAAAAAGAAGGTTTTTTAACATCAACAAATTTAGAGGATTTTGAAAAGAAAATAAAAAACAAGCCAAAAATATACTTTGAACAACTTCCAAGAATAAAGATAATAATTAATAATAAAGAAATTTTAGACAAAGGAATAAATGATGTTTTTGTTGGACACAAAAAAAGTTATAAAACAGCAAAATACGAATTGATCATAAGAAAGAAAGGCATAAGAGAAAAACAACTGTCTTCTGGAATAATAATATCGACAGCTATAGGAACAAACGCATGGTTTAAATCAGCAGGAGGTCATGCAAAAAAGAATACAAAACTTTTATATTACATTGTAAGAGAAGGTTATTCTGGAAGAATATACAAACCAAAATATTTGTGTGGGAGTTTAAAAGAAATAGAAATAAGAGCTTTAAAGAATTTAATTCTTGTTGTGGATACGCTAAGCGAGGAATACCCTTTAAAGAAAAACGATCTTGTAATGCTAAAATTAGATAAAAACAAACTGAATAGAGTGGTTTTTTATAATTAATAAAAAAAGGCAGGCACTATGGCTTGAATTTAACACCACAATTGGTTTTACCCTAAAGATCACTCAATCCTGTTGGTCCACAGACACCTTTTTTGTTGATTATGGCCGCTTCCTTCCGGACCTAACCAGGTTCTCAACAAAAAAAGTCCTGTGGGACAAGATCTCACAGTTAAACTTTAGGACCAATTGTGGCATTAAACCCGCACCATAGTTTTAGCCCCACCGTAAAGCCCATTTGTGGTCACAGGGAAGGGCTAACTCCCCGGCGTGCCTGCCAAAAAAGAGGAAAGCAAATCTATTTTAAAACTTTTTGCAATACCAAAACAAAAAACTTAAATAAAATTCAAAAATTTTTATTAAAAAATGCGAAAGAATAAAAATAGAATAAAAAGAAAAAAGGTAGGGGTTGATTTGGACGATACACTATTTCCTTTTAACAAATATTTTTTAATTTATAGGAATAAAAAACATAATACGAACTACAGAGAAGACGACATATTCTCATTTTATTATGAAGATGTTTTTAACATTAGCACAGAAGAAATAATGGCAGAAATGGATGATTTTTACAAGACAAGAGAATATGAAGAAGTTAGTCCTGTTAAAAACTCTGTTAAAGTTTTGAAAGAAATAAACAAAACACACGATTTAATCATAATAACCGCAAGACCATACTATCTTGTTGAAAAAACAAAAAAATGGCTTAAAAAGAATTTTGGAGATTTGTTTTTGGAAGTTATTTTTACAAACCTACAATCTTTGTCTGGCGAAAAGAAAAGTAAGGCAGAAGTTTGTTTAGAAAAAAATATTGAAATTTTTATAGAAGACAATTTTGAGTATGCACTTGATTGTGCCAAAAGCGGAATTAAAACTTTATTGTTTAACAAACCGTGGAACAAAAATTTTAGCACTCCAAAAGAATACGAGGATTTAATAATAAGGGTTAATGATTGGAATGATGTTCTCAAAATTTACAAAAGAACAAATAATTTTTCAAATCTTTAACCCTTCATTTTTGCAATATCTATTGCCAAATCCTCTAATTTTTTCAGGGAATACTTTATAGAGTCAAACTTCGACCTTAACTCTCCACTCCTAAAATCAAAGAGCATTAATTCATTATAAATCATTTCAACAACATCTTTAACATAAAGCACAACATCATAATTCTTTTTTAAAAAATTATTCGTTGCAAACCTGACAAGTTCGCCTGTAAAATCACATATTCCTAACAAATAACTCTCAACATCAACATTCAATTCTTTATAATTTGGTATTCTATTATTTCTTACAAAATCATAAAAGCATAAAGCTTCAACATACTCTTGAAAAGCACTCCTCAAATAACCAACATCACTTATTTTACTATTTGTTTTTTTCAAGAGCTCCCTTATAAGTTTCTTTATTGTATCCACACTTTTTGAAGCAGAGGAAAAATCATTTCTATGAACAGAATATATTATTTTCTTAGATTCTTTTATAATATCCCTGCTTTCTATTATTAAATCATCCCTTAACTTATCTTCCCTCTCATATTCCTTTCTTAATATGTTAAAGTTGTTCTTTAAATTATCAAAATCCATTTTGACCAACCCATAATCAAAACACATTTTTCTTTTTGTGTATTGCAACAGGAGAAGAACCCCCATGCCAGCTTATTCTTGGACGAATTCTAATTGGGAACATTCTCTCGTTCGTATCGTCAAAAACAACAGCAGCCCCTTGAACTCTTGGAATTTCATTTATGTATTTATCCAAAGAACCCCGCATGTAGCTCTGCATTAAAAGTCCTAAAGCATCAATATCAATCTTTGCTGTTAGTCTATGACTAATAACAGTATCTGCCTGAGTCATAACATCAGTGTGTATTTTTCCTGGTTGTTGAGACGCTAGTATTAATGAAATTCCTGGTTGTCTTCCCTCCCTAAGTATTGTAATCAAAGGATCAGAAGCAACTGTTTTTTCATCCTTTGGCAAAAACTCGTGAGCTTCGTCAATCACCAACCAAACAAGAGGAAAATCTTGTTTGTTAGACTCTTCTGCTGTTAAAAAATTTAAATTCCTATGCAGTTCTTGAAACTCCTCTTTTCTACGCTCAATCATCCTCTCAACAAACAATTTTTGAGCTACCAATCCAATAACCAAAGCCCTTATGTTTTGACTTCCAGGTGTTGTAACATAACAACTAACATCTAAAACACTAACCTGTCCTGGAATCACAAGATCACTAAGTTTTGTTCCTTCTTTATCAAATAAACCCCAACTTAAACATTCTAAAAAATGATTTTCTGCAGAAGATTTTATTCTTTGATCTGTTTTTTGGTCTTCTTCTATCCTATCAATTATGTCTTGTATTGAAAAATCTTGTTTTTCAGCTTTTAATCTTGAAACAACCCTTGCAATTAGCACACCAACTTCGCTTTCAGGATCTATGTTAAGGGTTCTGCACCAATCGAGAGGTGTTAGCTCAGATGGTTTTATAGAAAATGGAAAATCTGTTGGGATACCCCTTTCTTTGAATTCATTATAAAATCCTTTTGGCGTGTATATTTTAACATTTAATCCTCTTGGTTTTAAACCCCACTCCTTAAGAATATCTGCTTCTCTCTCATTAGGATACTTCATAGTCCAATAAATTCCCATTGTGTCAAGCATTACAACAGCTAAATTAGAACTAACCTCTTCAGGCATATCCGCTATTGCTTCTGCTATAACCCCCATGGTATAACTCTTTCCAGAACCTCTTTTTCCACAAATAAATATAACGTGGCTTCTTGCAACATCAAGATAAACAGGATTAGACAAGCTGCTAGTTTGTCCCATCTTAACATACTGTTTTCCAATAAAAACAGTTCCCAAATTACCAAATCTCTTTATGTCCTCAGGATCCCTTCCAATAATTATGTCATACATTTTTGATCAATTTTTTTAATTTTATTTTTTCTTTTTGTCTTTCCTTTTATAATTAATCTTTTCTTCTTTAACCTCTTCCCCTTCAGTTTTTTCAACTAGCTTATCAATTTCTTCTTGCTCTTCATCCAATCCGATCTTGTCAGCAAGTTCTATAGGAGCGTATGCCATTGAAATCAATGAAGAAATAAACATTATAACAAACAATATCAAAAAGGCCATTCCCCAATCAGGATAATCAGGCAGAATAAATATTGCCGAAATTATTATTCCAAGAATCGAAGCAGCCATGAAGTTTGCTTTTAGCGGGGTTATTCTAAAATTCATCATTACCACCTCTTTTTTTATTCTTAATCATTTTTTATTAATAATTTTTTAGCTTAAATACTTTCTTAAATTTTAGCCCCATTAAAATTTTATTATTCTCACATCATCAATATTCTCTTTGTATTTTATAAATTTATCATTCAAAGAGTCAAAAAATTTGTTTAACAAATCACAAGCCATTTTTTTACACTCTCCACAAAGAATTTTACCTGTTTTGCAATCATTATAAACTTTGTTTAGTTCTTCATCATCCTCTATTAAATGTTGTTTGTAAAGCTCAAAAACCATGCAGTTTTCAGGAACACCACCCTTTTCTTTTTGCTCCTTTATATCTTTTCTGCCGCCTGTTAAAGCCCTCATTATTTTTTTACAAGCAGAATTCTTTTCTTCAGGCAAAAATATAGCAGAATTCAAGTTTGATTTTGACATTTTCAAACTCCCATCCAAAGAAGGTAAAAATTTATTATAGATGGAACTTGGAGTTATAAAATTATAATCCTTATACCTTGAAACAATATCCCTTGTTAATCTAATATGAGGGTCTTGGTCAACGCCAACAGGAATTATTCCAGGCATCCTCTTAATCGTTTGTGGAAACAAAATATCCGCTGATTGTGTTAAAGCAGCCATTATTCTTGAGGGCTCTGAATTTCCATAAATAGCCCTATACTCGTTCAAAGTTACTTTTGAAGAAAAAGCATAACTTAATTGCATAACCTTCTTGTTTTCGGATTGAAAATAAAAATTTGTTTTCTTAATATCAAGCCCTAAAGCCAAATACATTGGAATGTGAAAATTCAAAGCTCTTTTTTTTGACTCTTCTAAACTAATATTTCTCGTGCACAATGCTTCTAAATCAGCAATGCAAACAAAAGTTTGAGCATTGTGTTTTTGAAAATAAGCAATCATATCAATAACACTCTTAGTTCCAAAATGTATCTTTTCAGAAGAAGTCATTATCCCACTCAAAACATAATAATCTTTCCTCTGCCTTATAGCTTCAGAAATAATCTTTAATCCCCGACCTGCAAATATTATTTGTCTTCTCATCAAATGATTTGGCTCAGGAAAATCACTAACATTAAATCTTTCCAAACCAAATCTTTCAATCAACTCTTGATAATCCTTTGGCAACTCATCACTCCACGGGCTAATACTTTTCATAAGAAAATAAAAAAGGTATTGATTATATAAAAATTTCTTTTTTAATTCCCTTAAATCAATGTTGAAGAATCAAAAATTAAAATTATAACTTTTCAAAAATTTTATTCAGGATTTTCAGCAGAAATTTTTGTTTTTGTTTAGTTTAGTTAGGAATATTTTTTGCTTGCTGAAATTTAAATGAAAATCTTAGAATTTTCCCTATTAATCGTTTTTAAGTGGCATAAGCAAAGTTAAGAAAAAATTTTAGTGCAACTTTTTATAGGAAAAACTCAAAGTCGAGAGGCTTTGAAAATTAGTTGTTGCCATAGTTTTTTCTTTATTTTCTCTATAAGAATGATGATTGAAATTCTAATATTTTCAAACAATACACATTTGATTATATTCATAAATATTTTATCAATTATTTTAATAATTTTTTTTACCCTCTTGTTTTTTGATATATTTTTAGAGTGCTTCTGCTTTCGCTTTTCGCATCAATTACTATTATTCATTATTTGTTAAAAATAAATAATTTCCATCTTTGAATTTTAAAATAAATCAAAATAATAGATTTTTAATAGTTTCAAAATTATCAAACCAATACTTTTTATAACCTTCTGATAATTTATTTTTATCTTCTGTATATAAGAATAAGTAAACTTTTATCTTATTTCCTTCTACATCAAAAACAATTATTTCTCCTTCTTTCTCAAATATTCTTTTATAACCATCTATTTTGTATTCGAAGTCAGTATACTTTGTGCTTTTGGGATCTATAAATATTATAAAATAATTATTTTCTTTCTTCAACCAAAAAATAAAGTCTGGTTTGAAATTTTCAATTTTATTAATAGATTTATTATAGTAAGGGATGTAGACTTCATCAAGAGTTTCATCAATTTTACTGAACATCCACCAATCGCAAGATTTGAATAGATTATCATCTTTTTTTAGATACTCTTCAAGCTGCTCAATAAATTTTCTTTCACTTTCAACTTTTATTATATGATTTATGTAATCTATTTTCTCCTTTTCAGAGATTATTAAAGGAAGATAGTAATGATTTATGATGTTCTTAATTTTTAGGTCTTTGAATTTCTCTTCACTATAAGTTTTACTAATCTCCTTTATTTTATTGGTGTATTCCTCTTTATCAGAATCCTTATATTCACTAACTCGTTTTATTTTATCTTTTAAATCTTGTAACTCTGTTTGATTTAAAATAACCTTAATTCTTTTAAAGTGGATTATTTCATTTTCTAATTGTTTAAATTTTTCAAAATCTTTTAAAATAATATTAATATGGTTGAAAAGCTGATTAGTTTGTACAAAAATATCTGAAGAGTCAGAGTCTTTAAATTTACCCTTTTCTAGAAATTCTCTAATCTTTTTGATATCGTTTGGTTTTATATCATGATTGTAATCTGAAAAAGTAGAATAGATGATTCTATCATCTTCAAACCATTCTAAAAAAGCAGTTAATAATTTTTTGTTACCTTCGAATTTAGGCAACTCCTCTATTTTAACAGCTTCTTTACGTTCTTTATACACAGGAATTAACAAAGTTCTTGATTTTATAGATTTATTCTCCACTAATTCGATAATATCTCCACTGGTTTTTCTTTCATATTTTATACTTTCAAGTATCTTTTCAACATTTGTTTTGTTCGTACCAAAAACAAAAAGAGTTTCAATTAAAGATGTTACTTCGCTTCCAATTTTAGAATACAAATCCTTAACTTTAATATCTCCTTCTTTTCTCAGTATGTTTAATCTTTTTCTCTTATTTTTTATTGGTTCTATTCTTACTCCCCTACCTATAGATTGAGTTACATACTTTTTTGCATCTCCTTTTCCAATATTTATAAAAATCATAACATTAGGTCTATTAGAGTCCCATCCTTCATAAAAAGCTCTAGAACCCATTAAAATATTAACAAAATTGTTATCATGGCTGATCGTTTCAAAATAACTTTTATTCTCGTAGGACTCAGACACTTCATAATTATCTAGTTTGTTTTTTAACCATGTTGAAATATCTCCTATTTTAATTAAAGCAAAAGGTTTTTCAGATGTTTTAAGTTTAAAAATTAATTCTTCTTTATTATCCGGGATTTTTATTACTTCTATTTTTCCAAAAGATGAAGTATTAAATACGTAGTTTAATATTTCTTTAACATCTACCTCTTTTATTAGATCTTCATTTAAAATTAATTCTTCACTACCAAAAACATATCTCGGATGTTCTTTGAATTCTTTAAGCAATTCTTCTTTTGCCTTCTCTATAATCTCTTTTTGGATATCTCCTCTAGCGATTTTTTCAAGCTGCTTGAAGAAAATCTCTAAATCAGAATCCTCAACATTTACTGAATTGACTAATGAAACTAGAAGTGGATTGTGGTAAATTTTTTCACTTGTTTTTTTACTAATTTTCTCTTTTGCTTTCTTTGTAATTGTTAACAAGATAAGAGATTTAAGAACTATTTTCTGCTTATCTATGCTATTAAAATCTTCTTTATCTTGAAAAGCATTTAATGCTTGCTGAGATAAATAAACATTTTTTCCATATCCTCTCCTTATGAATGTGTCTAAATTGAAATTATAAACTGTAGTTAATACGTCCCAAATATCAGTAAATGTTGCTGAAAAATTAAATAAAAAACCATCTCTCGTTAATATTGAATAATAAATTTGTCTTTTTGAATCTTCCTTATCTCCTTTATGCGCTTCATCAAGAAAAACATACCATCTTCCATTGTTTTCTATATCCTCAAAACTTAAAAGCTTCTCTTTTGTTTGATCAGATATCAAATCAGATCTATAAATAAAAACATTAATATTTTCTTTAAATGCTAAAACATTTCCGTTTTTTACATCATCATATTGTGTTAAATCCCAAAGCTTAATTTTTCTATTGCTCACTTTGTTAAATTCATTAATATGAGCTTTTATCTGTGATATTAAGTCTTCTCTATGTGTTAAAATCAAGATATCATTTTTAGGTATCAAATTCGCAGCTATAAGATTATCTATAACCTCTATTAGTTTTACTAAAACAAGAGTCTTTCCAGAGCCTGTTGCCATCCAAAAACACATTCTGTTTAAAAAATTAAAGAAACTTATTTTTTCATGAGAATTTTCTTGTGTTGCTGTATAATATTCTTTTAGCTTATTAAACAACTCTTTATCCTTCTTGTTTGTTATTCCTAAAAAATCAATTAAATCTCTTTCATATTTTCTTATTTCATTATACAACTTCTTTTTTCTTTCAATATGCTCCTGATAGGTTTCAGTAATTCTGTACTTTTGTAAAGATTCAAAATAATAATATAAAAATTTTATTGCGTTTTTTAGAGCTTCTTGTTGATAGTCATACAAATCTATTTTATCAGAAAATTTAGTCAAATTAGTTTTAATCCACTGTAAAGGCAAACTTTCAAAGTTTATTTCTTCAGCTATTTCTTCGTAAATCAAAGGTATTTGATTTGTCATTTTACCACCATATTAGGGGTTTAATTAATTTAAAATCAATGTTATTAAACTCTATTTTTGTGTTATCTTCAAATTCTACATATTCTTTAGTTATTTTCTTTATCCATTTTCCTGTAAGATTTGATAGTGTTTCAGCTAAGTCAATATTTGAATAAATTTTTGAAAAGTCAATTTTTATTTTATCGTTTTTATAGTCAAGTTCCATTGCTTCTAATAGCTTTAAATCTTTCATAAAAACATATTGCTGATAAATGGATTTGTCTTTTAAATCTAAGAAGGGTTCTGATGGTTTGTATCTGCATTTTTTCAGTGTTTGTTCATACTGCTCAAGTTCGTAGTATTTGAAGAAGCCGCCAGCTGTTTTTTCATTGTATTTTTCTTTTACATCTTTCTCTTTTGATATTCCTGATTTATCATAAGCTAAAACTTTCTTCATTCTTGGTAAAACTACTGTGTAGAAATGTTCTCCCATTTCAACACCAATCCATTTTCTACCAAGTTTGTGAGCTACAGCTGTCGTTGTTCCACTTCCCAAAAAGAAGTCCATAATTAAATCATTTTCATTGGAAGAAGCCAAAATTATTCTTTTAATTAACATTTCTGGCTTTTGCGTTTTAAAATTTAGAAACTCATCCGAACTTCCTTGAATAACATTTATGTCGATCCATATATTATGAACTTGTTCGCCTTTACCTAAATAAACTTTCAATTTGGGAAAACCCTTCCTGTCAAAAAAATAGTTCCTTCCTTTAACATCTTATCTATTTTGTCTTGTGTATAACTCCAGTGATGTCCTTTAGGTGGATTGATTTCTTTTCCGTTAAATATTCTTGATGGTCCTTCACCAGGTGCATATAAATCATGAATCCTATACCTTCCCTTTTCATCTTCATACTTATACATTTTTTCTAAATACTCTTTTTTATAAGGTATATATTGTGGGTTATATACCCACTTATCTTGGTTTTGGGAATATACTAAAATAAAATCGGATATATCAGGGAAATGTAAAGACTGTATTTTTGGCCCAGTATGTCTTTTCCATGTAATTTTTACTCTAAAGTTGTCCTTTCCAAATAAATTATCTAATAAGATTTTCCCATAATAATCTGCATTAGAATCCAAATGTAAATAACAGCTTCCTATTTTACTCAAAAATGTTTTTGCTATTCCTAATCTATTATCCATCAATGTTAACCAAGAGGCATCCTGAAACCTATCAATATATTCAAAATCCTCACCTGTATTAAATGGCGGATCAATATAAATCGTCTGTACTTTCTCTCTAAATTTTGGTAGTATTGTGTTTAGTGCTTGATAGTTTTCAGAATGAATTAACCAACCATCTAAAGCTTTATCTAAATCTTCGAATTGTGATAGTATTTCAAGTTTGATTTCTTCGTCAAAATATTTTGTGTCTATAGGTAGTTTTGAGTATTCTTTGCTTAATTCCTTGCCTTTTAGAGTTTGTGTAAAAAGCTTATCTTTTTCAAATTTTTCCAGGATTCCTAACTCTTTCCATTCTTCACATTGTTTTTCAAAACCTTTGTGTTTTATTATTTTTTCTATTAATTTTATGTCTTTAATTCTGTCTAAAGTTATAACGTAATTAGAATTTAAAACGAATTTGGGTTTATTCCAAATCTTTACTAATTCGTTTTCGAATTGTGCTACAAAGTCAATTACTTTGAAAGCAATTTCTTTTAAAACTTTTAATTCTTTTAGTCTTTTTTCATCGAATATGCTTTTTTCATCTAATACGTAATCTTTTAGCCATAATTCGAATTGTTCTTTTAAGAATTTCTCTGCATCTTTGTTTATAAAGTAATCTACTTCATTTTGTTTTTCAAAGATTCTGAATATTTTGTTTAATCTTTCTTCATCAAGAAAGATTTTGTTTTTCTTGAATTCTTTTAGAATTTCATCTGTTTTTGTGACTTTTCCTTTTTCAGAATAAATAACGGTGAAAGTAATTTCTTTGTCTTTAATTGATTTTAGTTCATAAATAATATTTCTTTTTTCGTTTGCTTTTTTGTGTTCTAATTTAGAAACATCAAAGTTAATCTTGTAATTAATTCCTTCTTCATCAAAATTTAATGTTAAATTATGCCATATTTTGTCTGTTTTTACATAATATAGCATGTGAGTTTTCCAAAAAAGAGCTACGTCTTTGTTGTTGGTGTAAACTTTTTCATAAATTTTGGATTTTAATGGTGTATAAGTGAAGTAAATACTTCCTGATTCTGAGAAGTAGGTTTTAAAGAAGGTATAGAGCTTATCAAACATTTCTTCTTTAAAATCTGGAAATTCTTTTGTTTTTTCTTGAATTTCTTTTTGTAATTCTGAGAATATAATGTCGAAATAAGAGGATTTTATTTTCATTAAATTGATAAAACCAGATTCGCCTTCTATTTTTGCTCCTATAAATATGTCTTTAAGCTTATCAAAGAATAGTTTTTCCTTTTGATTGCTCATTTTACCGCTTTTTTATATAAATTGATTTATAATATTTAAATTTATTTTTTTCAAATTAAGGAAATTTGTTCTGACTTGTATTCCTAAAAAATGTCTTATTTATTTTGTTTCTTGAAATTCTTTAATTAATTCCTTTTTTGTCCAATTTGAATATTCCTTTTTAGCCGTATTTTAAAACTTTATAAACTCTTTATAATTCTTTTGATAATTCTTACACTTTATTAAATTTATTCTTTTAAAAATCCAGCCCATAAAAATAAAAAATTTTGTTTAACTTTTATTAGATGAAAGTTGCGTAGCAATTTCATTTTCTCTTTTCATCTTATGAAGTTAAACTAAGGCAACAACACAGTCATAATTTACAGTCTCCTTTTCTTGAAAGGCAGGTTTTAAAATTACACTTACCAAATCTTACCTGCTACAAATACTCACTTTTTGTCTTTTTTGGTTTAATCTAAATTTTATAATGCTTGTTTTACTAACAAATTAGATTATCTCAAATACTTATGTTAAAATCTACTTTATGCTTTGAATTTAAGTAGAAGATTAGTTGCCTAAAATAATTTAATAATTTAATTTAGAAAAACATATAAATACATTAATCACAAAAAAATATTATGAACTTTATAACAATAATTGGGTTTTTAGCAGCAGCATGTTCAACTATTTCGTTTTTGCCACAGGCAATAAAGACGATAAGGACAAAAAGCACAAAGGACTTGTCCTTAGGAACTTATTTTTTAATAACAACAGGCATATCTCTTTGGCTGATTTATGGGATTTTGCTTAAGGATTTGCCAATAATTACTGCTAATGGTATTGCATTAGTTTTTGCAATGACAATTTTGATTATGATAATAAAATACAAGTAAATAAAAAATTTTTTTAAAAACTTTTGTTTAATATGGAATACTTCGATGTTGTTATTGTTGGAGCAGGACCGGCAGGATTAAAGTGTGCAGAAACTCTTGGAAACTCAAAATACAAGGTTTTGGTTTTGGAGAAAAATTCGAAGTTGGGGAATAAAATTTGTGCTGGAGGAATTCCAAAAAAGGTTGTTGATTATCTAAAAATTCCGAAGGAAATGATAGATTCTTTTCCTGAAGAAATAATGTTTCACATAAAAAATTCAAATTTTAAAATTAAGAATGATTTTTTGTGCACTATTGACAGAGAAAAATTAGCTGATTTTCAACTGGCAAGAATCAAAGATTTTAAAAATATTGAATTGAGAACAAAAGCAAATATTCAAGGGATTAGAGAAAATTCTATTTTAGTTGATGGTGAAGAGATTAATTACAAATTTTTGGTTGGGGCTGACGGTTCTTCTTCGATAGTTAGAAAAAATTTAGGTTTAAAAACAAAGAACATGGATATTGCAGTTCAATTTTTAATACCAACAAACAAATATTCTGATTTTGAAATATTTTTTGATCCAAAATTATTCTCTGCATGGTATGCTTGGATTTTTCCTCACAACAATTATGTTTCAATAGGTTGTGGGTGTAATCCAAAGATTATACCTTCAAAACAATTAGTTCGTAATTTTAACGAGTGGTTAGAAAAAAACAAAATTGATGTTTCAAAAGGAATTTATGAAATCTTTATAATAAACTTTGATTATTGCGGTTATAATTTTGGAAATAAATTTTTAATTGGAGACGCTGCAGGATTAGCTTCGGGTTTGACAGGTGAGGGAATATACCAAGCGCTCATTTCGGGTGAAGAAGTTGGAAGGATTATTCTTAACCCTAACTACAAGGCAGAATGAATTAATGCATTAATAAGGATGAAAAAGTTACATAATTCTGCATTGAACTTTTTGTTAAGTTTGGGAAGTTTAAAAACAATAGCTTTTTATACAGGAATTTTAGCATTAAAAAACAACAAACTTAGAAAGAAAATAATTAGCATTTTATTATAATTTCAAAATTATTATTTTAGAAAAGTTTTTATTAAGTTAAAATTTCACTTGTTAAAATGAGAGAAACAAAAGTGTTGATAAGGGATCAAAAAAATTTTAGTTTTTTGAAGGAAAAAATTAGGAGTGAGGGGGTTAAAAAATTGCACATTCTATCAGATTTTGACAAAACACTAACTTATGCAGAAATTAATGGTATTAAAACGCCTTCTCTAATTTCAATGTTAAGGGACGGTAAGCATTTAACAAAGAACTATGCTGAAAAAGCACACGCTCTTTACAACAAGTACCATCCTTATGAAGTTGATCCTAAAATCTCATTCTATGAAAAGAAAAGATTAATGCAAAAATGGTGGGAAGAACATATGGAATTGTTGCTTGAGTCAGGATTGTCAAAAAAGGATTTAGAAGACATAATAGAAAATGGTCCTGTGAGATTCAGGGAGGGGGTTTGCGAGTTTTTAGACATTCTTTACGAAAATAATATTCCACTAGTTATTATTTCTTCAAGTTCTATTGGTGATGCAATACCAATGTTCTTTAAAAAATATGATAGGAATTATTCAAATATTTATTACATAACAAACTTATTCAATTGGGATGAGAATGGAAAAGCAATTTCATTAAAAACCCCACTAATCCATTCAATGAACAAGGACGAAGCAACTGTTAAAAAGTTTCCTGAAATTTATAAGGTTATCAAAAACAGAAAAAATGTTATATTATTAGGAGATGTTGTTGAAGACGTATTAATGATAAAAGGGTTTGATTATAAACACCTTTTAAAAATTGGTTTTTTGAACTCAGAGTTTGAGAGTTTAAGGGAAGAATACACAAAAAATTTTGATGTTGTCATAGAAGGAGATGGGGATTTTTATTACGTTAATAATTTGATGAAAGAAATAATAAATAAAGAATAAATTAAAAATTAGCAACATTTAAAAACAACAAACAAAAAAATTTTTTCTCATGAAACACACAATAAAAATAACCGCACTTATGATATTGTTTTTTTTGTTATCACAACTTATTGGAATTTCAATTCTCACAAAGTATGTTGATTACAAAAAAACAAGGGAAACAGGAACTATTGTTTGGAAAGAAATTCCCTATGGAATTGAGAGGCCACAAGTAAAGGAATCCACATCATTTATTTACATCTTTTCTGCAATAATAATCGGCACAATATTGCTTTTAGGACTTATAAGGACAAGAATAAAATTTTTTTGGAAGGCATGGTTTTTTTTAGCAGTAATGAGTTGTTTAGCAATAGCTTTTAGCGCTTTTATTCCAGAACAAATTGCCCTTCTAATAGCGGTTATTTTAGCTCTTTGGAAGATTTTTAGGCCAAACTTTTACATTCACAACATTACAGAATTATTCATTTATGGAGGGATTGCAGCAATTTTTGTTCCAATAATGAATGTTTTTTCAGCATTAGCATTGTTGATTATAATTTCAATTTATGACTTTATCGCTGTTTACAAAATCAAGCACATGGTTACACTAGCAAAATTCCAAAGTTCAGAGAATGTTTTTGCAGGGCTTTACCTGCCATACTCGACAAAGGATTCCAAAATAATGGTTAAATTCAGGAAAAAACAAATAGGTCAAAATGATGAATTAAGAGTTAAAAATAGGAGTTATAAACAAAAAAGAATAAAAACGGATTTAAGATCAGATTCTGAGATTGCAATTTTAGGGGGTGGAGATATAGCTTTGCCATTAATATTTGCAGGAGTGATCCTAAAAACTTATGGACTTTTAAGCTCATTCATAATAGTTTCATTCTCAACAATTGCTTTGTCTTACTTGCTTTTTAAATCTGAAAAGAAAAAATTTTATCCTGCGATGCCAATAATAACATTAGGTTGTGTTGTTGGTTTAGTTTTAGTATTAATACTAAAAAATTTTTTTGTTTTTTAGAATAACAAAATTAAAATTGTTTTTTGTTAATCTCTTTTAAAGCATTTAAAATATCTTGAACTTCAAAACCAATTATTATTATTTTATTTTTTTCCAAGTACGAATTCAAGATTTTTTTTAAATCTCTAATTCTTTTTCCTCTTATTAAGTTTTCAATTTCAAAAATCGCTTGTTCGGGATGAATAAAAAAATCCCCTGTTATCTTAACATCCTTAATTATTTCTCTTTCAGAATCATCAAACACTGCTTGAATTCTCAAAAGTTTTCCATTAGGAACCTTATAATCTATTTCTCCAATCATTTTTTTCTTATCTTAAAAAATTCCATTCTTTTGTTGAATATTTATTCTTAAATAATTTTTTTGAAAGATTTATTTCATAATCAGTTAATCCTTTTTCCTCAACTTCAACATCAAAAACATCCTGAAATCCCCTAATCAAGTTTATTCTCAAATCTTCTGGTTTTATCTCTCTATTCAAAATTCTTTTTAAGCTTGTAACTCTCTCCTCAACAGAACTTATTATTTTATCTCTTATCTTCTCATCAGGCACTTTTAGCAAAGAAAACATTCTTTTAACATCAACATCTAAAAGAATAGTGCCATGTTGTAATATTATATTTTGCCTTCTTGTCTGAGCATTTCCAGAAATCTTTTTTTCATCAACAACAATATCGTTTATTAGTTTGAAAACAGCTTTCACCCCTAAAAATTCAAGCCCCCTTATTATAGCATTACAAATTTTTTCATAAGATTTTAAAACATCATGAGAAACTAAATTTTCAGAAACCACTATCGAATAAGTTAGTTCTTTATCATGAAAAACAGCACCGCCACCAGTAATTCTTCTCACAACATCAACACCCTCTCTTTTTGCTTTTTCTATGTTAACTTCTTTTTCTAGACTTTGAAAATAACCAATCGAAACGCATTTTGGATTCCAAGTGTAAAACCTAATTGTGTTTGGAACTAAATCTTTTATTCTCGCTTCTAAGATTGCTTCGTCTATTGCCATCTGCATAAAACCATTTGTCTCAATCAAATTCAACAACCTAAACCTTTCTTTCTCTTTTTTCTTCATAAAAACTCACTTGCTTTGTAAGAACTTCTAACTAAAAAACCTGAAAAAACCTTTTTAAAACCAATCTTTTCAGCAATGTTTTTTATTTCTTCAAACTCTCTTTTAGAATAATACTTTTTTACGGGAAAGTGTTTTTTACTTGGCCGCAAGTATTGTCCAACAGTCAGGATGTCACAATCAACTCTCTTCAAGTCCTTTATTGTTTTAACAATATCCTTTTTGTTTTCTCCAAAACCAACCATAAAACCAGACTTTGTTACAATCTTTGGATTTATTTCTTTTATGCTTTTTAATATTTTTAATGAAAGTTCATAATCACCTTTTGGTCTTAACTTATTAAAAAGTCTCCTAACAACTTCAATGTTGTGATTAATAACATCTGGTCTTTCTTCAACAATCCTTTTTAGAGAATTAAGGTCTCCATTAAAATCAGGAATCAAAACTTCTACTTTACAATCCTTATTTAATCTCTTAATTTCTCTTATAGTTTTAACAAACTGTTCTGCACCACCATCTTTTAAGTCGTCCCTTGTTACAGATGTTATGACAGCATAATTAATTCCCAAAATTTTTATTGCTCTTGAAATCCTTTTTGGTTCATTAGGATCAACATTTTTTGGCAGCCCCTTTTTAACATTACAATACAAACAATTTCTTGTGCAAACATTTCCCAAAATCATGAATGTTGCCTTATTGTTTGAAAAACACTCGTAACGGTTAGGACAATTTGCTTCAATACAAACAGTATTTAACCCTAATTCATTAATTAAATTCCTAGTTTTAAGGTATTTATTCTTATCATAACTCTGAATTTTCCACACAGAAGTAATATTTTGATTATTCATTTGCTTAAATAGTTTCTATTGATAATTTATTATCTTTGTCTGCATGTGTCTTGGAGCGTACTCGTCTAAGTTTAAAACCATACCATCCTTTGCAGCAACAACATTTATAGAAGTCTTTTTTGCAATGTTTCTTGCTTCTGTAAGAGGGTTTTCCCTAAGCATTTCAATTCCAAAATGAGTTATTATTGCAAGATTCGGTCTTATTCCATCAATAATTTTGCAAGCATCCTCAGAATTCAAGTTTCCTTTTTGTTTTATAGAGTTTGGCTTTACAACATTAAGTATTAAAACATTAGAGTTAGAATGTTCATTTTCCAATTCCTTAAAGTATTCTGTATCTGAAACATAAGATATTATTATTTTTGGAGTTATTATTTTAAAACCAATATTTTCTGTTGTGTGCTTTGTTTTTGTGGCAATAATTTCAATATCATCAATTCCAACTCTTCTTCCTGGTTCAAGAACCATATACTTTATTAAGGATTCTTTATGAAAATTTGTTAAAACAGGTTTTTCATTTTCAGAACCATTGATTACAGAATTAGTGCTTATTAAGTATCCTTTCTTGTCAATTCCTCCAAGAGTTAGAGCATCTATTAATGCGTTCAAGTCGTTGCAGTGGTTAATGTGGTTGTGACTTACAAGTATAAAATTTGATTTCATCACATCAACATTATATTGAGAAGCCCTTGCTAATGATCCAGGACCAGGATCTATTTGGAATTGATAATTATCAATTTTTAAAATAATACCCCCTGAAGCTCTCATCTGTTTTCCAAAAACAACAGAGTCACCTGCTGTTCCAAGAAAAACCAATTGAATCATATTTAATAAAAAAATTCTTGAGTTTTTTAAATTTTTCTTAATTTTTTGTAAAAATTCAAAAATTTTTAAATATAAGAAACTAATATTCCTGTTTAGGGGTAAGAATGAAAATAAAATTATTTTTGCTATTTATAATCCTTCTTTTTATAGCAGGATGTTTTAAGGAAGAAGTATCTTTAAAACCAATTGAAGTTAAAGAAAACAAAGAAAATAATCAAACTAGTAAGAACATACTAATGATTATAGCTCCAAAAGATTTTAGGGAAGAAGAACTTAACATACCAAGAGCGAATTTTGAGAAGAACAACTTTAAAGTTTTTGTTGCGAGTTCTGAAAGAACAGCTTTTGGAATGTTCGGCTTAAAGGTTGATGTTGATTTGCTTTTAGAGGATGCTTTAAAAGAAATAAACAATTTTGATGCGGTTGTTTTGGTAGGAGGTTCTGGAAGTGTTATTTACTTCAATGATTCAACAGTGAGAGAAATTGTTTTAAACGCTTATAAAAATAATAAGGTCATAGGAGCAATATGTTTAGCTCCAATAATTCTTGCCAATTCAGGAATTCTAGAGAATAAAAGAGCAACTGTTTTTGATCACGAATACATAGAACTCATTAGGGAAAAAGGAGCGATTTATTCAAACGAGGATGTTGTTGTTGATGATAACATAATAACTGCTAACTCTCCAAACTCTGCGTTAAAATTCTCAAATGAAATAATTAAGAGATTAAAACAAAATTAATGAAAAGGAGGTTGGAATCATGAAAAAATTTGAGTATAAGGGAATAATAATATCATGGGAAGGACACGCAAGTTTTAAAATAAAAAACAAAGAAAAAGTCCTTTACATAGATCCTTTTCAGCTTCAAGATTTTGAAAAAGCAGACATAATCTTAATAACTCACGGACACTATGATCATTGTAGCAGTGCAGACATAAGCAAGTTGATAAAAAGAGGAACAATTGTATTAGCAACACCTGATTGTAGCAGTTCATTATCAAAATTGCAAGAAATTGATTTAAAACTTGTAGAGCCAAATCAAAAATTAGAACTTGACGGCTTTAAAATAGAGACAATACCAGCATACAATAATAACAAAGCATTCCACAAAAAAATAAACAATTGGGTTGGTTATGTCATAGAAGTTAGTGGAGTTAGGATATATCATGCAGGAGATACTGACTTAATAGAGGAGATGAAGAATTTAAAGAACATAGACATTGCTTTATTGCCTGTTGGAGGGACTTACACAATGGATGCAAAGGAAGCGGCAGAGGCAACAAAGATAATAAAACCGAGGATTGCAATTCCAATGCACTATGCAAAGATTGTTGGGAATGAAAATGATGCTGTTTTGTTTGAGAAGTTAGCTAGTTGTGAAGTGAAAATTTTATCTTAATTTTAGGTGGGATTCTTGAGGTTGTGGAGCATTCACCCAAAATATTTAGACAAGAAAGGACTTATAGCGCTTTGGAGAGAAGGATTGTTGGCAAAAAAGGTTCTTGAAGGAAAAACAATTGGCTATAAGAATCATCCTCAGCTTATAAGGTTTAAAAACTTTAAGGATCCGCTATTTGCAATAAATGCTTATCTCACACAAGTTTATTTTGAGGGGAAAAGAAGAAATTATGATTTTAAGAGAGATAAAATAAAAATTATTTTAACTAAAAGAATTATACCAATAAAAGAAGGACAAATCATTTATGAATACGAGCATCTTTTAAAAAAACTTAAAAAAAGAGATAAAAGATTTTATAAAATGCTAAAAGAAATTAACAAAAAGAGAATTCTTCTAAATCCTGTTTTTTACAAAATAAAAGGTAATGGTAAAGAGTTTTGGGAAAAATAATCAAAAATAACTTTTATTCTTTTTATTTGCTAAAATTACAGAAAAGTTTTTATACTATAAAGTGTTGTATTCACTTTGAAATAGATAAAAATAGAAAGATTTATAAACTTATTTGTTATCCCAAAGTAAAGACAAAAATAATTTGTCAATAAAAGGTTACAATAATTTTTATTATCAAATAATGCTTGGGGGTGTTTTTATGAAACAAAAACTTGAGGATTTAACAAACAAAAATTATACAGGTTATACAAAAAGAAATTTTGGTATAAAAGATGCTTTTAAAAAATCAATTATCTATTCTTTAATTGGAGTTCTTGGAGTTTCAACAGCACTTTCATTTAAAAAACCAGAAGTTTGTTCTATAGAAAATAAAGAAAATCCAGCATACTGTGAAACAGTTAACAACGAGGAAAAAGAACTCTCAACATTCCAAGAAATATTGAATTATCTTCCAGAAGGAATTGTTCTTAAAATAACTAGGGATGATGCAAAAAGAATGATTGAAAACAACTATCTTCTTTCATGGATGTTAACAAATTGGAACGAAAAAAGGGAGAAAGAACTTGAAAACTTGTTTGACGGAAATATTAAAAACGGAGAACTTATAAGCTTGATTTTAGGAAAGGATGAGGACTCACACTATTACGGGGTTCATGCTCTATTCCAAAGACCTGACGGAACTCCATACGAGTTAGTTGGAATTGACGGTGCAAGAGAATCATACTTTAAGGGAATGTTTAATCTTGTTTTGTTTGAGATGATTAACAGCCCAACACTAAATGAAAAGTTCTTCACCAAAAAAACAAGCGAGTCAAAAGAATATTTAACCCTTGACTCAAAACTTTATGATATTGTAAAAGAAGGTTTATCAACAAAGACAAGAATGATCATTGATTACCTAAAAAATTCAAACCTCATTGATGATGTAAAAATATTCTCAGAAGAAAAAAAGGATGACAAAGGAAACACAACAACAAAATATTTTATAGAATCAAAGGATAGATTTACTGGAAAGCAAGAATTAAAACTAATAGAAATAGATAAAGTTGATTATGATCTTTTAAAAGGAATAAAAGAAGTTTTTAACAATGTTGAAAAGAGATTCTCACAAAAAGAAATACCAATAAGTTATGAAGAGAACAAGTACATAATAAAAGAATATTTTGAAAGCATTGCAGAACACCTAACTCACACAATATCAGAAGGCGGAACAAAGAATGGAATTAAAGATGGAGATTACTTGTCTGATTATCCAAAAGAATTGAGGATTGCACAACTCTTAGGATACACTGATGGAAAGTTCAATCCTAAAGAAGTCCTTTGGGAAGGAAAAGTGAAGACAAAAACAGGAACTCTTGATGTTAAGCTTTATAATTTTGAGTTTGCAGGAGGAAAAGATATTGATGGTTTGAGCTGTGAAGAAAATTGTAAGTTCAAGAATTATCCTGCAATAGTTTTCTCAGAATACCAGTGTCCTGATGGAAAATACCCTGCTTATATTATGAATGTTGTGATGAAATCAGACAAAAAAGGAATTTTCTTGCAAGTAGCACCGTTCTTGTATGATAAAGATAAAAAATCAAAGAATCACGAGCATTTTGAGGGCTTAAAAGAAATTTACAAGAGAGGAGTGCTTGAAAACTCACTGAATAATTTGGTAAAATCATACTCACAAGAATATTCAGGAACTTTTGAAGAGAGAACTTACAACTATAACGGCAACCCAATAAAATACAAAGTTTTTTCACACTCATAAAAAATTGATAATAAAAAATTAAAAAGGTGGTTTTATGATTTATAATAAGAAAGATCAAAAAAGATTTTTTACAAACAAGGGCGTATTAATTTTAACAATAGCACTTTTTTGTTTAACAATTTTTTCAAAAACAATACTTGCTTGTGACCCAAGCATTGATCCTGACTGTGATCCAGATCCTTGCCCAGGAGGAGTTTGCCCACCAACACCACCAGAACCCCCAACAGATAATAATCCAGAAATAAGTTCTATTCTTCTCTTAAACCAAAAGTGTGCAATGCCAAACTCTTACATAAACATTAGAGTAACAGCAACAGATGATACAAGAGTAAAAAAGATTTATCTTTACAGGGGAACTTCATTAATAGCAACATATGATTGTCCTATAAATTATGGTTATTGCGAGCACGTGTTTAATGTTCAGGCATGCAGTAATTTATGCACTAACTGTGTTTTCAAAGCAAGAGCTCAAGATAACTTAAACCAATACTCAGATTATAAAACCTTAAATGTTTATATTGACAATCCTCCAACAGTAAGTATCATTTCAAACGCATCAACAGTAAGAGTTAATGAGCACTTTACATTACTTGCGGATTCTGCAGATGAATGCTTGGGAAATCTAACAATACAGATAATAAACAAAACATCACAGCACACCTGCTATAATAGTTCAGAATGCACAATTTTAGTAGTAACTTCTGAATCAGCTCCTAAAAATTACACTTATGTTGCAAGAGTAACTGATAGTTGTAATTGGAGTGCAAGCTCAAACACAACAGTTGAGGTTAAGAGGATAAACATTCCACCAGTTGCAATACTTCACGCAAACATAATACAGGGTTATGCTCCATTAAATGTTTTATTTGACTCAACTTATAGTTATGATCTTGACGGAACAATAGTAGAGTATTGCATAAATTATAATGACAGCACAAGTCATTGTCAGAACACTCCAATAATAGAGTGGCACAACTTTTCCTTACCAGGAATTTACAATGTTAGCTTAAGAGTAAGAGACAATGATAATGCAACAGATTATGATTATGTAACAATAATTGTCAACAGAACAAATACTTGTCCGCAATTCAATCAAACATTGAACTTTACAGTTAACGAAGGACAAAATCTTTTGATTAACTTCTCAAACTATGTTTATGATCCTGACAATAACACTTTATTATTTTCATACACTACTTTGCCGTCAGGAGCAACAACAAACAATGAAATATTTAATTGGACTCCTAATTTTATGCAATCAGGAAATTACTCTTTTAATATTTTTGTGAGTGATGGATTCTGTAATGTTTCAGGAACAGTAAATATTAAAGTTTTAGATGTTAATAGAATTCCTTTTGTTGAGAATGTTTCTATTTTGCCTGTTAGTCCTTTGACTAATGATAGTTTGTTGTGTGTTTATGATTTTGTTGATTTTGATGGTGATCCTGATTTGAGTGTTGTTAGGTGGTATAGGGATGGTGTTTTGTTGGGTGTTTCTGGTGTTTTGTTGGATTCTAGTTTTACTGCTAGTGGTGATGTTTTTGTTTGTGAGGTTTTGCCTTTTGATGGTAAGGACTTTGGTGTTCCAAAAAATTCAAGTGCTGTAATTATAGGAAACACCTGCCCTGTTTTTAGTGAGATTCCTAATTTTATGGTTAATGAAGGCCAAACATTATTTGTTAATTTGAGTTTATATGTTAATGAACCAGATAATGATTTGTTATATTTCTCAGCATCAGGGCTTCCATCAGGAGTGTCATTAACAAGCAATGGAATTTTAACTTGGACTCCAAATTATGAACAATCAGGAAATTATAGTTTTAAT
>JAWBOW010000002.1:0-51688 GCA_038825775.1 Candidatus Woesearchaeota archaeon | reverse complement strand
GGTTGGGTTACAGATAAAGAAAAACTTAATGAACACTACAGATGGACTGATTACGTGATAATACCTAGCAAAGCAGAAAGTTTTTCATTAACAGCAAGCGAAGCATTAATGCATAAAAGAATTCCTATAATGACAAAAACAAAAGCACTAGATGAACTATATATATCTAAAGGAATCGGATTAGGAATTGATTTAGATAAACGTAATGGTGACGGAATTGCCGAAACAGTGAATCAAATACTAGACAAACACGATTCTAAAGAGCATGATGAAATTGCTAATAGAGGAAGAGATTTTGTTCTTGAAAATTATTCTTTTGAAAAAATGATTCAAAATCAGTTAGATTCTTACAGGGAACTAATTTATGGAAAAAAGAAAGATAATAAAAATGAATCTTCAAAGCATAATAATACAACTTGAATCTTTAGGAATTAGTGACGTATTATTGCCTTTTATATTAATATTTACAATAGTATTTGCTATTTTATTTAAAACAAAATTGTTTAATAAGAATGTAAATGTCATGTTATCTTTAGTAATGTCTCTTACAACAATTATACCTCATGTTCTTAATAAGTATCCTCCGTGTTGGGACATAGTAGAAATAATAAATAACTCCATGCCTAAAATTGCACTACTCATTGTAGGAATCATAAGCTTTTTTCTTATTCTAGGTGTAATAGGAATAAATTTATTTTTTCTTGAAAGATTTATTGGTTGGATAGTTATATTTATATTTGGATTTGTTATGTATACTTTTCTAACATCTGGCGGTGAAGGTTGTAATAAGCAATATTTTAATTTTTTATCAATTCCTTTTATAAAATATTTTTTGCCAATAATAATTTTTATTTTAATTGTATGGTTCATCACAAAAGAACCTGAATCTTCAGAAGATTATGACATATACTAAAAATTTTAAGCTTTTTAAACTAAAAAATAAGATTTTCTATGGGCTTTAATTTAGTAATTTTTAAATACTCTTAGTTTATTTACTTTAAAGTATGAGTAATGCTTTTAAAAAAGTATTTTGTTTTGCATTTTTAGTTTTAACTTTACTTATTCAACCATCATTTGCAACTCTAGAAAAAAATGTTAATTTCTTCTCTGCTTGGAGTTGGAGTAATGTTGACATTAAGATATTTGGCAATCATGTGCTTACTGATAAGTATGGTAATGTCTTAAAGGATAACAGCATAAGTTTGAGTAATGTTAAGGATGATTATTATGAGGGGGATTATGAGGGAAATGAGAGTTTTGATGGTGAGTGGTATTTTAATGGTGGCAGTGTAACAAGCCCTCCATTGATTGTTGATAATGATTTGTTCAAATTATTTGAGAGTTTTATGAATGGTGACATTTCTAATCTGCCAAGAGAAACATCTATAAGATATGTTTGTTGTAAGTGGCTTGAACTTGAGAGTTACCAACCAAAATGCAGTTTTATAAACAAGAATGACGAGTGTAATGAAGAACCTGGAAAGATGTTTTACTTGCTTTATGAAGAGAATGAAAGTAAGAAGGAGGAATGTTATTCTTTCTGTCACAATAAGTTTGACACAACAAAAAATTCCTCATTAATTGAAAAATATATTGATTGTGTTGACCAGTGTTTTAAGGAAAAAAAGATTTTTAGGAGTGAGGTGGAATTTTTTAGTGATTTGTTTGGAATAACATTTCATAATGCCACTATGTATGGGGGTAGTAAAATTTTATATCCTTACAATGTTCTTTGCAAATTAGAGAATGGTTTTTGGTGTTCTGCAATTCATTTTAGACAATATAGTTCTGGGTTAAGATTTTCAAAGCCAGTTTTAATATTTGGAGATGAAGAATTAAAAAAGGAATTTGGGGTTGGTTCTGATTCTTTAATTTATTATAACAAGAACTTAAAAAATGTTGTTGTTGAAAACCCAGGTTTTAACTTTAAAAATATCACAACCTTGGAAGATTTCGCAGAAAAAAACATAAAAAATTATGATTTTAAGGACGAAGAAGATGCTTTGAAGAAGCTTGTAAGCATAAATGTTTTAAATGTTTATAAGGATTTTAGCAGTTTAAAGATAATTTTGAATTTAAAAATAAATAATGACGGAAAAATGCCTGTTGAAATAAAGGATGTTCTGTTTTTTGATAATGAAAGAAACTATACTTTTAATTCTTTATTAAATAATAATATTATTGATGTTTCAGAAACAAAGGAATTAATATTTTATACTGAAGATTTTTGTTCTATGGTTGGAAGAGAGCTAAGTGTTTTAATAAGATATTCTCCTTATAATTATTTTGGCTCAAAAGAGTTTGTTTTTGAAAAAACAATTAAGATTAATTTTGAAAAAGATTTGTTTAGAGATTATTATGAAATTAGTATATATTATCCAGTTGATGATTTCTTTGTTTATGAAGCGAATCCTTCAATTATAAATAATGATAGAATTGACTTGCATGTTGGAAATCAAAATGGTGTGTTAAGAACAATAATAAAAACAAAGCCAATTGAAAAGGAGTTTGATATTGCAAAATTAAGGTTTAATGTTTATGGTTTTAACAAAAAGAGTGTCATAAGGTTTTATCCAATAAGTTCTGATTTTAATATAAATAATATTAATTTTGTTTTGGTACCAAAGACTTATGAATCTCATTATGATGTTATGATTGATAGAAAAGGAGAATATTTTTTGGACATAACTGATGTTTTAAAGGATAAAGTTGTTTATGGTTTCTTTGTCAAGGCCTATGATGAAAGTTTAGATAACGACATAATTATAAATTCTTTAGAATCAGATAAAAAACCAAAGATTATTCTTCTTAAAAAAAGTGATAAAAAGCACAACTTGATAGAAAAAATTTGTTAGTTTTTCTAAAAAACTTAAAAACACAAGACATAAACTAGCAAAACATATTTAAAAACTACTTTTTATTTTTCTTGACATGATTTCAGTAACAGAACTTGCTTGTTTTGAGTATTGTCCAAGAAAATTATTTTTGTTAAGAACTTTAGAAGTAAAAGAACCTTTAAGTAGGGAAGTTGTTATTGGAAGATTAAAGCACGCTGTTTTTGATTTTTTAAATAAAGAACAAGAAAGAATTGTTACTGAAATACAAAAGATGGATAAGGATTTTATAGAAAAAACGTTTAGGGCAGAAAGTTCAAACGTTCTTTTGAATGTGATAAAAGAAAATTCTGAATTGCTTAACAAGTTTAACATAAGTTTGGTTGAAGCTTATAAGTTAACATGGAATAATATTCTTTCTGAAATAAAGGACAGAACTTCAATAATTTACAATTTCATGCTAAAAACAGGACTTTACGGAAGAGAACTTTGGAATGCTTTAACTCCAAAGATTGAATCAGAAGTTTCCATTAGTGACGAAGAATTAGAACTGTGTGGAAGGGTTGATAGGATTTTAAGTTTTGAAAATGAAATTATTCCTGTGGAATTAAAAACAGGAAGGATTCCAAAAGAAGGTGTTTGGTCTTCTCACAGAATACAAGCAGAAGCTTATATGTTCCTAGTTAAGAAGGTTAAAAATGGTGAAGTGAAAAAAGCAATAATAAAATACCTTGACTATGACGAAGAAAGGAGTGTTTATTATAATCCTTTCGTTGATTTAAAAATAAAAATGCTTGTAAAACAAGTTCTTGAAATTCTAAATTCAAAAAAACCACCTAAAATATTAAATAATAATAAGTGCAAGTTTTGTAGACTAAAGAGTATTTGTTTTGGGGTTTAAAATATAAAATAAAATAAGTAGGGAGGGGAGAAAAGATTATTCAAAAAAGCGAATATAAAGGACTATCAAGATTTTATGCACTGTATTCTAAAAACAATTCAAAAAGTTAATAGAGTTTTGTAATTTTAAGATTTTGAAAATCCTTATTAAAAAGATAAAAGATATTGATAAAGCTCAAATAAAAAACACTTGGATGAATGTTTTTGCAACTAAAAAATAAAATTTTTGCAATTTTAAACTTTCATAAATCTTATTTTATTAAAAAACTCTTCTAAATAATGTTCTAAAAATAATTAACAATTTTGTTCTGTTTTATAATAATTTTTAGTTTTAGCAATAATAAATTCAACACTTAGTCAAATACGCATTTTATAGTGATTTTTAATTTTTAAGTTAATAAAAACTTTTATAAACCTTCAGGAATAAACTTTATTCTATAAAATTTAAATAAAAAATAATAAAAAAAGAATAAAAATTTTAAAATCAAAAAATAAAAGTGGTGTTTTTATGTGGAAGGATGATGCTTTTATTCTCTGGTTTGACCAAATAAGTATTGATGATGTTAGGCTTGTTGGTGGCAAAAATGCTTCCCTTGGAGAGATGTATGTTAATTTAACTAAAAGAGGAATAAACATTCCTAATGGTTTTGCAATAACTGCTAGGGCTTATTATTATTTCTTAGAAAAAGCAGGGATAAGGGATAAAATTAATGAATTATTATTGAATCTTGACACAAAGAATATTGAGCAATTGCAGAAAGTTGGGCATGAGATAAGATATTTGATAAGGAATGCTCAAATGCCTGAAGAATTAAAGAATGCTATTTTAGAAGCTTATTATCATTTGGGCTTGCAGTATGGTTCTAATCCTGATGTTGCTGTTAGGAGCTCTGCAACTGCTGAGGATTTGCCTGATGCGAGTTTTGCAGGACAACAAGAAACTTACTTGAACATTAGGGGGAATGATGAGTTGCTTGAAGCTGTTAAGAAGTGTTTTGCGTCTTTATTTACTAACAGGGCAATTTCTTACAGGGCAGATAAGGGTTTTGACCATTTTAAGGTTGCTTTGAGTGTTGGAGTTCAAAAGATGGTTCGTTCTGACAAGGCTTGTAGTGGAGTTATGTTTACCATTGACACAGAATCTGGTTTTAAGGATGTTATCTTAATAAATGCTTCTTATGGTTTGGGAGAGAATATTGTTCAAGGAGCTGTTAATCCTGACCAATACTATGTTTTTAAACCAACATTAAAACAAGGTTATAGGGCGATTATTTCTAAAAAATTGGGTTCTAAGGATATAAAGATGATTTATGCCCAGGAAGGTAACAAACACACAAAGAACGTTCCTGTTGATTTTGCTGATAGGAAAAAATTTGCTCTTAATGATGATGAGATTTTAACACTGGCAAATTGGGGTTGTATTATTGAGGAGTATTATTCTCAAAAAGCTGGCTATTATAAACCAATGGATATTGAGTGGGCGAAGGATGGAATTAGTGGACAATTATTTATTGTTCAGGCAAGACCTGAAACAGTTGTTTCTCAAAGAAACAAAAACATTATTGAAAAGTACATTATTAATCCTGAATCAAAAAAGAATTCTAAGGTTCTTGTTTCTGGAATGAGTGTCGGTGATAAGATTGGTTCTGGAAGGGTAAATATTATTAAGGATGTTCATCACATTAATCAATTTAGAAAGGGGGATGTTTTAGTTACAGAAATGACAGATCCTGATTGGGAGCCAATAATGAAGATTGCTTCTGCAATTGTAACCAACAGGGGCGGTAGAACTTGTCATGCTGCTATTGTAAGCAGAGAGCTTGGTGTTCCTTGTATTGTTGGGACTGGTAATGCTACTGAGGTTCTAAAGCAAGATTCTGAAATAACTGTTAGTTGTGCTGAGGGAGAAACTGGTTTTGTTTATGAGGGAATACTTGATTATAAGGTTGAAAGGATTGATGTTAATGAAATACCCTCAACAAGAACAAAGATTATGATGAATGTTGGTAATCCAGAAGAAGCTTTTAAACTATCTTTCCTTCCAAATGATGGTGTTGGGCTTGCGAGGGAAGAGTTTATAATAAATTCTTACATTAAAGTTCACCCAAATGCTTTAATATTCTTTGAAAAAATAACTGATTATTCTGTTAGACAAAAGATTTTGGAATTAACAGAAGGTTATGCTGATAAAAAAGAGTTTTTTGTTGATAAACTTGCAGAGGGAATTGCAATGATTGCTGCTGCTTTTTATCCAAAAGATGTTATTGTTAGGTTTTCTGATTTTAAAACAAACGAATATGCTGGTCTTTTGGGAGGGGATGTTTTTGAACCAAAAGAGGATAATCCAATGATTGGTTGGAGGGGTGCTTCAAGGTATTATTCTCCTAATTTTAGAGACGCTTTTGCTCTTGAATGCAAAGCAATACTGAAAGTTAGGAATGTTTTTGGATTGAAGAATGTTAAGGTTATGATTCCTTTTTGCAGAACTGTTGAAGAGGGTAAAAAGGTTTTGGAAGAAATGGCAAAGAATGGTTTAGTACAGCATGATGATGGTTTGGAAGTTTATGTTATGTGTGAGATTCCAAGTAATGTTGTTTTGGCTGACAAGTTTTCAGAAATCTTTGATGGTTTTAGTATTGGAAGTAATGATTTAACTCAACTAACTCTTGGTTTGGACAGGGATTCTGAACTTGTGAGTTCTATTTATGATGAAAGAAATGAAGCTGTTAAGAGATTAATATCACAGGTTATAAAGATAGCAAAACAATATCATAAAAAGATTGGAATTTGTGGACAAGCTCCAAGTGATTTTCCTGATTTTGCTGATTTTTTGGTTGAAAACAATATTGATAGCATATCATTAAATCCTGATAGTGTTGTTAAGATGCGCTTAAGAATTGCTGAGAAAGAAGGTGTTTTAAATTGAATAGTTATGACAGGAGAATTGTTGAAAACTTAAAAAGAAAAAAGACAAACAATTTTTGTGATGAAAACAAGAAAGGATTAAACAATTTAAATTATAAAATAAATGATAAAATTTTTGCACTTTTATTTTTAATTGTTTTAATTATCCTAATATTTTTGTTGTTTTAGGGGGTGGTTGTTTTGTTTTTTAACAACAAATTCAAAAGGAGGATGAAAAAACTTTTTTGGAATAATAAAACATTAATTTTGGCTTATGATCATGGTTTAGAGCACGGTCCAAAGGATTTTAACACTATTAATGTTAATCCTGATTTTGTTTTTGAGCTTGCTGAAAAATTAAGATTTAACGCTCTTGTAACCCAACCAGGAGTTGCAGAGAAGTTTTCAAGTTCTTATAAAGTTCCGATAATTGTGAAGGTTAATGGAAAAACAAATTTAGGTTCTGAAATAGTTTCAAGACAAAATTGTAGTATAAAGCGTGCTCTAAAAATAAATCCTGTCGGGATAGGTTATACAATATATCCTGGAAGTGAGTATGAAGGAGTAATGTTTAATGAGCTCTCAAACATAATTGAAGAAGCGCACAATTATGGTTTGCCTGTTTTTGTTTGGAGTTATCCTAGAAGCAAGAGTGGAATTGATGATAACAACACAGATGTTATTGCGTATGCTGCAAGAGTTGCTTTAGAATTAGGAGCTGATGCTGTTAAACTAAAGTATAATAATGATTTTGAGGGTTTCAAGTGGGTTGTCAATTGTGCTTCTAAGACGAGGGTTGTTGTTGCTGGTGGTTTTAAAACTGATGATGAGAATGTTTTAAGGATTGCTGAGGAAGTTATGAACGCAGGGGCTTGTGGTTTAACAATTGGTAGAAACGTGTGGCAGAACGAAAATCCTGAAAGAATAACTCTTGCTTTGAAAAGAATAATTTTTGACAGGAAAAAAATAGAAGATGTTCTGAAAGAATTTTATAATAAATAATTAATAGGATTAATAAAAAAATTAGGTTACGGTTCTAATTCTGTTATTATGAGCTTATTTTTTAAATAGAACAAGTATAAAATTTTGTTTGTTGTGCTGTTTAATTCCCTCTCATAATAATTTCTCACACCCCAATAATTTTCTGGTTTAAAACCTTGTTTTAGTATAACATATTTTGCATTAAACTCTTGAAGTTTTTTTATTATTTCTTCATCACATTCTTTATTCGATTCTTTTGAAAATAAAACTTTGTATTGTTGGAAAAAAACTTTAATGTTTTCATCACTTATTTTTTCTTTTGATGTTAAAATTAAATTTCTTCCAAAGTCAAATGCTTCTGCTTTTATACCAGCAATTTCTAATGCTTTGTGTATCATAGAAGCTCTTTTTAGTGCGGTGTTTGGCTCTAACAAATAATCTTTTAAATCGTTAGTTTCTTTGATTATTGAATCATTATTCTCTGAGTTTAAGTAAATAATTTTTTCTTCTGGAAAATTAATTATGCTGTAATCTGCCCTTTTGAGTTCTGAGAAATAAAGCGTTAACCTCTTTAGCTTTTGATCTTGACTTAAAAATTCAGCTTCAAAATCCAAATTAAATTCTTTTTTTAATTCTTCTTTTAATTTTTGAATGTTAATGAAAGGTGGTGCTTCTATTACTAAATTATTCGTTATATTTGAATAGTTTTTTATAATATTTTTAATCAACTCTCTTTCCTCTTCTCTCAAACCCTTTTCTTTTCTTTGAGGATCACAAAATATTACTTTTGGTTTAAAATCACTTACCTTTTTTATGATTTCTTTATCAAAAATGTCTCCTCTTAAAAGGGTTACATTCCTTAAGTCCCTGTGCTGAATGTTCTTAAAAGCATAATTTATTTTTCTCTCATCAATATCAATTGCTAAAACATGCCTAAAATACTTTGCAAAGCTTATTGTTTGCGATCCAATTCCGCAGCACAAGTCAACAATTTTTTCCTTTCCAACAAAAGAATATATTTTTCTTGCCCTATAATCTGCTATGAATTCTTGTGTCGTGAATCTTAAATCTTCTTCGTTTAAAAACATCTTGAAGCCCTTAGAAAACAAATTTTCTGCTTTTATTTGTGCTTTTGCAATGCTTACTAATTCTTTTAGTTCTTCTTGTTTTAATTTTTTAAACTTATTCTTTATTAAGCTAGTTCTATTACTTTTTATTAAGTTCTTTATTTTTGCAATATCCCTTCCATGATTCCATGCTTTAAACATTTTTTTATTAAACAATATTACTCTTTTTAATTTTTATCTTAAATTAACAAAAACCAAACCATTATTTAATTTTTCTTCAAAAAATAATTTGTTGTTTTTCTTATTCACAACAACTAATGATTGATAAGGTTTTCCAACCGGAGCAACTAGAATGCCATTATTCTTCAGTTGTTTGAGTAAACTTTTAGGTATTTCTTCGCATGCAGCATTTATTATTATTCTATCATAAGGTGCTTCTTCTTCAAAACCATTTTTTCCATCACCACAAACTAGCTTAATATTCTTTTGCTTGAAATTTGAAAGGTTTTTCTTTGCCATCTCAAAAACTTCTCTGTCGATCTCTATGCTTATTATCTTTTTAACTATTAGTGAGATTATTGCTGTTTGATAACCAGAACCTGTCCCTATTTCAAGAACCTTTTGATTTTTTCTTAAATCAAGATTTTTTAGCATCATCATTATTACTGTTGGTTGGGATATTGTTGCTTCATTAATTAATGGAAGTGCTGTGTCAGCATAAGCAAAATCTCTATGTTCTTGAAGCACAAAATCCTCTCTTTTCACTTCCAAAAAAGCTTTTATTAGTAAATTGTCTTCTTTGCTTATTATTCCTTCTCTTAACCACATATTAATTAGTTCCTTTTTTTGTTTCAAAAGAGTATTGTTTTTGGTGTTGTGGTTTTTGTTCATAAGGAAATGAAGTTTTTTGTTCATTAAAAAAATTTTGCTTAAAAAAAATAAGATTTTTATAATACTAAAAAAAAGAAATAATTATGAGGGGTAGGCCTTTAAAATCTGATGTTAGAGAAAACATTATTGATCTGTTATTCTTGCTAAAAGAGGCTCATGGTTATGAGATTTATAAATTCTATAATGCTTTATTTCCAAAGGTTAGTCAGAGGTTAATATATTATCATTTAAGAAAAGGAATTTCAACAGGGGATTTTGAGATCAGCAGAATAAAGAGTGAGGATGGAAATTTTAGTTGGGGTTCAAAATCTGAAAGGGTTTATTATAAGTTGTCTGGAAATGCCAGGCCAAACCCTGATAAGAAAATTATAGTAAGGTTTAATAAATTAAAAGATTTAATAAAAAATAAAAAAAATTTTGAATTTAAAAAAAGAGAAAAATTAAAATGAACTCAAATATGCTCTATGCCGTTGCTGGTTTTATTTTATTCCTACACGGAATAATTATGCTTAGTAATTCTATTCAAAAATCATTTAGTTCTAGTTTAAGAAAGAGTTTTGAAAAAGCCCTGAGTAATCCTTTAAAGGGTGTTTTTTTAGGAACAATTGTGACTTCTATTGTTCAAAGCAGCAGTGCAGTAACTGTTATTGTTATAGGCTTAGTTAATGCCGGAATCATTAGCTTTTATGATTCTCTTGGAATAATCTTTGGAGCAAACATCGGAACAACAATTACAGCACAGTTTGTTGCTTTTAAGTTAACGAAGTATGGAATTTACTTCATGATTTTTGGTTTTTTGCTTTGGTTTTTTGGAAAATCAAAAAGAAGGGGTGTTGGTGAAATAATGTTTTATTTTGGATTGTTGTTTTTTGGTTTAAAAATGATGGAAACAGGGCTTGTTCCATTAAGAGATAGCCCTTATTTTTTAGAATCAATAAAAAATTTAAAAAACCCTTTATTAGGAATACTAATTGGTCTTTTATTCACGGCAATAATACAATCAAGCAGTGTTACAACAAGCATTGTAGTTGTTTTGGGGATTGAAGGACTCATAACTCTAAATTATGCAATTCCAATAATATTGGGAGCGAACATTGGAACAACAGTTACTGCACTATTAGCTTCTATCGGCACTTCCAAAACTGCAAAAAAGAGTGCTCTTGCTCATTTCTTGTTTAATCTCTTTGGAGTTTTATTATTCCTTCCTTTCCTTAATTACTTCGTAAAAATTTGTAGTTTAATGCCGTTAGAATTGGGAAAGCAAATAGCAATGTCACACACAATATTTAATGTGACTACAACTTTTATTATGCTTATTTTTATAAAACCATTTTATAATTTAATAAACGTTCTAGTTAGAGGAGAGGAAGATTTTATAAGTGTAGGGCCAAAATACTTGAACAAAAAATTGGTTAATAATATTTTGATTGGTTTGGAACTTGTTAAAAGGGAAATTATAAGAGAAGCAGAGCTCTCTTTAAAAATGCTTGATAAATCAATGAAAATAATTTTTAATAATGAAATAAATAATGAAAGGTATGTTAACAATGCAGAAGTTGTTGTTGATGATTTGCAAAAGGAAATAACTAATTTTCTAACAGAAATTTCGATGAGAGAAATGTCTGATAGGGAAGCAAAAACTGTCTCTTCATACTTAGGAATAGTTAATGATGTTGAAAGAATTGCAGATCATGCTACAAATCTAACAGAATTAGGAATTTATGCTTATAATGAGAATATTAATTTCTCAAAATATGCAATAAGAGAATTAAAGATAATTTATAAGAATGTTAGAGAGAATGTAGTTGATGCGTTTAAACTTTTAAGAAAATATGATAAAAAACTAGCAAAGATTATAGAGTATAGGGAACAAGAGATTGATTTAATGGTTAAGAAAGCTTCTCATAATCACGTTGAAAGATTAAAAAATAAGGTTTGTAATGTTGCCGCGTCAACAATTTACACAGATATTTTAAACAATCTTGAAAGGGTTAGTGATCATTGCATGAATATTATGGAAAGTGTGAAGAAGTTTTCTGAGTAAAAATTAAAATAATTTTGATAATGGACTCGCCGGGATTTGAACCCGGAGCTTCTGCCCTGCGAAGGCAGCGTTCTACCATTGAACTACGAGCCCAACTTTCAAGAATTTTTTTTATTAAGGTTCTCTTCAATCTTTGATAAAAACCCAAGAATAGCGTATGCTTCTCTTTTTGTTAATTCTGCTTTTCCAATTACTCTTTTCCAAACCAAAATTTGAGTTCTTTTTTTAGAGTTTGTCTTAAATTCCAAATTATTAAGAATGTTTTTTATTTTTTTAAGAATTACCTCTTTTTCTATTTTTGAAGCAGGTGTTATTTTTTCAAATCCTTTAAAATCCCTTTTGAATATTTCGTAAAGTATTATTGCCAAAGCATGAGAAACGTTTAATGTTTTATACTCTGATGTTGGTATTGTTATTGTAAAATCACATTTTTCTAATTCTTTATTTTTTAAACCAATTCCTTCCCTGCCTAAAAGTATTGCAATATTTTTATTCTTAAGTTTTGAAATCTTTTCTGCTGCAATTTCTGGAGTTAAAGGGGATCTTATTATGTTATAATCCGTTGTTATCTTTGCTGTTGTTCCAATAACATAATCAAAATTTTTTAAGAAAATTCTTTTAACAATTCTTGCTTTTTTTATAACATCACTTGCGTGCTTGCTAACAAAGAATGCTTTTAAATTAATTTTGCATTTTGGATTAACTAATATTAGTTGTTCAAAACCAAAATTCTTCATCACCCTTGCTATTAGCCCAATGTTTTCTTCGTTTTCTGGTTCTACAAAAACAATTGTTATCATGTTTTTTAGGTTTTCGTAAGTATTTAAAAATTTTAAGATAGAGTGTGTTGTTTTTTTGAATTAAGAAACAAATAATAAAGAATATTAAAATTAGATTTTGATTATTGGCTTAAAGGCGGGTATCAACAGGTTAAATAACAAAAGCAGAAGAACAAACCAGGAAATTCTTTTCCAAACATTTAGTGCTTTGTTTTTGTCCTTATAAATTGATTCTAATGCTGTTTTTATCATTCTCCCACCATCAACTATTCCTAATGGTAAAAGATTAAAAAGTCCTATTCCTGCACTAATAACCATTATAAAATTAAACAATGTTAAAAACCAAGATGTTGTTAAAAATAAGATATTGTTTGATTTTGGAACTCTTTCTTCTTTAATACCGCTTATTCCTATATAGCCCCTACCTGGTTTTTCAGGATTTTCTGTTGTTACTAAAACAAATGTTTGGTTTTTTGAGCTCAACTCTAGTGTTTGGTTTGGTTTTACACTTATCATAAATTCTAAGAAATCATTATAATTTTTTATTGATTGATTGTTAATTTTATTTATTATTATTCCTTCTTTTAAACCTGCTTTTTCAGCAGGAAAATCCTTTTGTATGCTTGTAAAAGAGATTCCTGCTTCTGTCGTAAGTTTTATATAAAGTGGGTTTAGGAATAATGAGATTATGAACATAATTATTATTGATAGTATGATGTTAGCAAATGGACCTGCTGCAAATATTGAGTATTGAACAATATCTTTTGATTTTGAGATTTCCTTTTCTTCTGGCTCAACAAAAGCACCAATTATTGGTCCAAAAAAAACAATTCCTGAACTTTTGACTCTTATCTTGTGTGCTAATGAAACTATTCCGTGTGCTGATTCGTGAGCTAGAGCAACAACAAATATTGTGATAAGCCAAAATGTGAAATTTAACTTTCCAATTCCCGGTATTATTGTTCCTGGAAGAACTAAAGTGAGTGAAGATGTTGTTGAAGGTTTTATTATAATTGAGATTAGGTTTTGAATAAGAACAAAAATCATGAATAACATTCCTAAAAAACCTACTCCTATAGAGCTGTATCCAACTATTTTAATTATTTCTCCATAATTCTTGCTTAATTTTTCCATTAATTTCAAACCAAATTTTGTCTTATACAACAGAATGAATTTTGACTCTATTTCAAATCTTTTTCTAAAAATTAAGATTATGATGATAAGCACTAAATAAAAAAGAATTATGTAAATGTTTTTTTCTATAATGCTTGCTGTGCTTTTTATTATGCTTTCTAACATGAAAACCTTTCTAGATTATTTTTTTCTTATAGGCCTTAATGCTTTGCTTCCACACTTCCTGCACCTAACCTTCCCTGCTATTACTTTCAAGGTTGGAGCTCTTACTTTTGTCTTGCACTTTCTACAAACAAAAACATTTCTAAAGAGTCTTTCTTCTGCTTCAGGAAATTTTGCCATAAAAGATCACCTAAGATGGTTTTATTTGCTTCATTATCTTTTGGTCCATTATCTCCCAATACAACACATTTACTCCTGGAGCAACCTGTTCTTTTAATTCTTCTGGGATTTTCATATCAAAAGTTTCAAATGTTTCTGAGTCCATAACTGTTGCTGTGTCTCCTTGAATTGAGAGTATTTGAGCTGATTTTTTTCCTACTATTGGCACTTCGAGGTTTTCATGGCCTGGAACAACAACATCCCTTTTTTTCTCGTCTATTAAACCTACACCTACGATTCTTACTTTTGCATGCCCGTGTTTTCCTGGCTTTGATATTTGAATATTGACTACCTTACAAGGCGCTCCTTCTAGTATAACATAGCTTCCAATCTTTAAAGATGTTGCTTGCACAACTTTGGTCTCTCCCATAAGCTCACCTGAAATTAAAGAAAAATGGTTTCTTTTTAAAGTTTTTTGTTTTTAGTTTATTGGTTAAATATTTTTTAACATAGTTGTTTAACTTTTTATTAATTATATCATAATTTTCAAACTCTTTTTCTTTTTTACCAAATTTTCTTGTGTGATAAAACCTTTTAAAATTACCATTAAATTTTATAATTTTGTGTAAGAGTTCGTGATAAATCAAAAAGTCTAAAATATCATCATCCGCTTCTCTAAAAATATTACTCACGGTTATTGTATCTGTTTGTAAATTGTAATGTGCTAAAACTCTGTAGGATTCTCTACCAAATCTTAAGTTTGGTTTTTCTATGAGCTCGTTAAAATATTTTTTATTAACCCTGTTAAATGATTCTTCTAATTTACTTTCTGTTTTTGTTTTGTTTATTGATAAATGCATGCTTTTAAGGAAGTTGTTATAGACGCTAACGCTTGTTGTCGTTTTTGGCTTTAGTCCTAATTTTTTTGAAAGCAATCTTGCCATTAGACTTTGAACTAAGCCTTTTTTTATCATTAAATTTATGTCCTCCCATTTTTTGCTTAGAACAAAAGTTACTGTTTTTTTATTAAGATCTTGTCTTAAAATTGCGTAAGCATTAAAACCTTTTAAAGAACGATAATCTACTCTAAAAACAATATTGTACTTATTTGGTTTTTCAGAGAATAATTCTTCAAAGGCCTTTTTTAAAAATTCTTCATCCATAAAAACAAAGATATCTCTTATTGTTTAATTACTTTGTGTTTAAATTAAAAAAATTTTTAAATTAACTTATATTATTCTAAGACATGGTTGTTGAGTATCTCGTTAATGTTTTTAAAGCTGAAAAAAAACCTTGGGAGTTAATGCTTCTTGGATTTTTGTATTGCAGCATTGCAATCTTTTTAGGAAATTGGATATTCTCAACTCACTTGAGCATGGTTGTTATCTTGCTAACCGTAATTGCTGCTCTCCCATTGTTTTATGATTCTATAAGGTATGAAGAGCAAAAGGATATTTCAATAGATGATGAGGTTAAACTCTTAAAAGAGCATGAGAAATTATTCTTGGCAATGAGTTTTTTATTTGTTGGATTTATTATCGGCTTTTCTTTTTGGTATATTGTGCTTCCTAGAGAAACTGTTGAAAATGTTTTTTTAGCCCAAACACAAACTATTGCTGCAATAAACGCTCCAACAGGGAATTTTAAATCACAAGTTAATATTTTTTCAATAATTTTTTTGAATAATGTTAAGGTTTTATTATTTTGTGTTTTCTTCTCATTTTTGTATGGTGCTGGTGCTCTTTTTATTCTAACTTGGAATGCTTCTGTTGTTGGAACTGCAATTGGGAATTTTTTCAGAACAGAGATTGCAAAGTTTAGTTTGGCTTTTGGCTTTACTTCTTTGTACTATTATTTTAGGGCTTATTCTCTTTCGATTTTGAGATATTTAATTCACGGAATACCAGAAATTTGTGCTTACTTGATAGCAGGATTAGCAGGGGGAATAATTTCAACAGCAATAGTAAGGCATGATTTTACAACAAAGAATTTTGAAAGGGTTATAATAGATACTGCTGATTTGTTAATAATTTCATTATTAATGCTGTTCGTTGCCGCTCTTATTGAGGTTTTTGTAACTCCTCTCTTCTTCTAGTTTAAAATAATTTGGGAGGATTATTCTAATGTTTTAACATAACCTGGTCTTATTTCAAATATGTCTCCTGACTCTAACATTTTCTTAATGATTTTTTCAACATCAGGTATTGTTGTTCTCTTTATTATTTCTTGAATTTCAACTCCAAAACCATCATCTAATTCCTTTATTAAATTGTATATTGTATCTATCTTTCCAACTTTGTGTTCTTGTTGTAATGCTAGTTTTCTCTTTTGATATTCAATTTCCAAATCCCTTGTTTTTAAGAATTCTTTATCTTTTATTTTTTTTATTATTTCTAAAACAACATACTTTTCATTTGCAAAAACCCTTGGTTTTCCTATAACACAAACTATGTCTCCTATGTCATAATCTGAAAGATCAAATTCTCCAAATGTTCTTACACTTATTATTCCTGTTCCATCATCTATTGTTATGCTTTTATAATTAAGTTCTTCTGATTTTGATAATATTACTCCTGAAATATTAACCCTTGAAATTTCTCTTCCAAAAACATCCCTAATGTAGTTTGGCTCCCAACCATCCCTCTTAACATAATCTCCCCTAAGTAAGTCTTTTATTTTGACTTTGTAAGCTATCTGTCTCTTAAGGTTTTCTTGCATTTTACCCCCAAACTAAACAAAAAATTAATGATTAAAATTTTTTAATTAAATTCTTTGAATAAAACCTCTTTCTGGTTCAAATATATCCCCACTTCTCCTTAATTTTTCTATAATCTCTTCAACTTCATCTGCCAATATACCTTCTTCTTGGCATTTATTAATTATCTTTTCCTTAGGTATTTTTTCTGATTTTAAGCTCTTTTCAAGATTTTCTAAAATTTCTTTGAATATTATTATTTTGCTCCTTTGAGATGCTGTTATTCCTGTTGTGATTCTATCAATATCAATTCTTCCTCCCTCGTCAGCTGCAACTTGTGATAGGCAAAATGTTAATAATTCTATTGCTCTCCTAGCGTCTTTTTTACTAACCTTATCTGATAACCTTACTCTTGCTGATGCTTCTGCTAATCTAACAAGGGCTTCTAACTGTCTTGCTGATGAGGAAATAATTGGGACTTTTGACTCTTCTCCTTCTCCTTTTTCTGACGAACGCATTTTTACATAATAATCTTTTATTTCTTCTATTGCTGCATCAGTTAATTTTGGATTAACTTTTTGTCTTGCATATGCAATGTATTTTTTTAACAATTCTGTTGGTATTTCTGGTTCTTGCATTTCTGGGTTTTGGTGTAATTGTAGAATGTGTCTTGCCATGCTTTCATCTCTCTTTTCATCCGGAATATCCTGTATGGGAAATATTAAGTCAAACCTGTTTATTAGTGTTGGTGGTAAATCTATTTGTTTTGCTAGGGTTTCTGAACGGTTAAACCTGCCAAACTTTGGGTTTGCTGCTGCTAAAACAGTTGTTCTTGCCAACAAAGTTGCTTGTATGTTTGCTTTTGCTATTGATATTGTTTGTTGTTCAAGTGCCTCGTGCATTGCTATTCTGTCTTCATTACTCATCTTATCAAGCTCGTCTATGCAACAAATACCGTCGTTGCTTAAAACAAGAGCTCCTGCTTCTAAACTCCAACCTCCTAAGAAGTCGTCTCTAACAACTGTTGCTGTTAGTCCTGCCCCACTAACACCTTTTCCAGACACGTATCTTCCTTTTGGAGCTATTAGTGAGATTCTTTTTAGTAGTTGGCTCTTTCCAGCTCCAGGGTCTCCTACTAAGAGTATGTGAATATCTCCCCTGCTTAGAACTCCATCACTTCTCTTTTTTCTCACGCCGCCAAATAATTGTAGAACTAGTGCTTCTTTTATTTTGTCATAACCAAATATTGAAGGTGCAACAGAATCAACTAATTTCTTGTATATTTTTGGGTCTTGTGCTAGTTCTTTTATTTTTTCTTCTTCTTCTTTTGAAATTTTTACTTCATAAAATGTTTCTTCTATTGATTCAACATTGTTTGCTTCTATCATTAAGTCAAATCTTGTTAGTTTGCTTCCTGTTTTTGTTGTTATTGGTTTTTCTTTTATCCAACCAATAACTCTTATTTTGCTTCCAGGGTTTGTTTTTCTCTCAGAGATTGGGCTTACAAGGTCTTCTTGTAAGAAAACATTTATTCTCTTTGGTTGTTCTCCTCCTTCAAGCAATTCTGGGATTTCTTCTAATACAATTCCTTGTGCGTCAATCATTTCCTTGCTTAATAACTTAAACTTTCCTTTTCTTCCACAACTACAACTTGATGGTTCTGAGAATGTTTGTGATGTTTGTAATACAGAGATTATGTTGCCACAAGAAGGACACTCAAACCTTGCACTTATAACTTGAGGCCTAACATCTGATTTTTGTTTTACAATCCCTTCTACAAAAATTAGTTTTCCAATGTCTTCAGTTCTGATCTCTCTTATTTTTTTCTCTCTTTCTTTTGGAAGGTTTGTGATTCTAATATTGAAGTGTTTTATTTCTTCATTGCTGAATTTTTTAATAGCTAGTTCTGCTGCTTTTAAGGTTTCTTCTGGTTGTTCTATTAGTAATTCTGCTAATTCTGGACTAAAAATGCTTAACTTTACAAAATCAATAAAAATAAAATTCTTGTTAGTGCTTAGGGCAGTTAGTAGTTCGACTTCATAGTGTTTTTCAAAGAATTCCAAGAAAGTGTTTATTTGCTCATTTACTTCCATTTTCAACTTTTTTATTTTTGTAGGATTTTTATTGTGTTGTTTTTATTATTGAATCTTTTTTTATTTGAGTTGTAAAAATAATTTGTTGATTTAAAAAACAAAAAAATAAAAAGTGCAAAAAATACAAAAATCCTTAAAGTTCCAATAATATTTTATTTCTTTAAAACCTTTTTAAGGTTGCTTATGAGCATGTCTAGTGCACTATTCACTTCTTCCTCGCTCTTTGTTCCTGTGCAAACTATCTTTCCATTGCTGAAAAGCAAAAATGTTGCGTTTGCTTGAGGTAGTTTATAAACTAATCCAGGAAATTGTTCTGGCTCATATTCTGTGTTTCTGAGTTTTATTGCAAGTTCATTAAGGTTTAAGTCCATTCCTATTTGGCCAGAAGCGACAATGTTTTGAATCCTGATTTCTGGTTCTATATCAATCTTTATGTTTATCTTTTCCAAACTGCTTATTATTTTCTTTATTGCTTCCTTAACCTTTCTCATGCTTCTTGCTCCTGTGCAGACAATGTTTCCTGAACTAAAAATCAGAGCTGATGTTTTTGGTTCTTTTATCCTTATTACTAATCCTGGAAATTGTTCTGGATTGTATTCTGTGTTGCTGAGTGTTGCTGCCATCTTTTCTAATGGTATCTCATGTTTTAAAGAACTGCTCACTACGATGTTTACAACGTGTATTTCTCTTTTATTCTCTTTGTTTTCTTTCTTCTCTTTTTTTGCCATTATTACCATCCTCCATTTTTCTCTTCTTGCCTTTTATATTTTTAAACTTTTTATTTTTAAACCCTTTTTAAATAGTTGTGAGAACTAATTTATAAATACTTTTGTATAAAAATAAAATCTTTAAAAAATAACATTTAAAAATAGTATGCCCCTTATTTTTCCATTAGAATTTTTGATTTTCTTGGTTTAAAAATTCAAAAAATTTTGTTTTTAAGATTAAATAAAAAAAACGACCCCCTTGTTTCCTTTGGAAATTTTGTTTTAAAACAAACAAAAAAATGACTACTTAAAAATAATTTACAAAAAATACTCTTTATAAAATATATTTTCTATTTTTATATTGGTTTTGATTATTTTTAATCGTTAATTTTATATAATTTGCAAAAACACCTTTTTATAATGATTAGTGAAGAACAACGTTATAAGCTTAAAAAATTCATAAAAGAACTTTCCCAATACAAAGCAAGACACACAGAACTTGTTTCTGTTTATATTCCTGAAGACTATGATCTAAATAAAATAATACAACATTTACTACAAGAACAAAGCACTGCTACAAATATTAAGTCATCTACAACAAGAAAGAATGTTATTGACGCTCTTGAAAGAATGCTTCAACATTTAAGATTATACAAAAGAACACCACCTCATGGCTTGGCTGTTTTTTCAGGAAATGTTGCAAGCGCAGAAGGAAAAACAGATTTGAGGGTTTGGAGTATTGAACCTCCCCTACCAATAAAAATTAGAATTTATAGGTGTGATAAAGAGTTTGTTCTTGAGCCATTAAAAGAAATGCTCTCAGAAAAAAACGTTTATGGACTAATAGTCATTGACAGGAGAGAAGCAACTATTGCATTGCTCAATGGAAAACAAATAATTCCACTTGTTAAAACACACTCTGCTGTTCCTGGAAAATTCAAGGCAGGAGGACAATCAGCCCAAAGATTTGCAAGATTAAGAGAGGGTGCTGCTAAAGAATTTTATAATAAAGTTGGCGAGTATGTTAAGGAACAATTCTTAAAAAGGGATTTAAAAGGTATTATTGTAGGAGGTCCTGGTCCGACAAAACAAGAGTTTGTTGAAGGAAACTACATTACAAATGAGATTAAAAAGAAAATAATTGCGGTAAAGGACATAACCTATACTGATGAGTTTGGACTTCAAGAATTGGTTAACAGGTCTCAAGATATTTTAGAAGGAGAAGAAATTTTTGAAGAGAAAAAAATAATGGAATTATTCTTTAACAAGCTTGCAAAAGAACCTGGTAGTGTTGCTTATGGTTTAGATTATGTAAAGAATTATTTACAACAAGGATTTGTTGACACCCTTCTTGTTTCAGAAAGTTGTGATGAAAAACTAATTGAAGAACTTGAAGAAGAAGCTAAGAAGTTTTCAACTAATTTTAGGATAATATCAACAGAAACAAGTGAAGGAGTTCAACTTAAGGATTTAGGAGGAGTTGCTGCTATTCTCAGATTTAATGTTGAAAAATAAATTTTAAAACTTTAATTTTAATTTTGAATTTTTATTTTAACTTTTTTAAAGTTACTAATTAAAAATTCTTATAGTTATTTTTCTTACTAATATTTTTAATAAATATTTTTAACAAAAACAATATTTAAATATGGGTTTTAAATTAAAAAAAATTGTGCTTGGGGTTTTTATAATTTTTTAGAATAAAAATTTTTTATAGTTTTAAGAGGTGTTTTATGAACCAAGAAGAAAAGGTTGTCAAAAAAGTTCAAAAAAGAGATGGTAGAATTGTTGATTTTGATAAGAACAAGATAATAAATGCTGTTTGGAAAGCAGCTAAGAGTGTTGGTTATGATGACAAAAACATTGCAATAGAAGTTGGAGAAGAAGTTGTTAAAAAATTAAATGAAAAATTCGATGGCAAGAAAATACCGACTGTTGAAGAAATCCAAGATATTGTTGAAGCAGTTCTTATTGAAAAGAATTATTCAAAAATTGCAAAGGACTACATTCTTTATAGAAACAAAAGACAAAAGATAAGAGAGTTTAAAGAAACTTTAGGAGTTAGAGACGAATTAAAACTTTCTATAAATGCAATAAAGGTCTTAGAATCAAGATACTTGCTTAAAGATGTTGATGGAAAGGTTGTAGAATCCACAAGCGAATTATTCAGAAGAAGTGCAAAATATATTGCTCTTGTAGAAATTTTGTATAACAAAAAATTCTATGATAAGGAAAGAAAACAGAGTATAAAAGAAATAAATTCTAATGAAGAAAAAGAACTTTTATCATACATGCAAGCATTAGGTTATAATGTTTATGATTATGAAATGTTAAAGAGAGCTTACAATAATTTAAACAGAGAAGGAAGGATGAGAGTTGATTTTAAAGAGATTATTTTAAGTTTAAAAGAAAATCTTTCAGAGATAAAAAAATTAGAGGACGAGTTTTATGAAATTATGTCAAAACTTTATTTTCTCCCAAACTCTCCAACTCTAATGAACAGTTCAACAAGACTAGGCCAATTGTCTGCTTGTTTTGTTTTGGGTGTTGGTGATTCAATTCCAGAAATATTTGAAGCTGTAAAGAACACTGCAATAATTCACCAAACAGGCGGTGGAACAGGGTTTTCTTTTTCAAAGTTAAGACCAAAAGGGGATATTGTAAGCTCAACAAAAGGAGTTGCTTCAGGACCATTATCTTTCATGAGGGTCTTTGACGTCACAACAGAAGTTATAAAACAGGGTGGGAAGAGAAGGGGAGCTAACATGGGTGTTTTAAGCGTCCACCACCCAGATATTTTGGAATTCATAACATCAAAGGACTCTGAAAACAAGATTTTAAGCAATTTTAACATTTCTGTTGCAATAACAGACGAATTCATGAAAGCTTTAAAAGAAAAAAAAGAATATGAACTGATAAACCCGAGAAACAACGAAGTTGTGGCTAGGATTTCTGCACAAAAGGTTTGGGATTTATTAGTTTATCAAGCTTGGAAAACAGGAGATCCCGGAGTAATTTTTATTGACACAATAAACAAGTTTAACCCAACACCACACGTTGGATTAATAGAAGCCACCAACCCTTGCGGTGAACAACCATTATTAAATTATGAGAGTTGTAATTTAGGTTCTATAAACCTCTCATTGATGGTTAGTGAAAATAAAGAAGTTAATTGGGAGCTGTTAGAAAAAACAGTTAAAACAGCAGTTCATTTTTTGGATAATGTGATTGACGCTAATAAGTATGTCATCCCACAAATTGAGAGGTTAACAAGAGCAAACAGAAAGATTGGTTTGGGAGTTATGGGTTGGGCTGAGATGCTTATAAAACTTGAAATTAAGTATGATTCTGAAGAAGCCCTAAATCTTGCTGAGAAAGTTATGAAATTCATAACTGAAAAGGCTAGAGAAAAATCAGTTGAACTTGCAGATTATAAAGGTGTTTTTCCAAACTTTAAAGGTAGTGTTTGGGATCAAAAGAACATCAAGGTTAGAAATGCTACTGTTACAACAATAGCCCCAACAGGAACTCTCAGCATAATAGCAGACACGAGTTCTGGTATTGAACCATTATTTGCTCTTGCTTTTGTAAGAAAAGGAGTTCTTGGGGGAACAGAACTTATAGAAGTAAACAGACTATTTGAAGAGGTTCTAATAAAAAACGAGATTCATTCTGAAGAGTTAATGAAAAGGGTTGTTGAAACAGGCACTCTTGAAAATGTAAAGAACATTCCAAAAAAAATAAAAGAATTATTTGTAACAGCTCACGATATTGAACCAGAATGGCATGTTAGGATGCAAGCTGCATTCCAAAAATACACGGATAATGCTGTAAGCAAAACAATAAACTTAAGGAGTGATGCAACAATCTTGGATGTTGAAAAGGCTTATAAGCTTGCTTATGAACTTGGTTGTAAGGGAATAACCATTTATAGGGACCAAAGCAAAAGTATTCAGGTCATTTATAAGGGAACTTCTCAACCAACTCCTAACAAATCAGAAAGAATAGATCCAAGTTTGATTAAAGAAGAGCTGAGTTCTGTTTTTGAAGAATCAGAAGAAAGTTGTCCTGTTTGTGGTTCAAAACTTTATTTTGCCGAGGGTTGTTATACTTGTTTAAACTGCGGTTATAGCAAGTGCGGTTAAAAAAAATTATGATAATAAACATAACAGGGGATGGAAAAGGAAAAACAACATCTGCTTTGGGAGTTGCTTTTAGGGCTTTGGGACATAACAAAAAAATAATTATAATACAATTCATGAAAACAAAAAATTCTGGAGAGTATAATTTTATCAAACAACTTAATAAGAGTGATAAAAGATTTGGGAAAAAAATATTGATTTATAATTTTGGTACAAACTATTTTTTAACAAAAAGTAAAAACAAGATAAGTAATAAAAAAATTGGAAATGTAGAATTGAAAAAAATAAAAGAAATAAAATCAAAGGATAAAATTCTCGCTGAAAAGGGTTTAAAAAAAGCTTTTGATTGTTTAAAACAAAAACCCTTCTTATTAATTCTTGATGAGATAAACACTGCTGTTTATTTTGGTTTGTTAAATAAGAGAAAAATAATAAAATTTTTAAGAAGCGTTCCAAAAGAAACAAATGTTGTTTTAACAGGAAGAAACTCTCCACAGGATTTTATTAAAATATCAGACATTGTTTCTGAAATAAAATGTGTAAAACACTATTTTAGCAATAATTCAAAAATTGTTGGTCCAATAAGAGGTATTGATTTTTAATTTTTTATTCAAAAGATTTAAATAATGCTTAATAGTGCCTTCTAATCATGAATTATGAGGAAATGCTTGAAAGGGCTTATTCAAAACTGCCTGAGAAAAAAACAACAGAAGAAAGATTTGAAATTCCAAAAGTTAGGGGACACATCCAAGGTAATAAAACAGTTATAAGTAATTTTCAAGACATATGTTCTGTTTTGAGGAGAAAACCAGAGCATGTTCTAAAATTTCTTCTTAAAGAACTTGCAACTCCTGGCGAACTAACTAAGAGTTCACTAATTTTGGGAAGAAAAATTTCTGCATCACAAATAAATGAAAAAATAGATAAATACGCAAAGATTTATGTTTTTTGTCCAGAATGCAAAAAACCTGACACTGATTTGGTTAAAGAAGGCTCCTTTACATTTATAAAGTGTTCTGTCTGTGGAGCAAAGAAGAGTGTTCCATAAATTCGTTTAAATCTCATTTACAATAATTGCGATTGGAATTTTGTCTATTATCAAAACATTTTCTTCACTTAAAAAATTGTTTTTAATTGCGAGTTTTATTATGTTCTTTCCAACAAGATTTATTGAGTTAGCTGATTTCATTAATTCTAAAACGTGAAGTTCGTCTGTTTTTTTGCCATTGTAAAAATCAGAAGTTAAATCAATCTGCTTGTTTCCCTCACAAAATTTTTTTCCAAATATTTCTTCATCACAAACAGCAAGCACGATCTTTCCTTGAGCTTTATGAATTTTTGTTATAAAATTCATCCAAACCACCTTCCAAGACTTTGTTGTTTGTCCTTTTCCTTTCCGAACACGCTTTCTATCATACTCTTAGTAAGTTCTAAACTTTGTTTAATGTATGGTGAAACATCATACTTTTCTGCTATGCTCAAAGCAGGTTCTAAATACTTAATTATTGAGCCCTCTGATATTGTAAATATAATTCTCCCACCACAATCACACTTTCCAGTAAAGGGTATTCTTCTAAACTTTTTATTACATTTAACACACCTAAACTGTTGTCTTGAAAATTTTCTCAAGTTTCCCCTCAAGTCCTTTAAGAGATGTTTTTCAATTACAAGCTCAGCAACCTTTCCAGAATCAACAGCCCTTAACATTTCTGCAATCTTCATTTGTCCTTTTATTTTTTCCTCCATTGTGGGTAGTGTTTTATACGAAGAGCATAAAGTTCCCAAATTAATGTTTGTTGTTGGATGAGTAAATGAAAAACCTTCGTATTGTTTTTCCGTTCTTAATCTCTTTCCAAGAGTTTCAACATTTACCTCATTAGGCATTTTATAATTGTATGATTCATAGTAAAGTTCTAGAGGATAACTTTCAACTACATCCATCTTATAAACCATATCATCAACTTCTGAAGGCACAATAATTTCTGTTAAAACAAGAGGACTATCCATTGTTCTGCTTCCCCTCTTATCAGGTAGGAATTGTCTTGAAAAATTCAAAAACCCGTCCATAAGTAACATTATCGATGTTTCGTCCCCATCACAATCACGCCTCATTGCAGCGTGACATAAAGGATGAGCTAGTATTGCTTGTATTTTTGAAAACCCAATTATCCTACAAACTATACCTGCTGAAGTGTGAGGTGCTAATCCAATAACTAAATGTCCTACTAAGTCTTGTGGAGAATTTAAGTTATAAAAAGGTTTTAGTTTATAGAATTTTTCTAAGAGTTCGTCAATAAATTTTGAAACTTTGAAAAGAATTATGTCTGCTGGCTCGTCAGTATATTTTTCCTTAGGAATTATTATGTCTTGTGGTTTTAACTCTAAAATTTGTTCTTCACTCACTAGTTTTCTTCCATAAATATCTTTTTCGTATCCTAATTCTCTAAGTTTTTCAACTGGCGTTCCAATCTCTATTGGTTTAAAGTGTGTTATTGGAAGTTCGGTCATATCATACCTTATTGTTCCGTCCTTGTTCACACAAAGCCCATATTTTGCTCTAAGTATTCCCTTACATAAGTTTTCCATAACATGATCCTTATTATTTGTTCCTCTAACCCCTTTTATTAAGTCAGGATATATTTCTGTGTCTAATCTTTCAAGTGCTTTTTTAAAATAATGTTTTATATCTATTCTCTGCATACTGTATGTTTTTAAGTTATTATGCTTACACGGTTGGCTTATTTCTCCACAAACACTACAATAAAACATTCTTATTGTCTTTTTGTTACAAACCTCACAGATTGGATATATTGTTTTTTTGTTACAATTTGTGCAAAAGTATAGTGGAAATTCTGCTTCGATAAAACCCTCCTCCAATGCTGCTTGAAAAGACCTCATCTTACCGCCTTGATCTCCAACAGGGAACAAAACATTTGGGCTTCCTACCAAAACCCTCATCTTGGCTTTTTCAGGTCTTCCCATTCTTGCACCAATAAAAGTTCCTGCCTTATCCATTATTTTAATCCCTGATTTTTCTTTTAAGAAAGAGAGAATGTTAAATTCAGAATTTTTTGAGATCTCAAAAACATAATCTTTTATTTTAGAATTAAATTCCTTTTCATTTAGACCTAAAGTTTCTAATAGTGCTCTTCCATCATTTGGTTCTATAACTATGAATTCATTTTGTATTTTTTTATGAGGTATTCCTAAAATTTCGAGAACGTTTTTGAGTTTTTTTTCTAAAGGAAATACTATTTTGTTGTTTTCAATCTTTGCTCTTTCAAAACTTTGAATTAAAATAATAAAATCTTCTTTTGATATTTGAGTCCAATAATAAGTATAATGTGGGTGTAATGGAACATTAAATGTTTTTGAAATTTTAAATGCTAATTCTGAGCTTATTTTTGTTTTGAAGGGATTCTTAAAAAGATTTATTATTATTTCTGAATCTTCTTCTAAAATATAAGCTGTTTTTTCAAAATCTAAACTTCCAAAATGCTCAACAACACTTGATTCTAATTCTTTAATATACCATTCTTCACAATAACCTAAAGGAACTAATTTGTGAGCCCTGTCAAGAAAATCGCCATAACTAATTAGGATATCTCCTAAATAAATTATCTTTTCTATGTCTTGTTTTAATTTTTTAGCTTCTGAAATACTCTCAAGTTTTAATAAAGTTCCATCCTTTAATCTTACTATTGGACCTTCTATTGAATCGCAAGAACTTATCGCTGCTGCTTTTCCAGGCCTCTCAAGTTTTAGTTGAGTTCCTACTGCTATATAATTTTCTAAAACTTCCATTGTTATTGGGCTCAAAGAAACTGCTGAAAAACCACTAGTTCTTGACCTTCCCAATCTTAATCTAAAACCTCCTGATGCCATTGGAAAAGAAAGCACTGGTCTACCACCAACAAGATCTGCTATAAAAGTATAATCAGGCGTTATTTTTAAGTTTAAAATTTCAGTGTCTTCTGCTGCTGCTTTTTTTATTTTTTGTATTTTTAGAAATTCTTCTAAAAAACTCCAATCAAGATTAAAATCAGAACCCCAAACTTTTAGTTCTTTCCAAAGTTTTGGAGCTTTTAAAGCAACCATCGAAACCACTAAGCAAAAACCACCCCTTATCCTATTCGTGCTTATTCTTTCTAAGTCCTTATAATTTGACACCTCTATTTTTTCTGTTGGGTCTCCATCAATTTCAACAGGAATGTTTGAAGCTAAGAATTGTATTTCTTCTTTTGTAGGCCTGTATTGTAGGTTAGTTACTCTTTCGTCATAATCAAAAAGTTCTGTAACAAAACGATTTATTTCTTTTTCTGTTGGATCATAACTTTCAAAACCAAAAATCTTTCTTATATAATCTGCTATTACCACACAAAAAGCTGCTGCTGTTCCACCAGCCCCTCTTACTGGACTTGCAAATTTAATTGCAACATAATCCTTACCGTCCATTCTTTTTTTAATGTTTAACTCTACAAATCCTTCTAATGGTGCTGAAACAACTCCTAAAGTAACATATGCAAAACCAGTTCTTATTCCAACCTCCATTGCTTCTTTCAAATCATTGAACTTGCAGAATTTTTGTTTTGCAACTTCTTCTGCAATAACAAGTGCAACCCTCCAATCAAGAACTCCATACTTTTTTTCTAATTCTAATATTCTTTTTGTAACTCCTGAATTCAGTAGTTGTGGTGCAACGCTTGAAATTAAACCTTCCACTCTTTCTCCCATATTCTTTGCAATTGCAATATCAACCTTTCTTTCAGGATCATAACCTAAGCTTCTTGCCTTTTGTGCAACATCATAAACTCTTGCAACTTCTTTTGTTAAGCATTCAAAATAATTTTGCATTTCTTTTGTCGCTTCAACCATAAAAAACCTCTTTTGAGATCATGTAAAATTTTTTTAAAATTTTTAAATTGAAAAAATTAATTGAATTTTAATATTTTGTATTCTCTAGTGTTCAAGTTTATTAATGGAACCCTTCCTGGCTCTGGATGATGCCCCATCTTCTCTTGAAATGATGTTTTTAATTGCCAACAACTTCCTGAGATTAAAGTTGTTCCTCTATAATCTGAAATTGAACATTTATGAATGTGACCTGTTGCTATAATTTGTGGGATTTTACTTATAACCAAAGGATCCTCATCGTATTCTGGAGAAAATATTGTTGAAGTATAAGTTGGTGCTAAGTGTCTTCTTTGCAACAAAAATTTAATTACCAAATCAGCCCTATCATAACCTCCTTTTAATCTTATTGAATTAACATTCGCGACATAATAATCAAAACTGAAACCGTGATATAACAAAACATCAAAACCCTTAAAGTTTCCAGAGCTGTGAATATTAACTAAACTTGGATTACTTAGTAAAGTAACATTTTCCATCTCATAAATTTTAGGAATAAATTTTTTTGGAATTGGTGGTTGTGGCTCAGAGATTCTAACTGCATCGTGATTTCCTGGAATTATTATTATGTGCTTGTCCTTTGGAATTTTTGAAATTAAAGAAACAAATTCTTCATACTGCTTATAAATATCCTTCACAACTAACTCTTTCTCCTGTCCTGGATAAATACCAACACCATCAACCAAATCACCCATAATAAAAACATACTTTGTAAGTTGTGCAATTCTTCTCTGATTTTCATCTCCCAAATCAGAGTTTATCCAACTCAAAAATTTATTTAGTTCTTCAGGCATGAACTTGTTCGAACCTACATGAAAATCTGATAAAAAAACAGCATAAACTTCATCTTCTGATTTTAATTTTTCACTTATAGGAATTTCTGGAAAAAATATTTCTTTTGCAAAAAGCACATTTCCTTTTACATTTCCAAAAACACCAATAACCTCGTCAGTAACTATGTCTAATGATTTTTCATACACTTCTTTGTTTGAATCACTCACAAAAACACTAATCATTCCCGTTGGGTCTTCAAGAACTAATTGTACTTTGTTTGTTTTTGTTATTGTTTTGTCATAAACCATTCCAATTATGCTTAAATCTCCACCATCCCTTTTTTCCTTAGCTTTTCTTATTGTTGTAAGATCTTTTAACTCAATATTCTTTTCAAGAATTGAAGACAATACTTTATACCTGCTTAGGTAATAATTAACAAAATCTTCTGTTTTTTTCTTACTTGCGTTTTCACAATAATTTTTGACAATCTTAACAGTGTAACCATTTATTTCTTTCACATTTTCTTTATTACATTCTTTATCTTCAAAAAATGATTTGTAGAGTTTTTCCTCCCCAAACTTTTGCTTTATTGATTTTGCCCTTTCAAATTCTTCCAAATTTATTTTTTTATTTTTTTTGAACAATTCTATAGTATCTAAATCAATAACTACAATATTTTGTCTTAAAATTTCTTCGATCAAATCTTCATTTAATTCTTTAATCCTTTCAATAGCGTCAGGACTTACCAAAACATTTCTCATAGCAAACTTTTGAATTATCCTTTTAGTTTCCTCATCCATTTTTTACCTCAAAGATTAGAAAAAAATAAATTAAGAAATTTCTAATTCTTTTTCAAGTAATTCTTTTAGTTTGTTTGTTATTTCGTGAGATGTTGAAAGTGTTATCTCTCTTGTTCTACCATACCTTCCTTTTGAGATAACTTTAGCATTTATTATTCCAAGCATATCAAGTTCTGCTAAAACATCAGAAACTCTTCTTTGTGTTAAAGGTCTTAAATTTATTTTATCACACAAACTTTTATAGAAATCATAAATTTCTCCTGTAAATATTATTGGTTTGTTCTTTTCTGATAGTTTTAAAACAGAATACAAAACAACTTGGAATTGTTTTGGTTGTGTTTGAACGGCATCTAAAATTCTTTCTCTTTCAATCTTCTCTTCTGCTTCGTCTATGTGGTTTAATGAAACTTTTGAAAGCCCTTTTCTCTCAGCTATCTCTGCTGCAACTCTTAAGAGTTCTAATGCTCTTCTTGCATCTCCGTGTTCTCTTGCTGCATAAGCAGCACACTTTTCAATAACTCCTTCTCCTAAAGCGTCCTTTTTGAATGCTTTTTTTGCTCTTTCATAAAGTATGTCTTGTATTTGTAAGGCATTGTATGGTGGGAACAAAATTTCTTCTTCTGAAAGTGAACTTTTTACTCTTGGATCTAAATTATCCACAAAAACTAAATCGTTTGAAATTCCAACAATAGATAGTTGTGCTCTGTTTAACTCTTCGTTTATTCTTGTTAAATTATAAAGTATTGCGTCTCCTGCTTTTTTTGCTAATTGATCAATTTCGTCCAAGACTAAAATTATAATTTGTTCTTTTGAATCTAAAGCGTTAAAAAATATTTTATAAACTTCATCTGTTGGAAGCCCTGTTGCTGGTATTGCTTTTCCAAACTCTGTTGCAAGTTGTGCTATTAGTCTATATTCTGTGTCTGCAACTCTTTTTAGTTTGCAATTAATATAAACTATTCTTAAAGGAATCTTATTTTTAGAAGCAACTTCTAAAATATTATTGGTTGTGTATTTAACACAAACCGTTTTTCCAGTTCCTGTTTTTCCATATATGAACAAGTTTGATGGTTTTTCACGCCTAAGTGCTGGTGCTAAAACTTGTGCAATCTGTTCAATCTCTTGTTCTCTATGTAATATCTTATTTGGAGTATAATTTGCTTGTAAAACCTTTTTATCTAAGAATATTGAGTCTTTTGTCAGGAACTTTTCAAAAAAACTAACCATGTTTTTTTCCATGTTCTCCAAAAGAAATAAGCAAATATTTAAATATTTATTTTTTTGTTTAGTTATATTTTAATATTGAATAAAAGAAAAAAGATTTTGCAAAAGAAATAACTCTTACACCTTCATTTCTTATGGAGTTTTAGAGTTTAAATAACCTTAAATCAAAAATAAAAAAATAAAAATATTAAAAAAATATATAAAATAAAAACTATTTTATAAAATATTAATTTAAAAATATATTTTTAAACAAATATTAAAATAAAAAAATAAAAAACCTGATCAAATTCTTTAAATTCTTTAAAAATATTTTTTGAATTTTCTTATGTTTTCTTTTTTGTATTTTTGTGTTTTAAGTTGAAATAAGAAAATAAAAATTTAAGTGTTATATTAAATTTTGAAATTATTTATTTTCAATATCGAAAATAATTAAACTAATATTAATAAAATAAAAGATAAAAATGCTAACTAAAAAAACAAAAACTAAAAACAAAACAAAAATAAAAATGTGTCCAATAATAAAAATGTGTCATAAGCAGAATATTAAAATCAAAAAAATTAATTAAAAACAAATGAAAACAAATGATTAAAAGAGAATAATAAAACAAAAATATACAAACACAAAAAACAAACAAAACAAAAACTTAAAATTTATTCTCATTTTTAAATTTCTAAACGAAATAAAGGTGTGTGAGTCTTCTTACTAAAGTTAACATTAAAAAATCAAATATAAAAAAATTTGGAAGAAAATAAAACATAATTTGTAATAAAAAACTTTTAAAACAAAAAACAAAAAATTAGAGTTTTACACTATAATCAACAACCCCATAACTCCTTACAGCAGAAAAATCAACAATCGCTCTTTTAGTTTTTTCATCATATTTAATACTTTTTATTTTTAATTCTTTAACAGCAAAATTATCTTCTTCTTTCAATTTTAAAAAATACACTTCCTCAGGATTGTTTTTCTTGTAAAAACCAATCTTTCCATTTTCAGTTCCAAACATTATGTAAGAACCAACTTCTGTTGCACAAGTTAAAACATCATTTTTTAAATAATTCAAATTCCAAATTTCCTTAAAAACATATTTTTCTTTTTCCCTAACTATTCTTCTAACTTGGTTATTATCAAGGGTGATTAAAATACTTTCAATGCCTTTTTTGTTTTCTTTAACTTCAAAATCTCTTATAGAACTCTTCCCAGTGTAAAATCTTAAATTTCCTTTCTTGTTCAAATTTTTATCATAAAAAATTATTTTTGAAAAATCACTGTTGTTTTCTTTTGTGCTTAAATATATTTTTTCTCCAACATAAATATCATTAACTGTTTCATTTTTTAATTCAAGAGGAATTTCCTTTTTTGAAGACAAATCTTTTAAGAAATAATTATTATTAAAATCCTTTCTGACTAATACTTTTTTATCATTTGAACCATAGCTTAAAACATCCTTTGCGTAAACCTCTTCAATTTTCTTCTCTAAATTTTCAAAATCCAAAATTTCATACTTATTACTAGAATCTAAATTTAAAATATTATACAATCCCTCACCACTAAACGAATAAGGATTTTTTTTATCAACAACAATTTCTGCTTTTTTTTCACCATTAACAAAACCACTTTTTAAATTATTTCCAATAGTTGTTTTTGGAATTGAAATTGAATTATAACCTAAAACAATAAGAGTTACAAAACTTACAAACTTTTTTAATGGATTAAACTTTCTTTCTTTATTGTTATCCTTTCCATTCTTTCTTTCCTCAATTTCTCTCCTTAATAATTCAGGAATTCTAACTTTTATAGTATCATAAAAATTAAACCAAGTGCCTTCAGGAGGTTGAGAAATAGAATCATTAGAATTAGGAATATTATAATTACTTAAATTTTTACAAAAATCACCGCTCCCAAAAATATTTCCTTCTCTGTTCATTTTCACTTTATTTTTTTATTTTCTATTATTTTTAATTTTAAATTTTTATATTTTTTATGGTTGTGGGAGATCTTTCCAAACAGAATTAAAATAATTTTCTAAAGTTGATGCGAAAAACTCTGAACTCACCCAAATACCCACGTCATAAGTTGGATGAATATCTTTATCATTTGCAACCATGAAAACAACTTCTTTTCCGTCAACCACAACAAATCTTGAATTTGTCTTTGCTTTCTTTACTTCTACAATATCTTTTAGTTCTTTTAAAGTTTCTAAACTTTCTTTATTTATTGGTGCAGCAATCCTTACCTTTACATTTTTTTCTTTTAGTTTTTTTAATGTGTTTTTTAAATAATCAAGTTTTTTTATAAACTCCGTACTTGTTGTATGTATTATTACACTACTCTCTGCATTTTTTATTATGCTTTCTATCTTGTTATAAATGTTATTTCTCCCCTTTATAGCTCCTGAAAGTTCTGTGACATCAACTAATTCTATTCCTGTATTATAAAGCTGGTTTAACTCTTCAATGATTTTACTTTCCTTGAATTTTTCAAGAAGTTCTGTTTTTGCTTCTGTTTCTTTTATTATCTTTTTCTTAACCCTTTCAATAACTTCTTCTGGAGGAACAGCAACATATTTTATAGGCTTACCTATCTTCATTATTATAAAACCCTTTTTTTCTAAACTCTCTAACACATCGTATGTTCTAGATCTCGGAACATTTGCAATGTCAGAAAGCTCTCCAGCAGTTGAAACACCTCTTGAAAGAAGAGCAACCCACAACTTTGCTTCGTAACTGTTTATGCCAAAATCTCTCAGTTTGTTTAAAAATTCTTTTTGAACGATCAAAATGATCCCCTCCTAATTTACTTTAATGAATTATAGTCCACCCCCTCTTATAACATTCCGTATTTTGACTATTATACAGTGAGTAAAATAAACCTATATTTAAATCTTTTGGTTTTTATTATTCTTTAGTAGCAAATTACTTTAAAAATATATTTTGAAAAACATAAAAATTTAAAAATTCTTTTTTTATTTTTGAAATTTTAATGCAAGGCAGCTTAGAAGCCATAATAGGAGATCCTGGTTCTGGTTTGACATCTACTTTAAGAGAAAAGTTTAGCCCATTACAAGCAACAAATAAAATTCCTTACATAATATTTGTTCACAAAACAACTTTTGATTCTGCAAATGAAAATACTAAAAAAATATATAATGATTCTAAAGCTAAAATAGTTTCTTCTGTTGAAGAAATTTATCATAATTTAAAAGCTTATAAAATAGAAAAAAACAATGGGGAAAGAATTTCAGAAGTTTCTCAGTATCAACAAATATTCATAGATGGAATTCATAATTTCTCTGATTTAAATTTAATTTTGCTGCTTGAAAGTGCAGCTTATCATGGAAAAAGGGTTGTTATTGCAGGAAATCAAACTCCTAAAAATTCAGAAATGCCATATCCAATAATGCCTGCACTTATAGCAAAATCAGATAATGTTATAGTTTTGTCAGAAAGCACAAATCCGAATCTTGAGATAATAACTGGTTGTATGTTTTCTTCAAAAAGCCAAAAACTAGCTAGAAAACTGAACAACTTGAGATCTCAAGGTTATAATGTTCTTGCTTTTAAACACTCCTTAGATGTTGAAAGGTTTAATGATAAAAAGACATTCATCAGGGGACAGGATGATGATCCTTATGGTTTTGAAGCATATACTGCAGGTAATGTTGAAGAGATTGAAAGATTAATCAATAAAGTGGAAAAACTAAGAAAAATAGATTATGTTGGAATAGATGAAATAAATTTCTTTCAAGAGACAGAACTAATTAAGGTTGTTTTACCAGAAATTATAGAAAAGGGTATTAGAGAATTTTATAAAAAAGATTCTTCAGAACTAAATATTTTTTCTCCATACGAGATAAAAGACTCTTATGTTTTCTTTAAAAAACCAAAAATACAATCTTTAATTGAAAAACTATTAGATAAAGGAATAGCAGTAATTGTTTCAGGTTTAGACACAGATTATAGAGGAGAACCGTGGAATTGGTTCACCCTTTTCTCTCTTAAAAGTAAAATATACAAATCAAGTGCACAATGCAGTGAAGAAGGATGCTTAAATCAAGCAACAAAGACGATGAGATTAACTTATGATCCAAACTTAAAAATTTACAAACCATCTCATTATAATGAAGAAGTTGTCCAAGTTGGAACGAATATAGAATACAAAGCTCATATTTATACTCCAAAATGTAGGGAACACCACAGAGTAGAACATAATAAAAATTCAAAACTAAACCCAAAAGAGGTTTTTCCATTCTAAAATTAAACGAAATCTTTTTATACTAACAAAGGATTTTATAAAACTTAATCCAAAAATAAAAGAGGTGATAATATGGTTAATGTGTTGCCAATAGAACAAGTAATTCTTTTTATAATACTTGCAACATTAGCAGCAATTGTTTATTCTTTAAGGTTGTTATTTGTTATGGAGAGAAGGGTTGCAAGAATAGAATCAAACATTGAAAAGCTTGTTTTTAAACTGTTGAAAGAGGAAGAAGAAGTTATTAAAGAAGAAGAAGAAATAAAGGAGGAAATAGAGAAAAAGATCCTAAAAAAGAAAAAATAAAAAACATTTTTCTTTTTTAATTTCTAAAATGCGTTTAAAAAAACTAGTTCAAGACATAAAAACCTTAAAGATTCAAGGAGCTGAGAGGATAGCAGAGGAAAGTGCAAGGGCTTTTGTAGACATAATAAAGGAATCAAAGGCAAGAACGGTTTCGGAGTTTTATGCAGAAATGCTTAATGCAAGAAAAGAAATACTTAGTGCAAGACCAACAGAACCCTGCCTATTAAACACCCTAAACTACATATTTTATAATGTGTTGTCTGATAATTTTCCAGATGTTGTTAAGAATTTTCTTTCAAGAATTGATTATGTTATAAAACACTTTGAGGACTCAAACTTAAAGATTTGTGAAATTGTTGCAAAGAAAATACCTAACAGTTCAGTTATTTTTACCCATTGTCACTCAAGCACTGTTGTTAATGCTTTAATATACGCTAAAAACAAGGGTAAGAGGTTTATAGTTCACAACACAGAAACAAGACCATTTTTTCAAGGAAGAAAAACTGCTTTAGAGCTTTCAAAAGCAGGAATAAAGGTTCAACACTTTGTTGATTCAGCAGCAAGGATTGCCTTAAAAAAAGCTGATTTAATGCTTATTGGTTGTGATGCTATAACTTCTGAAGGTAAAATAATAAATAAAGTGGGTTCTGAGCTTTTTGCAGAAGCAGCGCACAACTTAGGAGTTCCTGTTTATGTTTGCACAAACTCTTGGAAGTTTGATTTCAAAAGCATATTTGGTTATGAACTTGAAATAGAAGAGAGAAACAAAAAAGAGGTGTGGGAAAATCCGCCGAAGAATGTTTTTATTAACAATTTTGTTTTTGAAAGAGTAGACCCATCATTAATTTCAGGAATAATCTCTGAATTAGGAATATTTAAGCCAGAAGTTTTTGTTCACGAGGTAACAGCACATTATCCACAAATTTTTAAATCAATCAAATAAACATAAAAAAATAAAACAAGTAAACAAAACAAAAAGAAAAATTCTTTTTTTTATGGAAAAATATTTATTTTATTAAGGATATCCCTTTGAAAAATGCATAGAAAGGCAAAGGGTTTAAATGCTGAGCGTTCAATCGTAAGCAAGTTTTGGGATAATGGTTGGGCAGCAGTTAGGGTTGCTGGGTCTGGAGCAAGCAAGTTTCCAAACCCTGATGTTTTAGCTGCCAAGATTGGAAGAAAACTCGCTATAGAATGCAAAACAACTAAGGAAGTAAAAAAGTATTTTTTAGAAGAGGAGATTAATCAACTTAAGGATTTTTCTCAAAAGTTTGGTGCAGAACCTTGGATTGCAATAAAATTTAACACAATGCCTTGGTATTTCATAAGTTTAGAAGACCTTGAAAAAACTGACAAGGGCTTTGTTGTTTCGATAGAACTTGCTAAGATGAAAGGATTATTATTTGAGGAATTAATAAAATAAGGTGTTTTTTATGAATAAGCAAGAACTTGATTTGGCTGCAGAAATTTTAGGTGAAAAGGTTATAAAATTAATAGAAAAGATGGATTTTGAAAAAACAATATCAGAGTATAAATTGGCTGAGAAGTTAAATCTTGACATAAACACAACAAGAAATTTATTATATACTTTAGCAAAGCACAATCTTGTTTCTTTCACTAAAGAAAAGGACAAACTCAAAGGGTGGTATATTTATCATTGGACTCTTCACGAAAAGAAATTCAAGGAATTCTTAATAAAAAATCTTGAGAAAAAATGTGAGAAACTAATTGAAATTTTAGAGAGAGAAAGTTCTCAAATTTATTTTGTTTGCAATAATAATTGTGCAAGAATTAGTTTTGAACAAGCGTTAAACTTTAATTTTAAGTGTCCTGAGTGTGGTTGTTTGCTTGAAGAGGACAATAATGTTAAAGACAAAATAAAAAAATATGAAGAACAAATTAAATTTTTAAAGAGCACAATAGCAAAAATAAATTCGACCAACAAAAAAATGAATTCGAAAAATAAAGACGAAAAAATATCTTCTAAAAGCATTAAAAAGATTAAGAAAAACAAAGTAAAAATAATAAAGAGCACAAATAAATTTAAAAACAAAAAACAAAAGAATAAAAAAATTAAAAAATGAATAAGAAAGATAAAATAAACAAAAAAACAAATGAAAAAACAATACCCTTAGCTTCTTCGGAAAAATTCTTAAAAAAATCAGGGGCTAAAAGGATTTCTGAAGAGGCAAAATTAGAGCTTAAAAAATCATTAGAAATCATTGCAGAAGAAATAACAAAAATGGCTTTTGAGTTTGCAAAACACGCTCGTAGAAAAACAATAAAAGAAGAGGATATAAAATTAGCAATTCAAAATTATAACAAGCAAAAGCAATTATAAATTTATAAGCTTATTCTCATAAAATCATAAGCACAAACACTATTTTTAAAATACTTCTTTGCTTCCTCTTCAAGCTCTCCAATCCCCTTATACCTTTGACTAAAATGGGTGAGAACTAATTTTTTAACATTAGCCCTTGTTGCTATATAAGCCGCATCCTTTACAGTGAGGTGAGAATACTCTAACGCCTTTTCCTCTAAATCTTCCTTAAAAGTTGCTTCTGAAATTAGAATATCAGCATCACTTGCAACATTAAGGCAGTTTTCACAAACATTTGTATCAGTTATAAAACCAACAATTTTACCTTTTTGTATATAACTCACATCATCAGCTCTTATTCTTTTTCCATTGTAAACAATATCTTCACCCCTTTGTAATCTTCCAACAATAGGGCCTTCAGGTATTTTGTATTTTTTAAGTGCGGCAACATTTATTTTTCTTTTATCTTTTTCCACAAAGCGATAACCCAAGCAAGGGATTTTGTGTTCTAGCTTGTAAGCTTCTATCTTAAAATCCTCATTTTCATAAAAAACTCCGTCTTTAGAAATCTCTCTTACCTCATAATTTATTTGATTGTTAAAAACAAAAATCTTCATTATGTTTTCAAAGAATTTTTTAGTTCCATCAGGACCAAAAATCAACAAAGTTTTTTGGTAATTGCTCGCAGCCATAGTTTGCAACAACCCAGGAATTCCCAAAACATGATCTCCGTGCCAGTGAGTTATTAAAATCTTAGTTATTCTAGTTACTTTTTCATTAGCAATCTTTAATTGTCTTTGAGTTCCTTCACCACAATCAATCAATATGTTCTCTTCTTTAAATTTTAAAAGTATTGAAGTGTGGTTTCTGTCCTTGGTTGGGACCATAGAACTAGTTCCTAAAAACAATATTTTTATCATAACAAAAGTTATATTCAATTATTATTTATATTTATTCTTTTTTTCTCAGTTAAATTTTTAAATATTATAAAATTACTCTCAAAAACAATGACAAAGGAAACCAAAAAAACAAATTTAGAAGAAAAGACAGTTACTGATCAAGAAGAAACAAAGCAAGAATTAAAAAAGAAGAAAATAAAGTGTTTATTAGTTAGGGAAAGGGTTTTAACAGAAAACAGTGACGAAGCAAGATTGCTTAACACTCAAAGCGTTTTTGGTTCGTTGTTAAATGATGGTAGAGTCCAACTCTCGTTGTTAGAAGCTTTTTATTTAATGTCAAAGGATAAGATTGAAGTTTATGATTATAGGAACAAACTAATAAGTCCTGACGATTTTTTGAAAAAAGCGAGAAAAGTTGAGCCAAATTTTTGGGTTCGTTACTGTGTTTTTAAGGACATAAGAGATAGGGGTTATATAATAAAAACAGCACTTAAGTTTGGGGCTGATTTTAGAGTGTATGATAGGGGCCTAAAACCCGGTGAGAGTCATGCAAAATGGATTGTTTATCCTGTTCACGAAGCAGAAAACCTGACATGGTATGAATTTGCAGCAAAAAACAGGGTTGCACATTCAACAAAGAAAAAACTCTTAATAGGAATTGTTGATGACGAGTCAGATGTTACTTATTATGAGATAAGGTGGATAAGACCTTAGATATTAAACATTCAGCAAAATTAAAAAAATCTTTCTTTTAAAACAAAACAAAATAAATATAAATAAGAACAAAATCTATTTTTTTATGCCCAAAGAAGAGGAAGTTTTGAGTTTTTTAAGAATAAAAGGTCCTATTGTCCCATCACAATTAGCTGAAAATTTTAAGACATCTATACTTATTGCTTCTGCAATACTATCAGAACTTTCAAGCAGAGGTATTGTAAAAATTTCAAATCTTAAAGTTGGAAACTCACCACTCTATTATTTACCAGGACAAGAATCAAAACTTCAAGACTTTATTTCAAAACTTAATGAGAAAGATAGACAAACAGTTTTAATATTAAAAGAAAAAAAAGTAATGCAGGACTCTTTGTTGGATCCCCTTACAAGGGTTTCTCTAAGACAAGTTAAGGATTTTGCAAAACCATTTTTTGTGAAGAAAAACAATGAAGATGTTTTGTTCTGGAGATGGTATTTGTTAGATGAGGAATCTGCAAAAAAACTTATAGCCCAAGAAACAGTTGAGCAAAAACCAATTTTAAAAGAAGAAAAGGAAATTCCAAAAATAAAACAAGAGGTAATAAAACAAGATGTAATTAAAGAAGATTTTAAGGAAAAGACGATTCAAAAAACAACAACTCCTATTAGTCCTATTTTTGAAAAGGAAAATATTGTTTTGTCAAAACCAAAAAAGCAAAAAACAAAAATACAAGAACAAACAGAATTTTTATCACAAATATTAAACTTTTTCAGACAAAACAACATTACAGTTGATAATCAAGAAATAATAAGTAAGAATAAAGAGTTTGATTTTATAATAAAAATAAAAACACCTGTTGGGGAGCTAAATTATTATTGCAAGGTGCTTAATAAGAAATCAATAAACGAAGCAGATTTAAGCAAGGTTTTTGTTCAAGCACAATCAAAGAAACTTCCAGCAATCTTATTAATAACTGGTAAGTTGACAAAGAAGGCAAGGGAATTCTTTGAAAGGGAAGTTTCTAGTTTAATAATAAAGGAAATAAAACTACAATAGTTTAAATACAAAAATGGGAGTTAAACTAACCGAACTCTTAATAAAACACAAGGTGAGTTTTGAAGAGTTAAAATCAAAAATAATAGTTATAGACGCTCCTGTTTTTTTATACCAATTCTTATCAACAATAAGACAACCAGATGGGAAACCATTTACGGATTCAAAAGGCAGAATAACGAGTCACTTGATGGGATTATTTACAAGAACTATAAACTTTCTAAACAAAGGAATAAAACCTGTTTTTGTGTTTGAAGGAAAATCACCAGAACTAAAACACAGAATACAAAAATTAAGAGCTGCTCAAAAAGAAGAAGCGCTAAAACTTTATGAGGAAGCAGTTGAAAAAGGACTTATTGAAGAAGCAAGAAAATACGCTTCAAGAATCTCAAAATTAAGTCCTGAGATGATTCAAGAATCAAAGGAACTTTTAAGTGCGTTAGGAATACCTTGGATTGATGCTCCAAGCGAGGCAGAAGCACAAGCTTCTTTTATGGTAAAGAAAGGGGATTGTTTTGCAATAGCTTCTCAAGATGAGGATTCTTTAATGTTTGGTGCCCCAAAATTGATAATGAATCTTTCAGTTACTGGAAGAAAGAAGATACAAAACAAAGTTTTGTACGAAAAGGTAGAGCCAGAGATAATATTATTAGATGAGAATCTTAACAATTTAGGTATAGATCATGAGCAATTAATAGTTTTATGCATATTGATAGGAACTGATTATAATCCTGGAGGTGTAAGTGGCATAGGTCCAAAAAGAGCTCTTGAATTAGTAAGGAAGTATGGTAAGAATTTTGATCAAATATTCAAAAATGTTAGTTGGGATTTTGATTTTTCCTGGCAAGAAGTTTTTGAAACAATAAAGAACATTCCAGTAACAGAAAATTACAAACTAAATTGGCACGAAATAAATTTAGATAAAACTCTAAAAATTTTATTAGAGCACGACTTTTCAGAGCAGAGGACAAGAAAGTTGTTAGAGCCTCTTGTAAAAAAACAATCACAAAAAGATCTTAAAAGCTTTTTTGGTTAAAATATCAAAAAACTTATAAGCAAAATTTAAGTTCTTTCTCTTTATGTTTGGATTAAAGGTAAAAAAAGAAAATGCTGAAAAAGTAAAGTCATTTCTAATAAAAAATGATTTTTTAAACAAAGATTTTTTGATAGAAAAGAATCTTGAAGAAATATTTTTTCCAATAAAAGAAGAATCTGTTGAAAAAATAAAGGAGAATTTAAAAAAGATTGTTAAGGAGTTTGAAATAGTTGAAAAAAACTTTAATGAAAAGAAGAAAGGTTTTAGAGAACTTCTAAAAGAAAGATTTGGAGAAAAATCGGATAAAATAAAAAAATCATTCGAAGTTGTTGGAGACATTGCAATAATAGAAATTCCAAGAGGATTTGAAAAGTTTGAGAAAATCGTTGGAGAATCACTCTTAAAAACACATTCTAACATAAAAACAGTTCTTAAAAAGGCAAGTTCTCACGAAGGAGATTTTAGGGTTCAAAAGTATAAATTAATAGCAGGGCTTGACAAAAAAGAAACAATATACATTGAAAACAATTGTAGGTTTATGCTGAATGTTGAAAGAGTTTATTTTTCTACAAGGTTAAGCTCTGAAAGGTTGAGAATAGCAAAGAAAGTAAGTATTGGTGAAGATGTTTTGGTAATGTTTTCCGGCTATGGCGCTTATCCGATAACAATCATAAAACATTCTAATCCAAGAGTTGTTTATGCTGTTGAATTAAATCAAGAAGCTCATAATTATGCAATAATAAACAGGAGCTTAAATAAAATTCCTGAGCAAAAACTCATTTTAGTAAACGGGGACGTTAGAATAGAAGTTCCAAAAATAATAGAACAAAGAAAACCAATAATTGGTTTAAAATCTCATTGGAACTCCAAAGAACTGAATGTTCGTTTAAAGAAAAAACCAAAAATTATAGAGTTCTATTTAAGAAAGGGAGATTTGGAGAATAAAAAACAAAAAATTGACAAGAAAATAAAATCATTGGGAAGGAAAGGAATCAAGGTTATGCTTCACCAACCCTTCTCCTTTAATGACAAACACGTTTCTTTAAGCAATGAGGATTTAATCGAGAACTCAAAATTATGTTATAATGAACTTCTTGATTTGTGTTTGAAAAACAACAATGTTTTAGGTTTTGTTGTTCACCCTTACAGAGCACAAGATGAAAAAACAAGCGAAGAAGTATTCTTGAGAGAAATAAAAAAGTTGGTTTCAAATGAAAATTTTAAGAAATTCCTTTTCTTAGAAAACATTAATTCAGGTTTTTTTTCAAAACCTGAAGAAATAAAACAAATTTTATTTGATTTGGATTTAAAGAATTTTTGTTTTGATTTAGCACACTTTTACATTGCAACAAAGAATCAAGAATTAATGATTAAAACACTTTTAGAATTAAAAGACAAGCTGAATGTTTATGTTCACATAGCAGACACTGATGGAAAATTAAGGGGGAAGGATAAAAGTATTGACACGGTTGATTTTGGAAAAGGCCATTTGGATTTTAATAAAATATTAGAAGTTGTTGATTTTGGAATTGTAGAAGTTTATTCTAAAAGTGAGCTTGAAGCAAAAGAAATGCTAAACACTTATGATAATATTCAAAAATTAGTTATTGAAAAATCAAAGTTTTCAAGAATAATAATGCCTCTTCCAAAAACAGGACACAATTTCTTAAACATTGCTTTTAAGGCAATAAGAAAAAACGGAATAATTCATTTTTACACATTTTTAAATGAAAAGGAAATTCCAAAAAAGGGTTATGAACTAATAAGAAAAGAAGCAAAAAAACAAAACAAGAGGATTTTGTTTAAAGAATACGCTATTTGTGGCCAAGTTTCTCCAAGAAAGTATAGGGTTTGTTTTGATTTTCAAGTTATTTGAATTTTAAATCGTTTTATTTTTAACTTAAACAAATCAAAATATTTATAAATAGTTCTTTTTATCCTAAAAACTAAACAATTTAAAGGTAAGGTTTATGAAAAAGCACATCCAAAACATCTCACTAAGAATTAAAAATTCATTTTTAAAGAATTACAAGTTAAATATAATTCTAGTATTTGCAATATTCTTTATTTTAATGTTATCCGTGCTAATTAAATTTTCATTAACAGGAGAATTTATACAGAGGGATATAACACTCAAAGGAGGGGTTATTGTAACTCTAAACACAAAAACAGACAATCCAAACTTAATAAAAGAAACTTTACGCTCAACTTTTAAGGGTAAAGACATAAATTTTAGAGAAATTGGGTTAACAGAAAAGAGTTTAGTAATAGAGAGTTCTGAACTTTCAGAAGAGGAAATAATCAAAGCACTATCGGATTTTGAAGTTATAAAAAACAAAGAATACACTACAGTTAATGTTGGCTCAACTTTAGGCCAAAGTTTTTACAAAGAAATCATTAGGGCAATAATATTCTCTTTTATTCTAATGGGAATAATTGTTCTAATTTATTTTAGAAATTTAGCACCTTCATCATATATAGTGTTTTGTGCTTTTTTGGACATAACAGAAACCCTATCAATAGTTTCTTTACTAAACATGAAACTTTCAAGCGCAGGAATAGCTGCCTTTTTAATGTTAATTGGTTATTCAGTTGATACTGACATACTCTTAACTTCAAGAACTTTAAAGTCAAAGTTTGAAGAAGTTGATGAAAAAATACTTGATGCAATGAAAACAGGTATAATAATGACTTTAACAACAATTGGTGCTTTATTAGTTGGTTATTTTTTGAGCACAGCAACTGTTATTAAAGAAATAATGATTATCTTAATGATTGGACTTTCACTTGATGTTTTTAACACTTGGGTAGGAAATACTTCATTTTTAAAACTTTACATTGCAAGAAGAGAAAAACAAAAATCAAAATAAAAATAAAAAAGAGTTAATAAAAAATGAGCACAAAAATAAAGCGTCTATTGCTGAATTGGAGAATAATACTGTTTTTGTTTATACTATTTTGTGCTTTAATAGTTATACAGCCAAAGCCTTGGAATAGTGGTGTTGTTATTAGGAGTGTTAAGCCAGAAAGCGCTGCTTATCTTGCAGGAATTAGAGGACCAACAGCAAACCAACTTCCAATGTCAAGAGAAAAAATAATTTTAATCAACAACATTCCAGTTAGGGATGTTAATGATTATTATAACATCATAAAAGATTTTACTTATAACCAAACAATTATTATAAAAACAACAAAAGCAACTTATAAGTTGTATACAAAACCAATAATTGAAAGAATTCCGCTTGGGGAGAAGGAAAACCAAACAATTATTGAAGAAATTTTTGATGATGAGACAAATACAACAAAAAACATAACAAAGACTATAGAAGTTGATAAGTTTAGGGAAGAAATAAAGGGTGTTGAGGATATTGGCTTAAAGGTTTATAATGCTCCTAAGAGCAACATAAAGTTTGGTATTGATATTGAGGGCGGAATAAGAATTATTTTAAAGGCTGTTGAAAAGAATGCAACTCCAGAGGACTTTCAAATAACAATTGATAATTTAAAGCAGAGAATAAATGTTTATGGACTCTCAGATATTACTGTAAGAGAAGCATCAGACCTTTCAGGAAACAATTATATAATTGTCGAAGTTGCTGGTGTAAGCGAAGAGGATGTTTTAGCATTAATAAAAAGTCAAGGAAAGTTTGAGACAAAAATAAATAATGAAACAATATTTACAGGAACAGATATTAAGTATGTTTGCATGAGTGCAGAGTGTTCTGGTATTGATCCTACTAGAGGTTGCTTTAAAGCCTCTGATGGAAATTATTATTGCAAGTTTAGGTTTTCAGTTACTTTAAGCCAAGAAGCAGCAGAGAAACAAGCAAGGGCAACATCAAACTTAGATGTTATTTCTGAAGGAGGAGAATCTTATTTGAGCCAAAACATTGATTTTTATTTGGATGATAAATTAGTTGATAGTTTAAGAATATCTGCTGAGTTAAAAGGAAAAAAAGCAACAGAGATCATGATTACTGGTTATGGTTCTGGATTAAGCCAAGAAGATGCTATTAATGAAGCAATAAAGAATATGAAAAGATTACAAACAATAATACAAACAGGTTCTCTGCCTTTAAAATTAGAGATTGTAAGCCAAGATACAATAACCCCTTCACTCGGACAAAAATTCATAAAGAATATTCTTTTAATGGCTATTTTTGCGTTCATAACAGTTTCTTTAATAATATTTTTGTTTTATAAGAAAATAAAGCTTGTAGTTCCTATAATGCTCACATCACTCTCAGAGTTAATAATAACAATTTCTGTTTTGTCATTGTTAAACTGGAATATTGATTTGGCAGCAATAGCAGGACTAATTGCTTCTATCGGTTCAGGAGTGGATCATCAAATAATAATAACTGATGAAGCATTAAAGGGAGAATCAAGAAGATCCTATACTTGGGCTCAAAAGATAAAGAGTGCTTTTTCGATAATTACTGGAAGTTATTTAACAACCTTGTTTGCTATGATTCCACTAATGTTAGCAGGTGCTGGTTTGTTAAGGGGTTTTGCAATAACAATAATTGTTGGAATAACAGTTGGTGTGCTTATAACAAGACCAACATATGCAAAGATTGTTGAAATTTTAACATCAAAATAAAAAAATGATAATAACTATTTCTGGAGAACCAGGAGCTGGAAAATCAACAGTAGCAAAAATACTTGCTAAAAAATTAGGATTAAAATACTTTTCAATTGGCTCTTTTTTAAGAGAACTTGCGTTAAAAAATAATAAGGGAATTGTTGAAATAAATAAATTAGCAGAAGAAAACTTAGAGATTGACAAATACTTGGATTCAAAACTAATTGAGATTTCAAAAAAGGATAATTATGTTGTTGATTCAAGAATTGCATTTTATTTTATACCAAAATCAATAAAGGTCTTTTTAAAGTGTGATGAAGAAGTAGCAGCTAAAAGAATACTTAAGGAAATAAATAATGTTGAAAATAAAAGAATAAGTGAAAACTATAAAAACTTAAATGAAGTAATTCAAAGCATAAGAACAAGAAAAAAATCAGAGTTAAAAAGGTATAAAAAAACATACGGCATAATTTATAATGACTTAAAAAATTATGATTTGGTTATTGACACCACAAAACTCACACCTGAAAAAACAACAAGAATTATTATCTTATTTTTAAAATCTGTTGATAAGAAACCAAACTTTTAGAAAAAATGGTTGTTGAAAAGACCTTTATTTATGAGCCGGCAGAGGACACTTTTTTAATAGTTGATTTTATTGAAAAAAATAAAGAAATCTTCAATAATAAAAGGGTTTTAGAATTGGGAACTGGTTCTGCATTGATAGCTGTTAAGTGTTCTGATTTTAATGCGATTGTAACAGCCTCAGACATAAATCCTTATGCCATAAGGTGTGCTAAGCAAAAGTATGGTAATAAAGGGATAAGATTTGTTGTTTCTGATTTGTTCCAAAACATAAAGGGAAAGTTTGACATTATAATATTTAATCCTCCTTATTTGCCTGAGATGAAAGGAGAAGATAAAGAAGTGGCACTTGCTGTTTGCGGGGGGAAAAATGGTTATGAAATAATTTCTAAATTTTTATCAAAACTAAACAATCATTTAAGAGATAATGGGTTTTGTCTTTTGGTTTTTTCTTCATTAACAAATAAAAATATTGTTGAAGATTTAATAATTAAAAATGGGTTTTTTTATGAGCAAATTAATTCAAAAAAGGTTTTGTTTGAAACAATTTACCTTTATAAGATTTTTAAGCAAGAATTTTTGAAAAACAAAAAACTAGAAAAAATAAGTTTTCTTGCAAAAGGCAAGAGGAGTTTTGTTTATAAAGCCAAATTTAAAAATAAGAACGTTGCGGTTAAGGTTTTAAGCCCAAAAACAAGTGCTAAAAATGTGATTGATAACGAGTTTAAAACACTTAAACTTTTAAACAAATTCAACATAGGACCAAAGGTTTATTTTAGAGGAAAAAACTTTGTTGTTATGGAATTTATTAAAGGTGATTTAATACTTGATTTTCTGAGCAAAAACAAAAAAAAGAATATTCTAATAGTTCTTAAAGAACTGATAAGGCAGTGCTTGATTATGGACTTCTTAGGAATTAACAAGGAAGAGTTATGCAATCCTTTAAAGCACATCTTTATTGAGAAGAAAACAAATAATTTTGATGTTAAAATGATTGATTTTGAAAGAGCACATAATTCTAAAAAACCAAAGAATTTAACACAAATAATTCAATTTTTTAACTCGTTAAAATTTAAGGAAATTGTTAAAAATGAAATGAATGTTAATACAGAAGAATTGATAAAAATCTCAAAAGAGCACAAAAAATACATTGTTGTAAAAAGGGATTTTGATAATTTTGATTCTTATTATAAAAAAATAACTGATCAAATTTTGAGGTGTTTTTCATGAACAATTTTTATGAGAGAGTTTATGCTGTTGTTTCAAAAATTCCAAAAGGAAGAATAACAACTTATAAGCTTGTTGCAGAAGCATTAAAAACAAAAGCTTACAGATTGGTTGGAAACGCTTTGAATAAAAACCCTTACAAGAATGTTCCTTGTCACAGAGTTATAAAAAGTAATGGTTTTGTTGGAGGTTATGCAAAGGGGACTAAAGAAAAGATTAAGATTTTAAAAAAAGAAGGAATAATAATAAAAAATAAAAGAGTGATTAATTTTGAAGAAGTTCTTTTCAAACCAAAACACAAATAAATCATTTATTTTCCTTTTCAAAAACTCTTTCTAACACTTCCATAATGAGATAACACATTATTGGAATGCTCTCGTAGTAACCAAAAAAACAGAATTTTCCCTCATCTTTTTTTATTACAACTTTTTGTCCAAGAAACGGCAATCCGTATAGAAAACCATATTCTGTTGGGTTTAAAACAATTCCAAACTCTCTTGATACACTATTTGCCACATCCCTTTTTATATTCTCAAAAACAGAATCTTCTATCTCTTTAATTTTAGAAGTGTATCTTTCATCATTTATCCTTAAACAACAACTTATCTTTTGGTTTGGACTAAAACTTGCTAATTCTATTTTTTGAGTGTTTAAAATTTTTTCTAAAAGAGAAAAATCTCTTGTTTTTTTATAATCATCATAATAAATTTTTACCAAATTAAAATCCAAAAAAACCTCTTCCATTTAAACTCCATCCACCACCCCCAAAAATTGATAAAAAATAAAAATTTTATTTCTTCTTTTTAACCTTTTTAATTTCCTTTTCCAAATCGAGTTTTTCAAGCAACTCTTTATACCTGTTTCTTATAGTGACTTCTGTAACGCCTGCAACATCAGCAACCTCTCTTTGTGTTCTCTTCTCACCGTGTATTAGAGCAGCAACATACAATGCTGCAGCAGCAATCCCAGTAGGTCCTCTTCCAGAAGTAAGTTCTGCTTTTTGTGCTTTATCCAAAATTTCAACAGCATGACTTTGGGTTTCAGGATTGAGTTTTAAAGCAGAAGCAAACCTTGCAATGTAATCAACAGGATTGCTTGGGATAATTTTTATTTGTAATTCTCTTGTTATGAACCTATAAGTTCTTCCAATTTCTTTTTTGTCAATTCCAGAAGCTTCTGAAATCTCATCTAATGTTCTTGGAACTTCATGACGCCTACAAGCAGCATAAAGAGCACCAGCAACAACTGATTCCATAGATCTTCCCCTTACAAGCCCTCTCTGAACTGCTAATGTATAAATTCTTGCAGAGTCCTCTTCAACTGATTTTGGAAGTTTTAAATAAGAAGAAACCCTTTTTAATTCTGCTAATGCTAATTTTAAGTTTCTCTCAATGGCAGTGCTTATCCTATACTGCCATTTTCTTAATCTAAAAAACTTGTTTCTTGTTTTTCCAGAAAGTTGGCTTAAATCAGATTTCCTTCCAACATCTGTTCCAAGTCCTTGATCGTATTGGGTGTATGTTGTTGGAGCACCACCCCTCCTCTCACTCTCTTCACCACCTTCTTCAAATTCTCTCCATTCTTGGCCAAAATCAACCATTCTATCGTCTATTACAAAACCACAATCCTTACAAATTATTTCTCCCCTTTCCTTATCATAATATAAATTTACAGAACCACACTCAGGACATTTTTTTATGTAAGTCATTTTATACCCCCTAATTTTTTTATTTTTTTAGTTTTTAGAAGAATTTGTTTGTTCGCATAAAAAACAAAAAAATTGCTAGCAATCAAAAATCAGCAGGTTTTGATGAAAATATTTATAACTTTTGCGATAACTTTAAATATAGACAAAAGAACTAATATTTAAAGCTTTCGGTTTTTAGAATATTCTTTTAATAGAAATTTAATAAATCTAAATTAAGAAATCAAGAATAAAAAATAACTGACAGCATTCTGTGCTTCCCACTCGAGTAGAGCAGTACAACACAGAACAGCAGCCTGTTTAACTTCCGAGTTCGGGATGGGATCGGGTGGAACCAGGCTGTTATGGCCGTCTTAGAACTAAAGTTGTCCTTAAGTATTATTTAAAGATTTCGTTTTGCGCTTTATTTTTTCATAACTTTTATATATTGTTTTCTTGTTCTTTTTTTATCATGCTTGAAAAACTAAGTCAGGGATTAAGAAATACTCTTGATAAGTTAATGAAGAGTGTTTTTGTAGATAAATCTCTAATTGAGGAGATTGTTAGGGATATTCAAAGGGCTTTATTACAAAGTGATGTAGATGTTAATCTTGTTTTTGAACTTTCTGAAAGGATAAAATCAAGGGCTTTGAAGGAAGAAATTCCTGGACTGACAAAAAAAGAAGTTATAATGAAGATTGTTTATGAGGAATTAGTTAAATTTTTGGGAGAGAAAGAAGCAAGGATTAATGTTACAAAAACACCTTTTTTTATAATGCTTGTTGGTTTATACGCTAGTGGCAAAACAACAACTGCTGCTAAACTTGCAAATTATTTTAAGAAAAGAGGATTTAAAGTTGCGATGTTACAAACAGACACTTATAGGCCAGCAGCTTATGAACAATTATTACAACTTGGCTCACAAATTAATGTTGATGTTTTTGGAAACAAGAACGAAAAGAATCCTCTAAATATTTTTGAGGAGTTTAAAACAAAACTAAAAAACTATGACGTTGTTATTGTTGATACTGCTGGAAGGGATGCTCTTTCAGAGGACTTGGTTTTAGAGATGAAGAGTTTAAAGCAAAAAATAATGCCTGACGAGGTTTTATTAGTTTTAAGCGCTGATATTGGACAAGCTGCTAAAAAACAAGCAGAAGCCTTTCATGAGAATTGTGGGATTACAGGAGTTATAATTACAAAACTTGAAGGAACTGCTAAAGGAGGAGGTGCTATAACTGCTTGTAAAGCAACAGGAGCTTTTGTAAAGTTTATTGGGGTTGGAGAGAAAATAAATGATTTAGAGGTTTTTGACCCAGAGGGTTTTGTTTCAAGACTATTAGGTTTTGGTGATTTAAAATCGTTGCTTGAAAAGGTTAGGGAAGCGGTTCCTGAAGAAAAAGCAGAAGATTTAACTAAAAAATTTTTGGAAGGAAAATTCACTCTAAAGGATTTATACGACCAAATGATTGCTATGAAAAAGATGGGGCCCTTATCAAAAATAGTTGATTTGATTCCAGGATTCTCAAGTTTTAAACTCCCAAAAGAATTGTTGGACGTGCAGCAGGAAAAGCTTGAGAAGTGGAGGTATGCTATGGATTCAATGACTAAGGAAGAGCTTGAAAACCCGGACATAATTAATATAAGTAGAATTAACAGAATATCCAAGGGTTCTGGAGTTCCTGTTAGTGATATAAGATTATTATTAAAACAATACAGACAATCAAAAAAGCTTGCAAAAATGTTGAGGTCCCAAATTAGGGGTTCTAAGATTCCAAAAAACCTTCAAAGTTTAATGAAGAATTTTAAGGGAATAAACTTTTGATTTTTTTATTTTAATCTTTCA
>JAWBOW010000001.1:0-54034 GCA_038825775.1 Candidatus Woesearchaeota archaeon | reverse complement strand
CTTTCAGTGTCATCTTTCCAGCGCTTAGTTTGTTCTTTATTAGTTCAATATGGCTTAGTCCCGGGGTGAATGGTGAGCCCTGCATCCAAATGAATGGAAGATTTTCTATTTCTCTTCCATAGCCAGAATATTCATATAGTTCATAACCTTTCTCTTGGAAGTATTTTTCCATCTTTATTACATACCCTATTTGGTCTTTTGTGAATTTTACAATATCGTCAAAAACCTCTCTAAAATCGTATTCTTTGCTTCCAATCTTTACCTTTCCAGCTTCTGCCCAAGCCCTGTATTTTCCAACATAGCTTAAGAAGAGTTTTGGGTGTTGTTTTACTTCTTCTCTTAATTCTTGGCTTAGAGAATTCCAGAGTTTTACTGCTAATTCTCCAGCGTTGTTATCGTAAAGTCCCCACTGGTTTATGTAGTTTTTGAAAACTCTTAAGTCCTTTATTTCCTGATTTACCGGCTCTTCAATCTTGTGAGATGCTGTTTTTAGCGTGTTTATTAGTTCTGAATACAATTCCGGGTTTTGGCTTAGTGTTTTGCTTTGTGCTAACAAAATATTAATATCTTCTTTGCCGAAGGTTTTGTTTAGTAGCATTAGTGTTTTATACCTTTCTGTTGTTGTCAGGTCTTCAAGTGTTATTTTTGTTCCGTCAGATTTTGTTTTATAAGCCCTAGCATTGAACATTGCTTCTACTTGTGTTTTTGCTGTTGTTGCTTGAGCATCAAGTTCTGAAGCTTCTATTTTGTTTTGGTTGAGCAATTGTTTTGCTGCTGTTCCTAATTTTTGCCCATAATTTTCAGTTATTGTTTTTATTGCTTTCAAAACATCTTCTTTTGTTCCAGATAGGTTTTTTACTTTTGCGTATTCTATTGCTTTTTTGTCATTCAAGACATCGTCAAAGTTGTTTGGGCTTAACGGGTTTATGTTGTATTTTGTTTTTTCTTGCAAGCTTAGTCCTGAGACCTTGTCCGGGTTTTCAAATGTTTCTCTTAATGAAAAATCAAGTTCTGGGTATTTGTTGTTTAGTTCTATTTGTTTTTGAATGGTTAGTTCTGGGTATTTTGTGAGCATTTCTGCAATAAAGTCAAGTGTTGTGTTTTTTATTTCTGAGAAGAAGTTTTTGTTTTGGTTTACGAATTCTTTGTTGAAGGATGATACTAGTGGTGTTATTTCATTGAACTCTTGCATTTCTTCAAGAACTCTCTTGACATATTCTTTGTCTATTTGGGTTTTTAGTTTTTCATCAAGTTTTAAATTCTTAAAGTTTAGTATTAGCTCTGCTGCTTTTTCTATTGTGCTTGTTGTTTCTAAGTTTAGGTTTTCTTTTAAGGCATCTATGAAGCTTGAGTATTTTGTGTTAAAGTTTTGCCAAATGCTTTCTAATTCTTCCCTTGTTTTTAGTTGTGGGTTTTTGTTCAATGCATAGTTTATTATTATTTCATCGTTTATTTTTTGGTCCAAGTTATGAGCACTTACAGGGTTTAGGTTTAGTTGGTATTTTTCTGGCAATGTTAGTTTTGTAATTCCGTCAGGATATGCTGAAAATATGTTTAAGTTTGGATATTTTTGTTTTAGTTCAAAGAGTTGTTTATCAGTTAATGAATTGTAAACTGTGTTTTTGTCATTCGGGTTTGTTCCAAGGGTTTTTTCGTCCTTAAAAATAACTCCGTCATTATCAGCGTCAGAGTTTTCGTTTATTCTCTTGTATTCTTTTTCTTTTATTATTGAGACCTCTTTAAGAGTGGAATTCCAAAGAACTTGTGAGCCGAAGTTTTCTGCTATGAATCTTATCGGCACAAAGGTTCTTCCTTTTGTTATTTCTGGAGCAACGTCTAAGGCATAATCAATGCCGTTTACTCTTGCTTGTTTTTTTCCAATCCAAAGTTCTATTGTTTTGTCCTCATAATAAATAGTTACTTTTTTCTCAACACCATCCCAACCAACACTTGCTCCTAGGCCTTCTGCTATGAATCTTAAAGGCACTAGTGTTCTGCCATTCTTTATGTATGGTGCTGCGTCCAAGCTATAGTTTTGCTCGTTTATCTTTGCTTCTGTGCTTCCAATATAAACTCTTATGTCTGTTTTTTCTATTTCCCTAATTAGTGCTTCTAATGGTTGTTTTTCCAAAGAATACCATTCTGGATTTACAGATGTCACCTTTGGAAGTTCTTTGTCTAAAGAAATTGCTTTTTTTGGATTATAAAACATGCTTCCAAATTGTAATGCCATTGCCGCTATTAAACTCATTATTACTGGTTTTTTTGTTTTTGAAAGCGGGTTATAATATTTTTTTTCCAAATCAATTTTTTCAAGTTCTTCTTTTGTAACATCAAAAGATTTTATTCTTCTCTCATCATTAGAATTTAGCATATCATCAAGACCTAATAATTCTGATTTTTTCATTTTTGTTTGCATAAAAACCCACCTCTAATTTATTTATGCTATTAGTAAAGAATAACTTATATATAAAGCTTGCTGTTGTAACTACTTATAAGTAACATTATTATTTTTTAGCGTTAAAATATGAACATAGAAATAATTACATCATAATGTTATTATTTATAAAAAATAATTACATTGTAATGTCATAAAATTTATATACTAGTTTTTGTTTCTTTTATCATTATGTTTTTAGAAGATTTGGAAAGGTTTAACACATGGTGGACTACTGGTAGTGTTAGGAAGGAACTATTAAAACCTTATAAGAGAAAACTTTATTTTGAAGTTCAAAAGTATATTAAAAAGAGGCAAATAGTAATGATTTATGGTTTAAGAAGGGTTGGAAAAACAACTCTGCTCTTACAAATAATTGATGAATTATTAAAAAATAATAATCCAAAAAACATCCTGTTTTTTTCTTTTGACGAGAAAACTTTTGATGTTAAGGAGGTTTTAGAATTTTATCAGAAGAATGTTTTGAATAAAACTTTTGATGAAATTGATAATAAGATTTATGTTTTCTTTGATGAAATACAAAAGGTTGATGATTGGGAAAACAAGTTAAAGGTTTATTATGATTTATACCCAAAAATAAAGTTTTTTATTTCCAGCTCTGCTTCTCTAAAACTTAGGAAAAAATCTAGAGAAAGTTTATCAGGGAGAATTATTGATTTTTTGCTTAAACCTTTAAGTTTTGAAGAGTTTTTAGAAATGCTTGGTAAGGACTTAAAAAGTATTAAGAAGAATATAAACTTGTGGAAGAGAGAATTAATGCCTTTATTCTATAAGTTCGTAAAGTTTGGGATGTTTCCTGAGTTAGTTTTTGAGGAGGATGAGGAGTTTGCTAGAAGATACCTCTTAGAATCTGTTGTTGAAAGGATAATTTATAAGGATATTTTAGAAGAACTTTACATTAAGGATGTTGAGCTTCTAAAAAAATTGATTTATATTATTGCAAGGAATCCTGGAATGCTTGTGAATTTTGAAAGGTTAGCAGAGGATTTGGGCAGAGATAAGAGGACAATAGCTAATTATTTTGAGTATTTAGAATTTTCTTTGTTGGTAAAGTTTGTTTTTAATTATCGTGAAAGTCAAATTGCAAGTTATAGAAAACTAAAAAAGGCTTATTTTGCAACACCAAACTTGATCTTTGCATTAAACCCTAATTTCAATGATATTCTTCCAAAAATAATTGAGAACGTTGTTCTTGTTCATTCTGAAGCAAGGTTTTTTTTCAGGAATTCTTTTGAAGTTGATTTTTTGTTAGAAGAAAATACAAAAATAATTGGTGTTGAGGTCAAATTGAATGCTAACGAGGTTTCACAACTAAAAAAATTTGTTTTAAAGTTTAAATCAAAGGTTAAGGATGTTTTTATTATAGATTTAGAAGAAGAAAAAATTATTGACGAGATTAGAGTGGTTCCTATTTGGAAGTGGCTTTTAATACAAAAATAATTACATTACAATGTCCTTATTCATAAAAAATAATTACATCATAATGTTATTATTTTAAGATTTTATTCCTTTTCAAACTCTGCTTCAAAGTTGATCTTTAACAATTCATCTTTTATTAATGGTTCTAATTCTGAAAATTTCTTTTCAATCTTTATAATTGCTTTTTTATCCCTAATAGAAATCTTCTCCGGTTCTTTTCCAATTATTTGTTTTACAATTGCTCTTATCTTCTCTTCATCATTTTCTAAAATTTTCCTAACAATAATTTTATACTTTATTCTCTTTCCAGCCAAAGGATGGTTAAAATCAACCATCACCCTGTTAGAACTTACAGAAACGATTGTTCCTAGAATACCATCAATATTAACCCTTAGTCCTGGGATTGGTTCTATCTTGTTTTTAATAAAATTTTTTGCAGAGATTAACTTTAAAAGTTTAGGATCTCTCTTGCCAAATGCCTTTTCAGGTTCTAAAATAATTTCATAACTTCCAATCTTCTTTCCAATTAAGAATTCTTCCAAGCCCTTTAATAATTGATTGCTGCCAATTTTTGCAACAATCGGCTCATAAACAACTTTCTCGTCATAAATTCCTGCTTTCTTAGCATCTTCTTTTAAAGTTGTGTCAAAAACCTCTCCAGTGTTTTCAACAAAACCTGTAAAGTCCAATTCTATAAAATCCCCATTTTCAATAACCTCTTTCATAAAATCACCGTTTTTGAAAAAAATCTTTTTGGTTTGTTTATAAAATTTTCTCTTTTTTGCAAAACAAAAGTTTTATAAATAAAAACAAAAATCCTTTTTTCTCGTATGCCTAAGGAGAAAATTCAAGTTTTAGTGGAAGGTGGAAAAGCAACAGCAGCACCACCATTAGGACCTGCTCTAGGACCTTTGGGAGTGAATATTGGAATGGTTGTTTCAGAGATAAACAAAAAAACAGAGAGTTTTAAAGGAATGCAGGTTCCTGTAAAGGTCATTGTTGATGTTGAAACAAAAAAGTTTGAGATTGAGGTTGGAACCCCACCAACATCTCAGCTTATTCTCAAAGAAGCTGGTGTTGAGAAGGGCTCTTCTAATCCTTTGGCAGAGAAGGTCGCTGATTTGAGGATTGAGCAAGTGATTAAGATTGCAAAGATGAAGCGTGATTCTTTATTGGGCAAGAGCATGAAGGATGCTGTTAAAGAAGTAATAGGAACTGCTGGTTCTATGGGTGTTTTGATTGAGGGAAAAAATTATAAGGAAATATTAAAGGATATTGATAATGGAGCTTTCAAGCAGGAAATAGAACTTGAGAAAACAGAACTCTCAGCAGAGGAATTAAGGGCATTGGAAGAGGAAAAGAGAAAACTTAGTGAGGAGATCAAGAAACGTCATGAAGAGCTTACAAAGAAAGCAAAAGAAATTATGGCACAATATACTGGTAAGGAACCATCTTTTATAAGGTCAAGATTACGTGATGCAAAGATTCCTGAGGAGATTATTAAGGAGTTGTTGCCTGAAGAGCAAAAAGAAAAACCAGGTGGTAAGAAGTAAGAATTTTATAAACTTTTTATCTTTAAGTTTTTCTAAGTTTTTCTTTAAAGTTTTTGATTAAATTTTTTTGTTTTGAGAATTATTTTTTGTTTTTTTATTTTTATTTTTTATTAATGATTTTTTTAAAAATAAATGATCTTTTTGTTTTTTAGAATTGTTTTTTAATAATTAAAGGATTTTTTCTTTTTTTGTTTTAATTTATTCTTTTTATGCTTTATTCTCTCTTTGTTATTTTTTAATTTATTATTTTTAAGCACAGAAAAATATTTAAATAAGTTAGTATATCAGTATATAAATTAATATACTAAAATACAATTTTGAGGGTGTTTTTTGTGGATTCGAAAAAAGAAAAGAAAGCGGAAGAGAACAAATTAGAATCAAAAAAAGAGTTAATTAAAAAGAGTTTAAAATACAGCATAAAAGAAGCAAGTGCTAATTCAGTAATGGTTGGTTGTGGAGAATCCTTTGTTTCTGCTTTTATAATCAAATTAGGAGCAACAAACTTTCAAGTTGGTTTATTAACATCACTGAGCAACTTAATAGGTTCAATCTCGCAGGTTATAAGCACTGACATAACAGATTTTACAAAAAAGAGAAAGAAAATAATTCTTTACTCAATACTAACTCAAAGTTTGATTTGGGTTCCAATGGTTTTAAACGTTCTTTTTTGGAAGAGCATTTACCTAACAATATTTTTGTTTGCTTTGTATGCTTTTTCAGGAAATTTCCTAATACCGCCTTGGTCGAGCATATTGGGAGATATAGTTGATAAAAAACAAGGCGGTTTTTTCTTTGGCAGGAGAAACGCAATAGCTGGTTTTACAGCATTCACAACCTCACTGATTGCAGGTTTTTTTCTTAACAAAATATCAAGTGTTCACTCATTATTGGGATTTGCAATTCTATTCTTAATAGCATCAATAGCAAGGTTAGTGAGTTTATACTATATGAGATTGATTTATGAGCCAGAATACAATGTAAGCAAGGAATGGTATTTCAGCTTATTGCAATTCATAAAAAGAATGTATTATAATAATTTTGGAACTTTTGTTCTATACTTGTTCTTTATGATGATTGCAGTAGCAATTGCTTCACCATACTTTAGCATTTACATGCTTACTGTTTTAAAATTCAATTACTTCACATTCATAATTTTAAACGCAACACACACGCTAACCTCTTATTTGATAATGACTTATTGGGGAAAATATTCTGATATTTATGGCAACAAGAAAGTATTAACAATTTGTGGTTTTTTAGTTCCTCTTTATCCATTACTTTGGATTTTTTCAAGCAACTTTTATTATTTATTATTGGTTCAAATAATTGGTGGGGTTGCATGGGGCGGCTTTGATTTAAGCGCTTCAAACTTTGTTTATGATGCGGTTACTCCTCAAAGAAGGGCAAGATGCGTTTCATATTCTAATTTTTTTAAGGGAGTTGGAGTTTTTTTTGGGGTGATGATTGGAGCATTCTTGCTTGGCAGAGTTAATGTTCAAGCACCAATTTTTAGAGGGGTTTTTAGTTCAAACTATCAAGTTGTTTTCTTAATATCTTTCTTGACAAGGTTTTTAGTTTCAGCATACTTTTTGAGAAAGATTAAGGAAGTTAGGACCCTTGAAGAGCTTCCAAAGAAAGAAATGATTGTTGATTTGATAATTAGAGAACCAATAAACTCTTTAATAACATTTCCAATCACAACAATAAAGAATATAAAGCACACGCTTCAGAATGGAAACTACAAAAAGATTTTTGTTAATGAAAATAATAATCATGATAACACAAACAAAAAGCAATAAGCAAAGAACAAAAAAGAAAAATTTTTAAACCATCCATAAATCCTTGGTATAAGTATGACTAAAAAACAAACTGCAAAAGTAATAACAAAGGAATGGTATGAGGTTGAAGCTCCAAAACAATTCAAGAATGTAATTGTTGGAGAAGTAACAGCTGATTCTCCTAACAAGCTTATTGGAAGAACAGTAGTTATAGCATTATCTGAAATTACAAGGAATATAAAGTTACAAGGTGTTAATGTTAAGTTTAAGATTTATGATGTTCAAAACAAGAGGGCAAAAACAAATTTTGTTGGTTATGAAATAACACCGCCTGCTGTTAAGAGGTTTGTTAGCAGAAGAAAGAACAAGCTTGACGATTCTTTTGTTATAATAACAAAGGACAATATACCTTTAAGGATAAAACCATTAGTCATAACAGCTTTTAGAACAAAGGGAGTTGTTGAAAAACGCTTGAGATCAAAGATAAGGGAGTTGTTGTTCAAGCAAATAAAAGAGATGAGTTTTGATGATTTTGCAGCAAATCTCGTAAGTCACAAGCTTCAAGAGGGTTTGAGAGCAGAGCTCTCAAAGATTTATCCTATAAAAACGTTTGAGATAAGAATGTTTGAGATTACAAAGTCAAAACCGACAAAGATTGAGATAAAAGAAGAGGATTCTCAAGAAAGGAAGAAGAAGTCAAAGTCAAAGGAAAAGTTTGAGGAGGAAGAGTTGAATAAAGAGGTTGAGGCAGAAGACCAAGATCAAAAAGTTGTTCTGGAAGAGAATAAATAATTTTATGAATTGAATTTAAGAATAAAATTCAGGAGGTGTTTTTTTTATGAGTCATCCAGTTGTTGATTATAAGAAGTGCAAGTCAAACTTTGTTTGCGTCGAGATTTGTCCAATGAATGTTTTTGCAAAAGAAAACAATAAGGTTGTGGTTAAAAATCCAAAAGCTTGTATTGGCTGCAGAGCTTGTGAAGTCCAATGCCCTGAGCAAGCAATAAAGGTTGTTGATGATTAACCAAAAAATTTTTTTAATTTATGATCTCATACCAAGATTTTGAAAAATTAGAAATTCGTGTTGGAACAATATTAAAGGTTGAGGATTTTCCAAAAGCAAAAAATCCTTCTTACAAGCTTGAAATTGATTTTGGTTCTTTTGGAATAAAAAGATCAAGTGCTCAAATAACAAAACTTTATTCTAAGGAAGAACTTATTGGAAAACAAGTGATTGCTGTTGTTAATCTTCCAAAGAAGCAGATTGCTGATTTTATCTCTGAATGTTTAATTTTAGGAGTTGTTCTTGAAAACCAAGAAGTTGTTTTATTACAACCAGAAAGAAAAGTTCCGAATGGTTGTAGAATTTTATAAAAACTAAAACTTCATGATTCTCTCAGGAGAGTCCTCTTTCATTAACAAAACGACCCTGCTGTTTTCCTTTTCATCAACAATTTTGTAATCAATAAGTCCTCCAATATTTATTCCGAATTCTTTAACTTCCTTATGGGTTGGCATGTTCTGAATTTTTAATCTGTTCCTTGAAAAACCAACATGCATGTAAGCTTTAACTTCTAAAAAATCAGGATTTGCTTTTTTCAACAACAAAGCATAACCTTCTGGATTAAACATGTTAATACCTCTTATCACAGTCATTCTAACAACAGTCCTTGTTTTTCCCTTCACAGAACTCATGAATTCTAAGCTTTTATTTAATCTCTTCCAAGCATCTTTAAAGACAGGCCTATCAACTTTAAAGTATGTTTTTTCATCAGGGGCTGTTAAAGAAATGTAAAGTTGTGTTGGCAAAGCATCTTTCTCATCCAAATTCTTTAAGGCTTTTGGGTATAAACCATTTGTTACTAAAAATGTTGTTTTTCCCAAAGAATGCAGTTTTTTTATTAACAAATCAAGTTTTGGATAAATGGTTGGTTCTCCTGTAAGAGAGATTGCAAAGTGCATTGGTTCTTGTGCTTCAAAAAATTTTTTCTTATTAACTTTTGGATTTCCACCAAAACCAGACAATAGTTTTCTTTGAGCTTCAATACAACCCTTAATGATTTCTTCTGGATTGTCAACCTTAAAATTCATTTTATTATCAAGAGTGTATTCTATTGCCCTCCAACAGAACAAGCATTTATTGCTGCAAAAACCAAGTGCAGGTGACATTTGACAGCAAAGATGCGATCTTATGCCATAAAATTTTTGTTTGTAACAAAAATCCTTATCAAGCAAGGATTTTTTAGTCCACTCGCAGATCTTTACAGCACTGTGATTACCTACAATTCCATAATGTTGTTTTGTTAGGGTTTTCTTAAAATCCTCCATGTTGATTTTGTTTTTTTTCATTATGTTAAAAAATGATTTTATTAATAGTTTAAAAAATTATCTTATCAAAAACAAAAGATTTATAATAAAAAATAAAATTCTTAATTGGTTATGAAAATTTTTGATTCTTTAAAAGAACTTGAAAAAACAAGAGAGTTTTTGGATTGGAGAGCAAATAATAAGGATGATTACTTGGTGAGTTTCTTTTATGTGTCTGACAAGCCAAACGAGATACAAATTGATTATTATAACAAAATAAAAAATACAATAACAAGTTTTAGTTATTCTAAGAATTATGTTTTGGTTGTTAAGGATAGCAAGATAATGAATAAGGAGAAAAAGGAGTTGAAGCAGTTATTCTTGAATGATGTTTCAGAGCTTAATGATGCTTTAAATGTTGCTTCTGATTACCAAAAGAAAAAATACCCAAAAGATGATGTTTATAAGACAATAATGATTCTTCAAAACCAAGATGGAATAATTTGGAATATCATATTTATAACTCAAACATTTAAGGTTATTAATTTAAAGTTTGATGCTAAAAGTTTAGAATTAATAAGTGATAAAACAACACCAATCTTTAATTTTATCCAAAAATAATTTTTTTAATCTTTTATTTTTTGTTTTTCTTTCATAATTTTTTTGTTGCTCCAAAAAAGTGGTTTTTATTATACTTTTAAAATATCTTTGCTAAATCTTTTTTTTAATTTATATTTTAAATATTGAATTTATTTAAATATTAGTTAATTTTAGGAAAAATTTATGAGAGAAAGGGTGATAGAACAACACATTAGTTTTAAGACGATGATTAGTAACAAAAGATTGGACCAGTTCTTTAAGAGCGAAAAAAAGGAAGAGCAGAAACAAGGTGAGATTTCAGAAATAAAAACAGAGGATGAGGAAATAAATGAGTTAATAGAAACTAATATTCTCGAATGATTTTTTACAAGCAAGCAGAGAAGAGTATAATTTTAAGAGTTGATCAAAAATTTGTTAGGAACAAAAACCAATAAAAAGCTAAAAAAACAAATTATGATTTTTTATTTTAAATTTTTGTTCTAAAATTCTTTTTAAAAACTTCTTCCAGAACTTTTTAGGAACTCTTCTAATACTTCAATTGCTTTTCTCTTAGTGTCTTCTTCTGTTAACGGCGGCTCTGTTGAAATATAAACTATCCTTGTTCCAAACTTTTCAAATAATTCTCTAAGCCAAATGCTGTTGTATCTTTCAGAAATCTTTCTTTGGAATAATAAGTTTGTAAAAATTGTTGCAGCACTCATTCCCTTCTTTTCGATTCTTTCCATAACAACTTCTGGAGAAACCTTTGTAATTATTAACAGATTAGGAGCATACTCCAAAGCTAATCTGTTTCCAGGAAGTTTTATCAATTCATTGAGTGGTATGTGTTCTTGAACTGGTTGATAAACAAAAGAAGAGACAACTCCCCTGTCCTGAAAAATTAGTTTGTTTTGTTTTATTGCAGGAATTATTACTCTTTTATATAGTATTTCTCTATCCAAAGAAAATGCTTGTGCTATTGTTGCTGCACTGTAATCTCGAGAGTTTTGCTTTATGAGTTCTTCCCTAATAGCTTTTCCAACAAGAGCATCTGTTGGCTCATTGCTTATTATAACATCATAATCTTGGATTTCTTCTGGCTCTGGCAGGTTTTTGTGTTCTTCACAATAATCCTTTAGAACAAGAATTCTTAATTTTTTCATAGAACTCCATTCTTTAAAAGCATTTATTATTACTGATTTTCCAGACGCGTCAAGTCCATCAACCATTACAAAAATGCCTTTCATAACACCCCACTTCTTTTATAAACAAATGCACTATTTAAATTTTAGTATTAAAAATTTAAATTTAAGTTTAGCAAAACATTTTTAAATACAAAACAAATTTCCACTAATAGAATTTTTTACTTTTACTAATAAAAAAATTTTTGCATTTCAGCCCCGTGGTGTAGCGGCCAATCATCCAGGCCTTTGGAAAAATCAAAATTAAAAAACTAAAAAATTAAAAATTTGATTTTGGAGAAAGCCTGGGACCCCGGTTCGAATCCGGGCGGGGCTATACTTTATTATAATTTTTTTTAGAAGAAATTTTTTTTGATAAAAAACTTTTATTCTTCTCTTTTATAATTTGGGCACTCAATTATAAAAACAGAAAAACCTTTCATGTTAGAATTTTTGCTCATAATATAATCATTACATTGATCTCTAAATTTGCATAAAGAACAAAGTTCTGAAAACTCTTCTTCTGTTTGCTCGCTTGTAATGTTCATTAAATAATTTTTTAAAAAAAACTTATATTTAAATCTTTCTTTTTTTATTGCTTAATAAAAAAATTTTTGTTTTAAAAAAATAAAAAATAAAAAAAAGAATTTTAAATACAAAAATTTTCAAAACAAATATGAAGATAAAAAAGGAAGTTGTTAAAATAGAGGAAAAATTCGAGGACAACTTACTTGATATAATTTATGATACGGTAAAGCTTGGAAAACAAGCTTTGGTTTTTGTTAACACAAAGCAGAGAGCTGAAAAAACAGCAGAGTTAATAGCTAAAAATCTAAAGCTAAAATCAGAACAATACAAAATTCTCTCGGATGAAGTTTTAAATGTTCTGCCAAGACCAACAAAGCAGTGCGAAAAATTGGCTTATTGCTTAAAATCAGGAATTGCTTTTCACCATTCAGGCCTAGTCGCAAAACAAAGGCATTTGATAGAGGAAAATTTTAGGAGTGGAATTATAAAAGTTATTTGTTGCACCCCAACACTGGCCTTTGGAGTTGATCTTCCAGCATTTAGGGTGATAGTGAGGGATTTAAAGAGATACTCTTTGAGAGGAATGACTTGGATTCCTGTTTTAGAAGTTCAGCAGATGTTTGGAAGAGCAGGAAGGCCAAAGTATGATAGTGAAGGACAAGCAATTTGCTTTGCAAACTCTGAATCAGAAATAAGGGATTTGGTAGAACACTTTATTCTTGGAGAGCCAGAAGAAATTTATTCAAAACTAGCTGTTGAACCAGTTTTTAGGACTTACTTGTTAAGTTTGATATCAACTAATATTACGAGAACAAAATCAGAGATTTATGATTTTTTTAAGAAAACATTTTGGGCTTTTCAATTTGGAGATTTTAGGAAGATTGAGGAGTTAATAAACAAAAACTTGGTTTTGTTAAAAAAGTGGGATTTTATAACCAGTGATTCTGATGATTTTAAAACCGCTTTTGAATTTAGTGATGAGGAAAAGTTCAGGGCAACTTTGTTGGGAAAAAGGGTTGCCGAGCTTTACTTAGACCCATTAACAGCACGTTACTTAATAAAGAATCTTTTGAAAAAAAAGGAAAAAACAGAATTCTCATTTTTGCAACTGTGCACTCACACCTTAGAACTCAGGCCTTACTTAAACGTTAAAGTAAGAGAGTTTGAGGATTATGAAGAACTTTTGACAAAATTTCAAGACGAAATTTTAGAAGAAATACCAAATTCTTATGATGAAGAGTATGATGATTTTCTTAATGCTTTTAAAACAGCAATGGTTTTTTATGATTGGATTAATGAAATTGATGAGGAATACCTTCTGGAGAAATACTCTATAAGGCCGGGAGAGCTTCACTCAAAGATAGAAATCCTTGATTGGCTTCTCTACGCTTGTCATGAAATTGCTGTTATATTAAAATTAAAGAGCATCCTAACTAAAATAAATAAGACGAGATTAAGATTGAGGTATGGTGTTAAGGAAGAGTTGTTGCCGTTATTAAAGGTTGAAGGCATAGGAAGAATAAGAGCTAGAAAGCTTTATAACAATAACATAAAAACAATTAGTGATCTTAAAAAAACTCCTTATTCAATCCTTTCAAAACTGCTTGGAGAGAAAACAGCTTTGAAAGTTAAGGAACAAATAGATGCTGATTTTAAAAACACGAAGGACAAGGAAAATATTCCAATAAAGAGATTTTTACAAGATTTTGAGGATTTGTAACAAAGCAAAAAATATTTTTGATCGTTAGGTTATTGTGAGGTTATTATGAAAATTGAAGAATACCTTTCAAAATCAGGAATTCCAAGGAGAAAAATCTCAGAATTAATAGAGAATGGAAGGGTAACTATTAATGGGTTGAAAGCAACAAAGAATCAAGAAGTAAAAGATTTTGACAAAGTAAGAATAGATGAAAGCATAATTTTACCTGAAAAAAACATTTACATAATCTTTTACAAGCCAAAGAATGTCATAACAACAACCTCAATGATTGAAAGACCAAACATTCTCGATTTTGTTAATGTTAAACAAAAAATTGATTTTGCAGGAAGACTTGACAAGGATGCAGAAGGATTATTGTTTTTAACCAATGACGGTTATGTCATAAATATTTTAACACACCCAAGATTCAAAGTTGAGAAGGAATACGAGATTAAACTTAACAAGCAGTTTGATACTAAGGATTTTAAGAGGATTAATGAGTTAGTGGTTGATGGCAGGAGAATGAATGTTAAAATTCATTCAATAAACAAATCAAGGACAAGGTTAAAAATAATCATTAGTCATGGAGAAAAACACATTCTAAAAAGAATTTTTTCAAGAATGGGTTACAGGATTAATAAGTTGAAGAGAATTAGAATTGATGGTTTTACACTAAAAAATCTGAGGCCAGGAGAGTATTTCTTTATTTCAAAAAGAGAAGTTTATGAAAAAATACAAAGATACATTTGAATTAAAATTGAACTAAAAACAATAGTATTTATAAGAAACCATTTTAGTTCTATACTTTTTTATTTCTTAAAATTTAAAATTTATTTTTCTCATGTGTTATGTTTTTAATCCTAAAATTAAATCTCAAAAACAATTTTTTTCTTATTATTTTTATAATTTTTTCTTATTTTTACTTTTTTATTTCCTATTTTTTTGAATGAAAGTAATTCTGTCGCCAAAAATACAAACTCCCCTACTATTTGCCATCCCTGGTTCTTTATAATAATTTTTTATTTTTAGATTTTCTTTATGCCATTTTTTATTCTTTAGTCCACACTAAAAAATTTTATTTTTACAATTTTTTATTATTTTTTATTTCTTTTGGTGTTCTATTTATGTTTTTTCTTCAAACATTTTTGTTCTAAAATTTTTGAATAAATCTTATTTTATATTTGTCTTTGATTTTATTTTTTGTTTTATTCTTGCTCGCAACCAAAACACTTATTAAAAAACTAATTTTTCACTTAAAAAACTAAAAATCAGTTTCCTCTCTTAAAAATTCCTTAACTATTCTTTTAATCTTCCTGAATTCTCTTTTGTTTAGTGAGAAATAAACTAAAAGTCCTGAAATTACTATGCTAAACGAAACAAAAAAACCTATCATTTTGTTTGGTTTGTTTTTTTGCTTATTTAATTCTGATTCTAAACTTTCAATTCCAGAATTCTCAGCACTCAAATCATAATTATTAAAGTTCTCCTGAATTTTCAGATTATTTTCTTTTATTGTTTTGTTGCAAAGAACAGCTAATTTTAGTGCAGGAAATAGGTTTGTGTTTGAATTAAGGAAGAATGTTATGTTTTCATTCACGCAAGAATCAGCAAAAATTTTTACGCTCTTTTGATTTTCACTGCTTATGAAAAAGTTTTTTGGAACAATTCTGTAATTTTTGGATTCAGAAATAATAAAAAATCCTTCATCGTTCGGGTTAAATATTATTATTTCCTTATAATCTTGTTTTTTAATATCTTCTTCTTCAAAAATTATTGTTGGGGGACTTATACCTAGTGATAGTCCAAAAGAGTTTTTTAGAATAAACAACAAAAATACCAGTGTGATAAAAAAATAATTAGTTAACCACAAAAGCTTAAAACACTTTTTTTGTTTAAAATTTTCAACTCGCATTTTATTGAAATTTATTTTTTTGTCTGTTCTTTTTTTTTTAAACATTTTAGATTTTTGCACAAAAAACCAAAAGACTTTATTTTTGAATATTCAATTTTTTTCTTTTTTGTTTTTTTGTTTTCTACACAAATATTTTTTGTTTTCAAAAAAGGTTTTGTATTTTAATCAGAACTTTTTTACTCTTCAATCTTGATTCAAAATTCCTCTTCAAAATTTTTTATACAATCTTTTACTTTTTAAAATTTTAATTTGCATTTTTTATTTTTATCTGGCATATCAGTTTTTAAACCGGCCTTATATTTACAGCAAATAAAACACTTTTTTAGCCCTCAATATTTTTTCTTTAAACTTCAAATCCAAACTTTTGAAATATTTCTTGTATGATTGTATAAATTATAAATGATTATAAATAAAAATTTTTTAAAATTTCCAGCCATCTTATTTTACCATTTATAACCTTTTCTCTAAGATCTCTTTGATTCAAAATAATTTTTAGCTCTTTATCATTCCAATCATTAAACTTCCATAATAAACTCCCAACTCTTGTTCTTCAGGAACAAAAATCTTAAAGTTTATTGGCATCTTTTCTGCTGGTTTTATGTTTAGGTTCACTATTTTTGTTTCATTCAAATAACCATAAAATTTTGAAAAATCATTGCTGAAAGAATACATTATCATTCCACTAGGAAAGCTTATGCTGTTCGTGTTGTTCTTATAAAACTCTGTGTTTGTTATTATTATGTTAGCATTAACATTTCCAATATTCTTTATTGTTGGCTTTTGTATTGTTGAAGTGTCATTGTCACCAAGTATTATTTTTTCTTCCCCTCTAATAATATTTCCAAACTCAATATTCTTTGAATCAATCATAATTGCAAGTAACTCTTCAAAACTAAAACTTGTTGAGTAAGAAGTTGTTCTGTTGTTGTAATACGCATAAATGATCACTTCATAATCCTTTGGTTCAAAATAGTGTGGAATTGAGAAATTAACAAAATAAGAGCCATTATTAAAAATCATTTCTTTCTGGCCAAGACCTTCAACAGAACACTTTAAAACGCTATTGTTAATACTTGTTTTTGCACTTATTACTATTATTTTATCAGAGTTTGGTTTTGGTAAAACTTGAAAGCCCTCTCTTTCTAAATCATCTGTTATTGAAACATTAAATATGCTTATATCTTCTTCAACAACACTAAAACTTATTTCTAGGGAAAGCTCTTTGCTTGAGTTGGAGTTTTTTAAATTAACCCTTGTTTCGTAAAAATCAAAACTATTGTTTTCTGTGTCAATAAATTCTTCATCAAAGAATCTTCTTGAGATCGAGTTTCCTTCAACAACAATAACTGCTGGTTCTCCTTCGCAAAAGTATTCTTGCACAGAACCCCAACAAACACTATCAATTTTATTATCCAAATTATCAACCAAAGCAACTCCACCATCAGTGTTTGCAAGGGTTATTGATTCTTCATAATCAGCATTTGGCCAATAATCTTCTTTACAATTACTCCAATTAGAATCAGCTATTAAAAAGTACGATTTTGATTTTATTATTGTTCCTTGTGGTATAATGGCGTCTTTTAATGAGCTTTTTGTTCTCAAATACCAACCACCAATGTTAATATCCTTATTTGTTGGATTATAAATCTCAACTGCTTCCCTGCAATTTTCAGAACCTGTTGGGTTGTATAGAACTTCTGTTATGATTATATTATTAGTGTCAGCAAAAACTAATTTTAAAAACAGCACCAAACAAAATAACAAACTAAAAACAAATAAAAACATATTTTTAATTTTATAATTAACCTGAATTTTTGAATAATTATTCTGTTTTTTTGTCATAACATCAACACCTCTTGTTTTTTTTTGTTTGCAAAAATTTAAAGAAAAACTTAGTTAAAGAGCTTAATAAAAATAATCCAGAACAAGACACTTAATTTTGCGAATTCTTAAGAAAAATCACCTTTTAGGATAATATTCTTTTCTCAAAAAAATTCTTTGAAAACAAAAAATTTTAAAATAAAAAGTCAAAAATAAAAAGCTTTATAAAGAGTTTGAAAATCCTATCTTGCGGGATGTGGGTGATGGCTTACCCGAACCAAAAAGCTAGGAAAAATTTTATAATAAAATAATGGAGGCTGATTTTATGGCTCTGTACAAGTATTTGAGAGAAACTTGGAAAAAACCAAAAGAACTTAGAAAAGAATTAAACGAGCTTTGGAGAGAAAGATTGATTTCTTGGAGAAAAGAACCTTCAACTGTGAGAATTGAAAAACCAACAAGATTGGATAGAGCTAGGTCTTTAGGATACAAAGCAAAACCAGGGTTTATAATTGTTAGACAGAGAGTTATGAGAGGTGGCAGAAAGCGTGAAAAAGCCCGTGCTGGAAGAAAGTCAAAGCACATGAGTAACAGATTAGATTTAGAGACAAGCTATCAAGTTGTTGCTGAGAGAAGAGCTGCAAGAAAATACCCAAACTTAGAAGTCCTAAACTCTTATTTTGTTGCAAAGGACGGAAAATACTATTGGTATGAGGTAATCTTGGTTGACAAATCACATCCTTCAATATTGGCTGATAAGAACATAAATTGGATTGCAGAGAAACAGCATAGAAGAAGAGTTTTCAGAGGACTAACAAGTGCTGCTAAGAAATCCAGAGGACTTTTGAATAAGGGAAGAGGAGCAGAGAAGGTAAGATAAAAAATTACAAAAAATTTTTTTGTTGTTTTTTCCAAAAACTTTTTAAATCAAAAAATGTTTTGGTGGTTAAAATGGCAAAATATTATTGCAAATCATGCGGTTACAGATTCCAAACAAAATCTGACAAGAAACCAAGAACATGTCCTTATTGTGGAAAGATAGGGACTTTGGTAAAAGAAGGAACTGCACAGGACATTCTTGAAGAAGCCATGAAAGAGGATTTTGGAGAAGAATAATTAAAACTTAAAATTTTTGATTTTATGATTTTTCAATATTTAGAATTTTTTCTTTTTCTTTGAACTAAAACTTAGCATGGAAGCACCTATTACAATGCTATTATCTCCCAATCTTGATTTTATTATCTTTGTTTTCTTAACTGATTTTAAAGCGTATCTTTTGAAGTGTTTTATTGCCGGCTTATAAATTTCATCTAATTTTGAAATTCCACCACCAATTACTATGTATTCAGGACTGAATATGTTTGCTATGTTTACCAAACCAATTCCCAAATACTTTGAATAAGTATGAATTGCTTTTAGTGCATTCTTGTCCTTACTTATCTCTTTTCCAATCATATCGCTTGGAACTCTTTTCTTTGTAAGCTCATAATAGTATCTCTCAATTGCTTTTCCATTGCAGTAAACTTCAAAGCAATCATAATTTCCACAACCACACTTAATTAAGTTTGATGCTATACTCATATGCCCAATCTCTCCTGCTGAGAAAAAGCTTCCCCTATAAATTTCTCCATTAATTATTATGCCACCACCAACTCCTGTGCCCAATGTTATTCCAACAAGGTTCTTTAACTTTGGGTTTTTCTTTTTTATAAAATGGTATTCTGCAAGAGCAAATGCATTAGCATCATTCTCTAAAAAACACTTTACTCCATATCTCTTGCTTATTATTGAAGCTAAGTTAATATTATTCAAACACTTTATGTTTGTCGCTTCAAAAACTTTCTTTCCATCAGTGCTTCCAGCAACTGCGATTCCTATTTTTTCTACATTATTATCAAAAACATAATCTATCGCTTCAAATAATGTTTTAAGAACTTTCTTCCTGCCTTGTTTTGCATTTGTCAACAGGGTTATCTCTTTTTTAACCTCAAACTTGTTTATCAGACCAGCCCTGATTTTTGTTCCTCCCAAATCAACTCCAACAATCATTTTGCAATTCAAATTTTTATATTACTCTTGATGTTTCCTCTTTTATTTGGTTTTTCATTTTTGTTTCTTCAGGATTTTTTTCTAATAGCTCGCAAAGTTCTAAGCTTATCAAATCTCCAATGTAAACTGCCAAGAACAATTTTTTAAGATAATCAGCACCTTTTAATCTTAGTTCTGTTGATTCTGCTTTTTTTATAATAAGATTTCTAAAAGAATCAATCTGTTTTTTAACATACTTATTATCATCCTCATCAACTATGAATATTAAAAAGTTGTTTGGCTTTGCTTCTTCAAAAGCATTTATTTCATTATGAGCAACTTCTGGAAAAACATTATAATGTGCTTCTATCTTTGCTATTTCATTAAAAGAGTTCTTCCACCTTATAGCAACACCTTCAAATCTTTTTGAAGAGTAAATTATTGGTGTTTTATTAACAAGTTTTTTAGAAATTTCTGAAACTTTTGCCTGAAAATTCGCCCTTTTTAGTATTTCAGCTATGCTGTTGAAATCAATCTCCTCTATTAAGTTGTTCTGCTTAAGCACATTCAATATTGGAATGAAGAGGAATGGAAAAGCTGCTATTGAATAAACATTCTCAGGAATTTTAATAACATCCACATTATTTTCTTTGCATATTTCCCTTAATTTTCCACCTGCTGTTATTGTTATTATTTTACAACCTCTACCTACAGCACTCCTATAACACTTTATTGCTTCAAGAGTGTTTCCTGAACAAGAGACTATAAAAACTAAAGTTTTGCTATCACAAAAAACAGGGATTTCAAAATCCTTAACCGGAAAAACAGGAATCTTTAATGCCAACTCTTCGAAGTAATTTTTTAAAAGATTCCCAACTATTCCAGAGTTTCCAACCCCACACACAACTATTTTATCAATAGAACCCATTATCTTTACATTTCCGAGCTTTGATGCTTCTAAGATATAATCAGAATACTTTTCTAAACTTTCAGCAATTGTTTCCTTCATAAAAACCACCTTTTTTAGAATAAATTTTTTGTTTCTTTAAAAATATTTCTGTAAAAACAAACTAACTTAAACAAAAATATTTTAGAACGTCTTATTTACTAAAATTATTTTCATCACAAACATACTTTAGGTATTTCTTTATGCTCTCAATGCTCTCTAAAAGATTAAAAAAGTATATTCTTGTTTTTTTCTTTTCTAAAAGTTCTTCAAATACATTTTTGTTATCAAAAAGTTCGTCTTCAACTTTTAGTTTTTTATTATTATAATTTACTTTTAAGTAAGGATTTAATAATATTACTGCAATTCCATTTTGCTCACTAAAACTAACTAATTCTTCTAAATTTTTGTTTTCTTCTTTTGATTTTAAAATCTCAGGTATTAGTTCTTCATCAATGATTAAAAGTTTTACATTTTGCAAATTATTATCTTTATATTCCTTTTTTAAATACTCAATTGCTTTTTTATAATTATAAAAGAATTCTACTTTGTATTCGTTAAATCTGTTTTTGATTAACGGTTCTATGTATGAACTCATAACAAATATTATGTTTGAGATATCTCTTTCATTGCTTCTATTTTCATTTTTGTAGTTTGTTAGACTTTCTTCTATGAGTTTGTCAGATACTGACATAACTCAAAAAAATATTTTTAAGTATATAAATTTTTTTATTATAAAGTAGTATTAAAAACGCTTTTTGTATTTTTTTATTATTATCTAAAAAGCATTAATTAACATAAAATTTATTAAATAAAATATAATCTCTTCTTAATATGCTTATAAAGAGAGTAAAGTTGCACAACATAAGGAGTTATTCTGAAGAAGAGTTTATTTTTCCAGAAGGAAGCATCCTATTGAGTGGGGATATTGGCTCTGGAAAGAGCTCTATACTGTTAGCAATTGAGTTTGCACTCTTTGGAGCAACGAATGAAATCTCACCAAACTCTCTTTTGAGAAAAGGAAAAAATCAGGGTTCTGTTGAGCTTGAGTTCGAAATTGAAGGAAAGAATTTTATTATAAAGAGGAGTTTAAAAAGATCTTCTGAAAAGACAGTTCAAACTTCCGGATATTTAATAATTGATAACATTAAAAAAGAACTTACACCCGTTGAGATGAAGAATGAAATAATAAGAATTTTAGGTTATCCTCTTTCTTTAGCTTCAAAGAAAAAATCCCTAATTTACAGATTTACAGTCTATACTCCTCAAGAACAGATGAAACAAATTCTATTTGAAAAGAGTGATGAAAGATTAGATACTATAAGAAAATTGTTTGGGATAGACCGTTACAAAACAATAATCGAAAATTCGCAAATAATCCTAAATTATTTAAAAGAAAAGATAAGTGAGGAAAGCATAAGGGCAGAGAACTTAGAGCAGAAAAAACAAGAATTAAACGATTTAAAAGCACAAAGAACAGAACTTGAAAAGAGCTTAAAAACAATTGAAAAAGAACTTTTATCCTTAAATAACAAACTAGATTCTGAAAATAAAGATTACAATTTAATTAAAGAAAATTACAATAAATCATTGGAACTAAAAAAGAATCTTGAAGTTATAAACTCAATGATTGAAGAAAAGAAAAAACAAATCTCTATTTACAGAGAAAAAATAGAAACAATTGAAAAGGAAATATCCCTAATAAGAGAAAAGATAAAGGGTTTTTCAGTAAAAGAAAACAAGGAAGAAATAAAACTTAAAATAAAAAAGAAAGAAGATGAAATTGAAAAAATTAAAAACGAAGTATTCAGCTCTCAAAAGGAAATTGAAATCCTGAACAATAAAATTTTAGAGTTAAATTCTGAAATCCTAAAAAAGAATTCTTTAGAGAACGAAATTCAGGTTAAGAAAAAGAGCATAGAAGAAAAGAAACTCTTAATCTCAAAAGAAAATACCTTTTTGGAAAAGAAAAAGGAGATTGATCAAAAAATAAGCTCAATAAGAAATGATTTGATAAGCAAGAAAGCACTCATATCTAATCTCAAAAATGTCATCAAAACCTTAAACTCTTCAAAGAAATGCCCCCTCTGCATGCAAGAAATAACAGATTCTTACAAAGAAAAATTAATGAAAGAAAACAATGAAATCATTCTAAAAACAGAGAATGAAATTTTGGACTTAGAAAAATCAGAAAAAGAACTCAATAGGGAATTCTTAGAAATTAACGACAAATTGAACGAAATCTCAGAACAAAAAATACAACTTGCTAAAGAAACAGAACAATTTAATAAGCTCAACGAAGAGCTTTCGCTTTTATTGCAAAGAGAAGTCCAATTAGAAAAAACAAAGGAGGAAATAAAAAAACTTAATCAAAAATTAAAGAGTAAAGAAGAGCTTGAAGTAAAAACAGACGAACTAAAAAAACTAAAAAATGACTTAGAGCTTATCAACGATTTTGAAAAGCACTCTGCACTTTTAGTTGAGAAAGATAAAGAAAAAAACAGCTTCTTAAAACAAGTTCTCGAAAGCGAAGCAGAAATAAAAAACCACACAGAAAAAATAGATTTGATAAAGAAAGAACTAAAAAATTTTGAAGGAATAGAAAATAAACTTAAAGAAAAAGAAAAGATTGTAGAAGAGTTAAAAAAAGAACAAAAAGAACTTGAAATAAAAAAAGCATCCCTTACAAAAGAAATTTCAATGATTGACACCCAATTAAAAAGAGTTAGTGAAGAAATACAAAAGATTCTAGAAGCAAAAGAAAAGCTCAACAAATTAAAATCATTTAAGTATTGGATTGAAGAACACTTCACAAATATAATATTGCTGATGGAAAAGCAAGTTATGAGTTCTTTGCATTACGAATTTAACGAACTCTTCAAAGAATGGTTTAACATGCTAATGGGAGACGAAACAATAACTGCCAGGTTAGATGAGGATTTTACACCAATAGTTGAGCAAAACAACTATGAAATAGAAATTGAGAGTTTGTCAGGAGGAGAAAAAACAAGTTTAGCATTAGCTTACAGGTTAGCTTTAAACAAGGTTATTAATGATATAACTCACGGAATAAAAACAAAGGACATAATAATTTTGGACGAACCAACAGACGGTTTTTCTTCCCAACAACTTGACAAGGTGAGGGATGTTATAAAAGCACTTGACATGAAACAAGTTATTATTGTAAGTCATGAACAAAAGATAGAGAGTTTTGTTGATACTATAATAAGAATAGCAAAGGAGAACGGAATAAGCAGAATAATCTCATAAGAAATTTAAATAAAAATTTAAAAAATCTCTCAAAAAATTATTTTAGTTTCTCTTTTAACTTGTTTATAAGATTAACATTATCAGGATCAACATTTAATAATTTTGAAAGTTCTAAACTTAAAACATCACCTAAATAAAAACCATAAAACAACTTGCTCAGAAAATTCTTTCCTTTCAAAAAAACAATTTCACTATTAACTTTATCCGAAATAACTTCCTTAAAAGCAAGAATCTCTTTGTTTGTTTTTTTATTATCATTATTATCCATAATTATAATCACAAAAAAATTTTTTTGTTTAAGCTCGTAACTCTCAATCTCATTATGACAGAGCTCTGGAAAGATGTTGCAAAAAGCAGGAATCTTACAGTTTTCATTAAACTGTTGCTTCCACCTAAGAATTATCGGCTTTATTTTTTGTGAAGAATAAATTATGGGAATCTTTTTATTTATTCTCTTTGAGAGTTTAAGAGCGTACGACTTAACATCACTATTTTCTAATTCTTTTGCAATCTCCTCAAAATTTATCTCTTTTAAACACAAAGTATTCTTTATCACATTCAACATTGGAATTAACAAGAATTGCAGGCAAGCCCTTGGATGCATGTTCTGGGGAATTTTTATCATTTTAGTTTTATTTTTCTTGCAAAGTTTTTCAAGAAAACCATTAGAACTTATTGCTACGATCTTACACTTTTTCTTTAAAGCTTCTTCATAGCATGATAAAGTTTCAACAGTATTTCCAGAGTAAGAAATAATAAAAACCAATGTTTTATCATCGGCACTTGGATTCAATTCAAAATCCTTATTCACAATAACAGGAATTTTAACCTTAATATTTTCTAAATAAGACTTTACTATATCAGCAGCAATACCACTACCCCCAACACCACAAACAACGATCTTATTAATCTTACCCTTAACCTTAAAATTTCCGAGCTTTGAAGCTTCTAAAACATATTTAGAATATTTTTCTAAACTCTCACTAATGCTTTCCTTCAAAAAAACCACCCCTTTATTTTTTTCTAATAAATCATTATTTGTTTAAAAGTTTTTGTGTTTTAAATAATCAAAACAAAGTATATAAAAATCAAAACTTAAAAATCAAAAAATTAGTTAAATTTAAAAATTAACATTTCATATAAGAAATAGTTTTTTTCCTTTTGGGGCTGTAGTGTAGTTTGGTCTATCACTCTAGCTTGGGGTGCTAGCAACCCCGGTTCAAATCCGGGCAGCCCCATTTTTTTTTAACATTTGCTCCTGTAGTATAGCCTGGAAGTATACAACCCTGCGGAGGTTGTGACCGGGGTTCAAATCCCCGCAGGAGCAGTATAGTTAATAGTAAGATTTATATATTAATTTGTTTTTTTGTTCTTTTTAACGAGCAAGCGAGTGTGTTTGAGTATGGAAGTATTTAAAGATAAAAATTTGAGTTGTAAATCAATTTTGGGTTCTAAATTTATTAAAAAAATTAATAATTTATTTGAGGTGATATTATGAAGAGTTTTAGTTTTAGGAGTTTTTTGAGGCCTGAGTTTTTTGTTTTTGTTTTGTTTGCTTTGGCTTTTGTTGGTGTTTTTTTGGTTGGTAAGAATTTTTATGATGAGGATAAGGTTACGGGTTTTGTTGTTAGTGATTTGCCTGAGTGTAAAAAAGAGAATGGTTGTTTTTTGTTGGGTCCTGTGATGGATACTTATGTTTATGAGGGTTCTAGTTCTAAGTTTTTTTCTTCTAGTTCTTTGTATGTTGGTGTTAAGAATGGTAAGCGTTTAAGATCTTTGGTTAGTTTTGATCTGTCTAGTATTTATAATTATTCTAAGGATAAGAGGGTTAAGAATGTTACTTTGTTTGTTTATAGGCGTGGTAGTTCTTCTCTTATGAGTAATGTTGATGTTGGTGTTTATAGGATTACTTCTGACTGGGTTGATAAGAATGTTAGTTGGGCTAATCAGCCTAGTTTTTCTTCAAAACCTATTGGTATTGTTAGTGTTGATTCTAATGGTTGGTACGGTTTTGATTTGACTAATAATTCTGATTTTTTGTTTTCTAGGAGTAATTATGGTTTTTTGTTGAAGAGTGTTAATGAGAGTGGTTATAATGTTTATAATTATTTTTATTCTAGGGAGGGTTCTAGTTTTTATGCTCCTAGGTTGATGGTTGTTTTTGAGGATAATTCAAAACCTTGTGTTTTGGAGAAGGTTTTTATTAATGGTACTATGAATGGTGTTGTTGATGAAATTTATGAGTTTAGGGCTGTTGTTTCTTATTCTGAGGGTGTTAGTAAGGTGTATTTTGTTTGGGAGGGTGATGGTTTGGTTAATTCTAGTGGTGATGTTGCTTATTATAGTTGGGATTCTCCTGGTGCTAAAGAGGTTAGTGTTTTTGTTTATGGCGTGCCAGCGCGAGGTTATTCTGCTTGTAATGCTAGTGCTTCTTTAAATGTTAAAGTTGAGGAGGTTTGTGTTAGAGATTCTAGTTATTTAGAATCTTTTAATAGTACTTGTTGTGAGGGACTTCTTGAAATACCTCCCATAGAATTCTTACAGGAAGAATGTGTTCCCTTAAGTGCATACAGGGGTTTTTGTACTAAATGTGGTGACGGTGTCTGTAAATACCCTGAAAATAAGTGTAATTGCCCACAGGATTGTAATTTTGAAAACACTTTAATTCTCTTGGATAAAAATGTTTCAAAATATGATTGTTTAGAATATGTTATTAATATAAGTGAAGACACAAATATATTAAACTGTGTTTATTATCTTATCAATCCCGATGGTGTAAGAAGAACTAACTTCATAGGAGGTTGTGTTCCTGGAAGAAAGCAAGTTATAATTATTGATAATGTGGCTCCTGACTTAATTAAGTCAGGATATTGGTCACTAAATGTTTTTGTTAATTATAATAATAACACACAAAAAATATTATCAGAACCATTTTATTATGATAATATAAATTATGCTGTAGAAACTAAATGTACTTTAGAAAATAGATCAGGATCAGATTGTACTCATAATGGAAAAACATACTCATTTTCTTGGAATTGGTTGTCAGATGTAAGGACAGTTAATCTAACAGTAAAATATAAATTAGGAGATAAAGAAACAGTAGAATATTTAGGTATAGTTAGTGAATGTGAATCTTATATATTAAAAGATGGCACATTACTTTATATAGGTGGGATACCAACTATGGTTGGAGTAGTTGCTATAACATTAGCAACTCCTGCTACTTGTACTGATTCTGACGGCGGTTTAAATTATTATGTTAAGGGTTCGGTTAATGACGGTTTATTCACATATACCGACACTTGTTGGAATTTGAGCGGTAATGGTAATCCAACACGCTACTCTCCTTATTTAATGGAGTATTTTTGTGAGGACAATAGGGCTCTTAATTATTTATTTGAGTGTCCAAAAACACAAGTATGTTTTGAAGGAATTTGTGTAGATAAAGGATACGATACAGATAATAGTCCAGACTATTCAAGTTTATCAAATTTCGATCCATATAAAAATCGTGATATTTATGTTAAAGGAGACGCAAGAGGCAAATATCTTGGTAGTAATTATGATGTCATATTTGGTTTGTATCCTAATCCAGAAATTCCAAGAATTAGTAATTATAGTTTTTCAATAGTTTATGATTATTGTAAGAATGAAAAAGAATTGATAGAAGGTTTTATTACTAAAGATGGACTTTTAGGTACTTTCGGACTTACTTGTCCTTCTGGTTATTCTTGTGTTGATGGGGCTTGTGTTTTAAGTTCAGAGCCTCTTAAAGTAGATATTAATGGGCCTCAGAGTTTGAATGTTAATGAGGTTGGTTATTATTATGTGAATGCTAGTGGTGGTAGTCCTCCTTATTATTATTCTTGGTCTTCTAATGGTAGGGTTTCGGTTGATGGTAGTAATGCTGCTTATGTTTGGAGTGTGCCTGGAGATTATTTTATAGAAGTTAATGTTACCGATTCTAATAAGAATATGTATGCATTAGGATACTCTGTAAGTGTTAAATCTACAACGAATTGTAAAGATTCGGATGGTGGTATAAATATTTTTGTTAAGGGTGTTGTTAATTATAGTGGTGTTTCTTATGTAGATACTTGTTATGATTCTTTTAATGTTAAGGAGTTTTATTGTGATGGTAATTTTATTAAGGATGTGCTGAGGACTTGTCCTTCAAACTATACTTGTGTTGGTGGTGCTTGTATTGAAAGTGTTTCTAGTCCTGTTTTTAACTTGTTAAGTCCTAGGAGTGGTGAAATTGTTGTTGGTGGTTATCCTTTTATGATTAGTTGGTCTTTGTCCGGCTTTGTTGGTGATGATTTAAGGGTTAGAATTTTGTTTGATTATAGTGGTAATTTTACTGATTGGAGAGTTATTGTTGATAATTTGCCTTTGAGTCAAACTTATTATGTTTGGCAGGTTCCTAAAATATCTTGTGAACGATGTAGTTTAAGAGTTGGTGTTTACAGAACTTCTACAGGTACTTGGATTAAATACTCTAACGTACCCATATACGTTAAATAAAAATAATCTTAAAGTATTAACTCGTAACTTTTTAATTTTTAGAATTTTTTTATTTTTTTTAATCTTTCACTCAACATCATACTTAACAATCTCTCCAGGTAGTGTTGTTTTGTCAGGCCATATTTTTCTTCCAGGATAGATAGAAGTGTGTATTCCTGTGTGAACATTATCACCTATTATTGTTCCTAACTTTCTCCTTTTTGTGTCTATTAGTTGTCCTTTTACCATTGATTTTACACTTGCGTTGTCATGTCTTAAGTTTGCTGTTATTGTTCCTGCTCCTAAATTAACGTTATAACCAATTACTGAATCTCCAATATAGCTCAAGTGGTTGCATTTTGAGTTGTCAAAGAATATTGAGTTTTTTATTTCTACTGCTTGTCCAATGTGGCAATTGTTGCCTATTGTTGTTCCTGCTCTTAAATAGCAGTTTGGTCCTATTATGCAGTTTTCTCCAATCATTACAGGTCCTTCAATATAAACTCCTGATTTTATTATTGAGTTTTTTCCAAGAATGAGTTTTCCCTTTATTGTTGCTCCTTTTTCTATTTTCCCTAAAATCTTTTCTTTTGTTCTTTCAAGCAGAAAAGCATTAGCATCTAATAATGACCAAGGGTATGTTATTGGAATCCAATAATCCTTCACTTCTACAACCTTTATTTTTTTTCTTTTTGAGAATTCTTTTATTGCATCTATGAATTCAAACTCTCCTCTTGGGCTTTTCTTTATATTTTTTATTTCTTCTATTATGCTGTGATCAACAACATAAAGTCCTGTGTTTGCTAATCGGCTTATCTTTGTTTCTGGCTTTTCAACAATGTCTTTTAGAAAATCTTTTTCCTTTATTATTGCTCCAAAGTTTTTTATATCATCAACTTCTTTTGCTAATATAGCATTTTCTTCTTTTACACAATTTTTTATGTCCTTGTAAGAGAATAAATCATCCCCTCCCATTATTATTATCTTTCCTTCAAGATTTTTTTCTTCAAAAGCTGTTTTTACAGCATCTCCTGTTCCTAACTGTTCTTTTTGTTCTACAAAACTAATTTTGAAATTGAACTTCTTTTTGTTTAATAATTCAATTATCATTTCTTTTTTAAAACCAACAACAATAATAACTTCTTTTATCTCTTTTATCTTGTTTAATGCTTCTAAGTTGTGAAGTATTATTTCTTTGTTAGCAACCTTTAATAATGGTTTTGGTCTTGTTATTGTTAAGGGCCATGTTCTTGTTGATGTTCCAGCAGCAAGCATTATTACAGTAGTTTTTTCGTTTTTGTTTTTAGTGTTTTTTTTGTTCTCGCTCATTTTTTCACCCCTAATTCTTTTTCTGCTATTTCAACAATTTCTTGTCCTAATCTTTTTAGCTTTTCCTCATCGTTTCCTTCTATCATTATTCTCAAAAGGTTTTGTGTTCCAGAATACCTTACTAAAATCCTGCCATTATCTTTTAGTATTTCTTCTATCTCTTTTATTTTCTTATGAGTTTTTTCTGTTTCATGCAATGGTTTTTTTTCTCTTACTTCAACGTTAAACAAAAATTGTGGTTTTTTTTCTAATAATTTAGAAAGTTCTGAAAGTTTCTTATGAGTTTCTTTCATTATTCTTAAAACTTGTAATGCTGCTATTGTGCCATCACCTGTTGTTGTATAATCTAAGAAAATTATGTGCCCTGATTGTTCTCCTCCTAAATTGTAGTTGTTTTTTTTCATTTCTTCTATCACGTATCTATCTCCAACATCTACTCTTACAAGTTTTATTCCTGCTTTTTTTAAAGCAAGTTCTAGTCCAAAATTACTCATTACTGTAGCAACAACAGTATTATTGTTTAGTTGGTTTTTGTTTTTTAATTCTAGAGCACACATTAATAGTATATGATCTCCATCTATTTCATTTCCATGCTCATCAACCATTATTACCCTGTCAGCATCACCATCCAATGCTATTCCAATATCTGCCTTCTCTTCAACAACTCTTTCCTTAATAACCTCAGGGTGTAATGCCCCACACTTTTCGTTAATGTTTAATCCATTAGGATTATCGTTTAAAACAATAACTTCTGCTCCTAATTCTGAAATTATCTTTGGAGTTACTGAGTAAGCAGCTCCGTTTGCACAATCAAGCACAACCTTTAAGCCCTTTAGAGAGGTGTTGTTTATTGATGCTTTTGCAAATTCTATATAGCGTCCTCTTGCATCATCAATTCTTTTTGCTTTTCCAATATCAGCACCTATTATTCTCAAATTTTTAGTTTCGTCAGAAAAAATTATTTTTTCTATTTCTTCTTCTTCCTCATCACTTAACTTAAAACCTTTATCATCAAATATTTTTATTCCATTATCTTGTGCAGGGTTGTGAGATGCAGAGATCATTATTCCAGCGTCAGCTGCAAAACTCCTGACTAGATGAGAGATTGCGGGTGTTGGTAATGGTCCTACTAAGTAAGCATTTACTCCTACAGAACAAAGTCCTGCAACCAAAGCATTTTCAATCAAATAACCTGATATTCTTGTGTCCTTTCCAATAACAATTGTTGTTTTTTTGTTGTTTCCATTTTTTTCGTTTCTTCTTTTAAAATAGATTCCTATTGCCTTTCCTATTCTAACAACAAATTCTGGCTCTAGGGGGTATAAATTTCCTACTCCCCTAATCCCATCTGTACCAAAGAGTTGTCTCACAAAAATCACCTTATTATTTTTTTTATTCTTCCTTTTCTTCTAAAACATAACCGCAGTCCTTACAATAAATTTCTCCTTTTTCGCTAATAAGATTTTTTGAACCACATTCAGGACACTCTGAATAACCTATTTTTTCCTTTTCTGTTTCATTTTCTAATTTGTTTTCTCCTTTATTGTCTTGTTCTAAAACCTGCTTGTTTTGAATGCTTTTTTCTCTTTTGTTTGTTTCTCTTATTATTTTTTGTTCTGATACTTTCTTGTATATTGTTTTTTTATCTTTGTTTTTTGAATCTTTTCTCTTTTCCTTTTCGAGTTTTTTCTTTTTCATATTATTCTAATTTTTTTATTTTTCAGTTTTTTTATTTTACGGTTACGGATTTTGCAAGGTTTCTTGGCTTGTCAGGATCAAGCCCTCTTAAAACAGCTAATTTATAAGCTAGTATTTGTATTGGAATTATCATTAAAATGTTGTTTGCGTTTTCTATTTCTTCAAGCTTTATAAATTCGTCAAAAACTTCATTGTTCTCAGAGCTTATTCCTATAACGTATGCTCCTCTTGCCTTTACTTCCATCGCATTACTAATGATTTGTTTTCTTGTTCTTTCTGATGCAAAAACTATTACCGGAGTTTTTTCTTCTATTAGAGCTATTGTTCCATGTTTTAATTCTCCACCTGCAAATCCTTCTGCATGAATATAGCTTACTTCTTTTATTTTTAGAGCACCTTCAAGTGCTGTTGCATATTCTGAATTCCTTCCTATTAAGAATATGTCTTTTTTATCCTTAAGTATTTCTGCTATTTTAAAGATTTCTTCTTTTTTGTTTATTATCTCAGGAACTATTTTTGAAACTTTTTCAATAATCTTTTTTGCTTCTTCTTGTTTTCCGATTATGCTATAAGCTAACAATAATATTATTGCTAATTGTGATGTATAGCTTTTTGTGCTTAAAACGCAAATTTCAGGACCAGCATTCATCATTATGCTATAATCTGATAATCTTGTTAGTGACGATCCAACAACATTTACTATTGATATTATCTTAGCATTTTTTTTCTTTGCAGATTTCACTGCTTCTAAAACATCAGCTGTTTCTCCTGATTGTGATAATGCTATTACTAATGTTTTTTCATTTATAAAATCTTCATAGTTTGGGAATTCTGATGCAAGGACAACATTCACATGCATCTTTGCAATGTGAGAGAATAAGTATGATGCTGCAAAGCAAGCATGATAGCTTGTTCCTGCTCCAATAAAGAATATTCCCTTTGCATTCTTTATTTCCTCAACTACTTTTCTTATTAGCTCTTTATCCTGTTGTATTGCTCTCTTTATTGTGAATTTTTGCTCGTCAATTTCTTTTAGCATGAAATGTTCATAAGAACCCTTTTCTGCTTCTTCAATGCTATAATTAATCTCTGTTTTATTTTTCTCAACAATCCTGTCACTTTTATAATTGTAAAAACTTATTTTGTTATCCCTACTTATGTAAACCATTTCTCCATCATCTAAAAATATTACTTTGTTTGTGTGTTTTAGAAATGCTGGAACATCTGATGCCATAAAGTAGGTTTTTTCATCAAAACCAAGAACTAGTGGAGAACCATCTCTAGCCCCTATCATTTCATCTTCATACATTATAACAACTGCAAAGCTTCCTTCTAGTTTTTTGAATGTTTTCTTACTTGCTTCTAAAAAATTATCTCCACAATCCATAAAGTATTGAATTAGTTGTGGAATAACTTCTGTGTCTGTTTCTGAGTAAAATTTATAACCATTTTTTAACAAGAATTCTTTTAGTTCTTGATAGTTTTCAATTATTCCATTATGAACTGCAATTATTTTTTTGTTTTGTGAATGGTGAGGATGAGCATTTATTTCATTAACACCCCCATGAGTAGCCCATCTAGTGTGTGCTATTCCTTGTTCTGAAATTATTTCTCTGTCAAGATTAAAGTTTCCTATTTTACCAACTCTTTTTATAATATTAACAGAATTGCCTTTATACGCAACTCCGAAAGAATCATAACCCCTATACTCAAGCTTTTTCAAGCCGGCTATTAAGTAGTCATTCACACTAATCTTTTCCCTTGATTTGAAAGCAATTATTCCGCACATAATAACACCTTATATTTTGTTTATATTGCACAAATTTTAACTTTAATTCTAATATTTAAATCTTACTAAAATTATTTTAATACTATTAAAAAATTTTTTTTAATATAAACTGCGTTTTTATTTTAAAAATAATTTTTAACTTTGTTTAAGAATCACTTTTATTTTAATCATTTAATAATTATTTAAAAAATTCATAATCAAAAATTTTACCTTGCACCACCTCCACCTCCACCAAAACCACCACCAACCCCGCCACCACCAGAAAACCCTCCACTACTGCTACCTGAAACACCTGCATGTCTAATTGCTGTAAAGTATGATGAATCTATTGTTTTAAGTGTAGAAACATTATACGCAAAATATAGCGAACTAGATTGCATTGTATATTCTGGAACTATAATTTTCATCTCCTTTATTACCTTATCCGCGACTCCAAATGCACAAGCATAAACAAGGTATTCTTCCCAAATTATTATTGAAGCTGGAGGGTATCTTTTGAGTAGGGTCATATTTGTTATGAACTTTCTGAAATTTATTAGTTTTAAATAAATTTCGTATCCTTCTTTGGTGAATTTACCAAATATCCTTTGAGGGAGAGAAACCAATATTATAAAATAAATATAAAGTATCGGAACTAGAGTAAATAATCGGAAATATACAATTCCTATTGGAATCCCTGCCTTTACAGAGTCGCCTAAGATGTAAATTAAATACGATGTTAAAATTGCAACTAAAATTAAAAACACCCATATTAGGATATATCCTGTTGAGTTAAAATATTTTTTTAGGTCGTGGTGTTCTCTGATGCTCTTACTGAACTTTTCTTTAAATCTGATAAATCTTAAAGCATTCTCTTCTTTTTTCAAAGAATTTAAAAAATCATTCCATACAAGTTTTCCTGAAGTAGAAAAACTCTTAAAAAAATCATAAACAATCTTTTCTGGTTCTGTTAGCATGTCATGTGGGTTGTCTAAAAATTCAAAAACAAGGTCTTTTGCCCTATTTTTGTTAGGAATCTCGTATAATTTAATGTGTTTTCTCCTTACTAAGTCAAGTAGAGTTGCTGTTATGGCGTTCTCGTTTATGTAACCAGGATTAGAATTACAAAGTGCATTTGCAATATAGGGTTTTATTCCCTTTACAGGTTCCCTTTCAAATATTCCCTTATAAGATATTTTTGGCTCTTTTCCATATTTAATATAAATTAGTATTGGTGTAAAGATCAAAAATGCGAGATAAAAATATACTAAGCATGACAAAAAAATATAGCGTCTATTATACCATTTTGAATACTCCTCTTCAATTTTAATTATGTTTTCTTTCTCTAATTCAGAATTAAATAGGAAGTTCTCATAATATAAGTGGGAATTATTTGAATAAAGGAATGCGTCTTTTGGCATCAGGATTCTCACTTCTAAATAACCATACAATTTATTAGTTGAGAATGAAATCTTTTCGCCTTTGAATGAGTAGTTCTTTATACTCTTTTCCGGATGGAAATAAACAATGACTGAATCATTTGAAACACCTTCAGGAAGAATTATCTCACCATTTAATCTTGAAAGAGGCTTATCCCAACCTTCCCCCCAAATTTTATAATGAAATTCTGCAATATCATTACCAATAACAATACCCTTTAATACGTTGTATTTAAGAATGAATCTTGCATTGGAATTGCATATTCTTTCAAAGTTTCCTATAATTTCATCAGAGCTTTCTATGATTTTGCATTCCGGAATACAACTTGCTTCAAGAAAATAAATAAACGGCTCTTTTATCATTCTTTTATCCAAATTTTTAACAACAGAATTAGGATATAATATGTTAATCTTCCTGTAAACTTCTCTCTAGCATCCCTTAAACTTATAACCAATGTCTTCTCTAATATATATTTCTCCTTCTCTGTTAATAGTAATATTAACATTAGCGTCTGTGAGCCAATAATTCCTTGACTGAGATTTTATTAAACCCAATAAGATTGCTGTTAATATTAGAACAAATGGAGCCCAGCGATAGATAATCAACAATTTGGCCTTAATATCCATAGCGAATAACTTTTTTTATTCTTTATAAATTTAACCTTTTACATTCTATCTTATTATTTGTCTTATTATTAATTTTTATATTCATTTCTTATTTCTTACTTGTTCAGTGATTTAACTTATAAAATTTTTAATTATATTTGAATAAGACAATCAATTTTATTTCTACTTCTGAATAGATAAAAAAAGAAAAATTTTATATACCAAAATATAGAATTATTATTAAAAATGAACAACGAAAAAAGGGATATATTTTATAAAAAAAATGAACTTATTATTAACATTCTAAACTTTTGCAGGAGTAATTATTGCAGAAACTCAGATCGAGGTATTGAAAAATTGCTTTCTATGATAGTTAAGGAGTATAAAAGTATTGATGATTTTCTCAAAGAATTCATAAATCCGTTTGAACGGTCTGTTTTTAGAGATTCGTACGGAAAGCCGATCTTTATTGATTATTTGATTTTTGAAGAAGTATATAAACAATTTGTAAAGAGAGAAATAAACGAAAAGAACAAAAAGCTTGATGATAAAGAAAAATTTAGAATTTTAATTAACAGAACAAAAGAGTTTTTACAAAATCTACCTCGAGATATAGCAAATAAGGAGGGGTTTAGTTTGTATTCTGCTCTTAAGGATTCATTTAAAAACTATCCTGACATTTTAGAAACGATAAAAATAGCAGAAGAAAAGGAAATCCAGAGGTTAGAAAAGATTAGTCCTGAAAAAAAGGTTGCCTTAGAGAAAACTATAAACTATATGGAATCAAAACTTAAAAATGGATGAAATCAAGAAAGATCATTTATCAAAAATAAAAACTCTATGCTCTTGTTTAGTCATTGATAAGTAATAAAAAATAGAAAGATTTATATATGAGTTTCTTAAAAACAAGAGTCTTATGAATGAGAATAATAATTATGCATTAAAAAATGAATTAGGATTAGAAAAAAAGATATACAATAACACTTCAGACAAAACAAAACTAAACTTTATAAAAGAAGAATATAAAGACTTATACGATTGTTTTAAAAGTTTTAATATAAATATTACCTCAAGAAGGAATAATAAAAAAACTATCTTAACAGATACGCTAAATAATCTTCTCCTGAGTTTTGAGACAGCTTTAGAATCTAAAAATAATAAAAAATACAATGAAAATTCTGAGAATATTGAAGCTTTATTTAATCTTTCTTTAAATTATGCAGAAAAAATTTTTGACATATTGTTAAAAGATAAACCTTTTAATTACGAATTGTTTGAAAACTTCTATAAAGAATATCTTAAACCAGAATTAGATTCTAATTATGGAACAGATAAAAAGAGAAAAAACATTTGTAAAAAATTAACTTATATTTTTAAGGCACTATTTTCATACTATGAGTCTTTTATAGATTTCGAAAGAAACAATTCTAAAATTAGAGAAATGCCTTCCTATTTTGAAAAACTTTACAATATAATAAAAGGTAATGGAATTGAAAATGATGCCAAAAATTTCATAAAGTTTGAAAGAAAAATTCCTTCTCTTATAAAAAATGGAATGACAAAAGATGAAAAAAATATTTTAATGCAAATACTAAGAGAAGAGAGTAAATCAAAAATTTATTTTGGGCTCAATAATATTATGCTAAACAAAAACTACATATTCAGACCATGAACTTATTTTTTTTAATTTAAGATAAATTTTAATACTTCTATTCTTTATTAAGAATTATGGAATCCTTTAATAATGAAAAAATTTTAAAGAAAGAAGTAAGGGTTATTGGTTTTGATGACGGTCCTTTTGAAAAATTCAATAAGAACAAAAATGTTTTAGTTGTAGGAGTTGTTTTTAGAGGAGGGCTTTATTTTGAAGGCGTGCTGAAAACAAAGGTAAGAATTGATGGTTTTAACTCAACAAAAAAGATTTCTGAGGCAATAAAAAGATCAAAGTTTTACCCACAATTAAAAGCAATACTTTTTGATGGGATATCATTAGGGGGTTTTAATGTCATAGATGTAGAAGAACTTTATAAAAAAACAGGTATTCCAATATTAATAATAATGAGAAAGATCCCAAATTTTAAGGAAATCTTTGAGGCAATAAAGCACACTACTAAATCAGATCTTAGAGAAGAAATAATGAAAAAAGCAGGCAGCATAAAAAGGGTTTTTGTTAAAAACTCAAACATCTCTGGCTTTGTTTATTATCAAAAATTTGGTTGTTCTGAAAATTATGCTAAGAGAATAATTCAGATTACTACAACAAGATCGCTAATTCCAGAACCATTAAGAATTGCACACTTGATTGCTTCTGCAATGATTGAGGGAGAAAGCCGGGGAAGGGCTTAAAGTAGGATATTCTTTAAGTAAAAATTTATTGAATTATTTGTAAATAAAAAATAAAAAAATAAAAAATTTTTAGAAGTTTAAATTCTAACTTTTATTTTCAAAAAAATTAGAACTTCCTTCTTTTCTGATAGCATTCCCTACAATAAACAGGTTTGCCTTCAGTTGGTTTGAAAGGAACTTCACAGTCCTTACCACAATCACTACATACTGCCTTATGCATTTCTCTAGCGAAGTTTCCCCTAAAGCTACCAAAACTCATCTTACCTCACTCTCACTTATTATTCTTGTTTTTCTTAGCTATAACGAAAATCTCCTTAGAAAGAGAATCCGTATAACCTTCTTTCAAAGATAAACAGGTTATATTTAAATGTATGCTTTTTTCTTTTTTCAAACATTTTGAGTTATCGAAAATCTTTTGAAAAAAGAAAGAAAAAATTTATAAGTTAAAATAATTTAATAACATCTTAAATAAAAGAAACAATTAAAAATTTTTGAGAGGGGGGTGGTAAAAATTACGAACCAATTATTAGAACAAATAGTTGAATATATGCCACAATTTGAGAAAATAAGAAAATACGAAACAATAGATAAATACACTAAAGGAACACTTGTTCTTTATACACCTCAACCAAAAACATTTTGATTGATGGACCCAAAACCATTTAGGTATGGATTTGATTTGGGTGGAGGATACAAGCTTGATTTTCATGGACTGGATAATACAACTTTGACGCACGGACATGTAAGGGATCCCTTTGGAAAAGTAATAAAAGAATACAATGGATATGAATGTTCATTGTTAGACCCAATTTTAAAAAATAATTTCAAGAAATTTCCGTAAGTAAATTTTTTTATTTTTTTGATGAATAAAATGAAAGAATTAGAACTGAGCGCAATCAAAGAATTAATCCAAATCTATGAATTTTTTTTGATGAATGGTTTAAATAAAAATACTTCTAAAAAAGCGAGAGCAATTTATAATAAACTAACACCTGGAAATACTTTGCTTAGTGAAAGTGTTAATATAGCTGTTGGTAAGTTATTTGCTTTGGCTTATCCTAATAAGGATCCTAATCTAAAGATGCTTAAAAATGGAGAAGTTAAAAAAATAATTTTAAATCTTAAAAAACGAAAGCAAGAATTGGAAAATGAGCAATCTTAAAAATAAGAATAATTTAGTTGGTAATTTAAAAAAAGCATTTAACACCTGGAAAAAAGAAGTAAATTTTAAATCTTCTTTTGAAGAACTAGATGAAGTGTTTTTTATTCAAGATTATGTTTTAGCTTATGGTTTTGTTAGTACAAAAATAAATCGCATGATTTGTAGTAGAATCAAAGATACTTTTTATAGTTGGGTTCAACAAATACACTCTTGGCTAATTCCAACACCATATTCTATAATAAGCACATCAGAGAGTCAGTTGTTTAACGATAAAGAAAAAGAAGAATTAAATGTGATTCTCAAGGATTTTATGTCAATAGTTGCTTTTAACACGGAAGTTGGACTAACAAAAGATAAACAAAAAGAAGCAGAATACGTTGATAAATCCTTAGAAATTTGGAGAAAGCATTTACCTTCGCTAATTAAATTTTCAAAAAAAGTAAGGAATTTTTGGGAAGGAAAAAAGCAAAAAAGTAGTGATAATTATGAAATCAATTAATTTTATATTAAAAGATGCTTCTTCTTTTATTCAATCAGAGTTTAATTTAAGATTACAAAAATCAAAATTAAAAATTTATGACACTAACAATTGGCAAGAGTTTTGTAGTATTAATGGTTTTAATGTTAATAGTGAGGGTTTATATGTTCCCATCTCTTATTCTGCATATGTTAAAATTGATAGTCCTGTGTTCATTTCTAATGTTTTTCACGAGTTTTATGGTCATGGCTTGTTTTGTGAACATTCAAAAATTGGTCAAAAATTAGTTGATATTCTTATAAAAGGTAAAGATGAAAAACCCTTTTTTGGTGAAGTAAATACAACAGAACAACTTTTTGGTATTGCAAAATCTAGTATTGATAATTATGAGGGTTTTGCTATTTGGCTTGAAGCTTTGATATGTGAAGAAACCGGCAACTCAAAAATTTGGGAATTAAAAAAAGAAAGATTACCAAATTATTTTATCTCTTTATTTGAGTATTTTAAAGATGCTGAACAAAGATTGTCTCGTTTTGGTTTTATGTCCCAACTTGGCTTTCCAAAATTTTATGATAAAGAAAAAATTTTAGAAGTTTTAAAAAGATTATACAGTTCTTATTTTTATAACATCGAATTTATAATACTATATGGTTCTCAAAAACCTGAAAGTGATATTGACCTATTTGTTGTTTCAAAAAACTCTTCTTTAAATTATTATAATGGCTGGCTTGATATTTACGAAGTAAACAAAGAAGAGTTTAATTATTTATGTGATAAACTGGACATAAGTGTTACTGATCCCATATTTTCAGGAAAATTAATATATGGAGATAAAAATTATTTTGAACAAATAAAACAAAAAATTTTAGAACAACCAATAACTCAAGAAGCAATAGCTCACAATATAGCAGAAGCTGAAAAACTAAAAGAACTTTTGAATTTAATATCTGAAAATGATAAAAGAAGAAAAGATTGCTTATCCTATATAAAAAGTTATTCTAAAAATGCTGAGCAATTAGCACTTGGAAATAAACCTTTGACTTTAAAAAACCTTGAACTGTTATATGAAAAATAGTTTTTTATGATCAATTTTAAAATTTCATCCGGCCTTAAAAGTTCTAAATATTTGCACCAAAATGTAATATTAAAAATTTTAACTTTAAATTTTTAAATAATCACTAATAAATCCCCCACTTGTTTATTGCTTCTCTTAATTCTTTCTTTGTTTTTGCAGCTTCTTCCAAAGAAATTCCTTGAAGCACAGCTTCTAATGCTTGTCTGCAAGCCATAGCTCCAGAAATTGTTCCTAAAGGATGAGCATGGATGCCACCACCAAACTGCATTATAACATCATTCCCAAAAATTTCGTAAAGTTTTGGAATCATTGTTGGTTGCAACCCACCAGATGCAACTGGAAAAACTGGTTTTATAGAATACCATTTTTGTTCCAAAACCTTATTATCATAATTTTCTCTTACTTCTTTTAGCACGCATTCATCTCTAATACTTAAGACTTCTTCTTTGTCACCATGCATTTTTCCAGTTACTGTTCCGATGTGTAGTTGGTCCATTCCAATTAATCTTATGAGTTTTGTAATTACTAACACGCTAATCCCATGCTTTGGGTTTCTTGTCAGTGCAGAGTGCATGCATCTGTGACTATGAATTACTAGTTTTAGTTCTTCGTTTGCTTCTCTTAAGCTTTGCAAAGAAGTCCAGCCAGTTGGTATTATGTCAATCATTACGTACTCTCCACCTAATTTTTTAACATACTTTGCCCTTTTCAGCATTTCTTCTGTTGTTGGTGCTGTTATGTTTGGCATGTAAATCTTTTTTTCAGAAGTTTCCTTCTCTGCTTTGTCCCTTAATTTTAATGTTGTTTTTACTCTCTCTTCAAACTTGTTGAATTTTTGGTTTGTCAAGTTTTCATCGTCCTTCACAATATCACAACCGCCAATCCATGATTCATAAGCTACTTTTGCATGTTGTTTTGGGTTTAGTCCTGTTTTTGGCTTTACAATTGTTCCTATTAATGGTCTCTCCTTAACTTTCAATAATTTTCTTATGTTTTCAATTCCAAACTTTGGGCCTTTAAACTCACTAATCATTTTTTTTGGAATCTTAACATCTAATAATTTTAAATTCTCAACTAATTTCATGCTGAAAATGTTTCCTGCAATGCTGCTTAGCAGTTGTGCTACTGAGCAAGTTTCAAACAAATCTGTCTTGTAAGCAATTTTTATTATGTTCCTTTCTTTATCTATAAAGAACACTTGGGGTTTTAGTTTTTCAGCGATCTTTGGGCTTAGTGTTTTTATATCAGTCCAAGTGTCTATGCTGCTCTCTCCTGCAATGTGTGTTGCTGCTTCTTCCAAGCTTAGTCCTTGTGCTGGTTCAACATAATACTCGCAAATGATTTCTTCTTCTTTTGGAGCGTATTCTAAATTAATATATTCGTGTATCATAAAAACACCTCTTTTTTTATTTATTTTAATTTTTATAAAATTATTTTTTTATTTTTTAATATTTAAGCATTATTGTTTTTTAAAAATCTCTTAATAATTTAAAAAGTATTCCAAAAAATTTATAAACTCTTGTTTTTTTAGTTTTGGAGGTTTAGGCGAGGTGAGTTTTTGATTTGCGATTTTAAGGATGAAGATGTTAAAAAAATAATAACTGATTTTAACATAAAAACAAATGTTAAAAAGATATTTGATTCTGCTGCTTTTAAAGTTTTTGAGTATTATGAAAAACCTTACAAGACATTTCTTCTTGATTGCACAGCTTGTATGAAAATTGCTTGCTTTCCATCTATTGTTGGAGAAGAACTTGATAAACTTTCAATGGAGTGTGCTAATCATGCTTTAAAATTTTTTAAGGAGAATAATATTTTGAATAGTAATTTTTTGTTCTATCATGTTTTAAGAGCTTCTTTGGGTTACAACATGCATAATGTTTTTGACAAAAAGGATTTTAGAGAGGTTTTTATAAGAACTAAGTATGTTATTAATTCTTACAGGGCTCACGATGAGAATTCAAGACAGGTTGAGATTGTTTTTGAGGACTTTAATAATTTAAAATTTTTTAAAAATTCTGAGTGTGATTTATTTCTTCAAGATACTGTTGCTTCTGGAAAAACAAGTTTTAAAGCACTTCAAAGATTGTTTGAACTTTCTTATGAGTATAAAATAAATTTTAACAAAATAATATATTATGGTTTTCTTTCAGAGAAAGGAATGGATTTTCTCTGGAATAATTTAATAAGAAAGAATTGTAATGAATTAATAGTTCTCTCTTTTGGTAACTTAACAGCTTTATGCAATAATGGTTATGACATGCCACTTTATGGGCCTGACGAGTCCTATTATTCTAAGACAAATAAATTGTTGAATCTTGGCTGCGTTGCTTCTGAAGAAACAATTAAAGATTGGGCTAAATACTTCATTCCAGGAACTGACCAGCCTGGTGATTGGTCTGAAAGGCAAAATAGGGTTTTTTGTGGGGATAATTATGAGGAAATTGATTTGAATAAGCACATAAACAACTCTTTAAATTATATTCTTAAAATCAAGAATGTATTAATGGAAAATTATCCTTGGTTATATGACAGAACAAAGTCTAGGATTGAAGAGGAAATTAATAATTTAAAATCAAAACTTTAATTATTTATTTCTTTCTTTTCTTATGTTTTTTTATGTTTTCCTCTTCTTTTTCTTTTATGTATTTCTCAAGAATTTCTTTTCTTGTTTTGTTCCAATTTTTTAATGCTAAGTTAATGTATTTTTGATCTTTTGTTTCTAAAAGCGTTCTTGCAATTTCCTCACTAAATCTTTCTGCTTTCCAATCAAGTCCAGCATAATACAATAAATAAGGATCTTTTGATTCTATTAATTTTTTTGTTATTTCTTTTGTAAACCAAAAATCAGTCCAATAAATACCAGCAAGGTATAACAAATAAGGGTGTTTTAAATTTAAGAATTCCTCGATTATTTTATCCCTTTTTTCTTTAATCCAAAAATTTTGTTCTTTCAGTCCAATGGTGTATAGGAAAACGCCATACTTTTCTCTTCCAAAGCGCATTCTTATTTCTTCGCTGCTTAAAATTTCTTTTGTTTTAAAATAATCTATTGCCTTTTTTAAAGAATAATCTTTGTTTTTTAATTCTTCCAACTGTTCAATAATTTCTTTAACTTTGAATTCTAACATTTTAACAAAAAATAATTTTTTGCCTTTTTATTAATTTTTAGTTTTTCTCTCTAGCCTTACCTTTTTTATTTTTAATGTTCCTGAATTATTTTTATAATCAATATCAAAATCTTCAATTATTATTTTTCTTTTAAAAACCGGAGCGTCTATCACAAACGTTTCAAACTCTCCACCTTCCCCGCTTATGTTTAAACTTGTTCTTTTGTTAATTTCCTCGAGTTTTTTTATTAGTTCTTCATTTATTTCTTTTCCCAAAAAATCTTTACCAAGGTTATCTGCAAAAACGCCTACAATTATTGCTTTTATTTTGTTTTTTAAGACCTCTTTTAGCACAATATCTTGTGGTTTTTGCCATAAAGGAGTTATAGAGTTTAGTTTTAACTCCTCACAAATTCTTTTTATTCTTGAGTATTGATAGTTTGAGGCGATTGCCCCAGAAACAATCCCTTCAAGCTTATACTTCTTTTTAATTTTTAACAAGCCAATTTTTAGGTCATAAACCTCTTTCTCTTCTAAGCCCTTTGTCTTTATAATCTCTAACGGGATTTTCATTGCTTTTGCTTGTATTCTTGTAAAGTCAGAGTTTATTGTGTGGAACATATAACTTTCAGGGTTTTCAGAATAAACATTTATTAAACACTTAACTGCATTCTTGCCCACGGATTTCATTAGTGCTAAACAAGAGTCCTTTCCCCCTGAGAATAAAACACCAACCCTCATTTTATTATAATAATATATATTTACTTTTTAAGTATAATAATATTTTCTTGTTTCTTTTTGTATTCTGTCCTTTTTAGATTCTTCTTTGTTTATTCTTGGTCTTTTTGTTTCAACATCTCTTCTTAAAGTTATTCCTAACTTTTCAAGGAAAAAGTTCATTCCCTTTTCCATATCAAAGGGGCCATTAACTATTCCATGCAAAGATGGTTTTCCAGAAAATACAATAAGTGCTTCTGATATTGAATCCAAAAACAATAAATCATGGTCAATAACTAAGAATGTTTTTCCTGTTTTCTGTGCAAAGTCCCTTATTGTTTTTGCAACAATCATTCTTTCCTCAACATCAAGATAAGCTGAAGGCTCGTCTAATAAGTAAATGTCTGCTTCTTTAAGCAAACAATCGGTTATTGCAACTCTCTGTAGTTCTCCTCCAGAAAGTTCACCTATCTTTTTTTGTTCCAAAACAGGTATTTCCAAATTTCTTATTACTTGAATAGAAATTTCTTCTTCTTTTTTTGGTATAATTTCAAAAACTCTCTTTTCCTTTAAATCATTCATCCTTTCAGCCAAGTATTGTGGTTTGTAAGAAACAATTATTTTTTCAAAACTTCCAGAGTCGGGTTTTGTTATGCCTGATAGTATTTTTGCAAATGTTGTTTTTCCAATCCCATTTTCTCCTAAAACTCCAATAACTTGGTGTTTAAACAAAACACCATCTCTTGCTTCCAAAACAAAACCGTCCATTTTTTTTACAATGTCCTTCCAAGAAGTTAGTTTTTCCTCTCGCTTGAAAATAATAGGTGGTTTTTCCTCAAACACAATAGGTTTTTCTCTTATTCTCATGTTTTCTTCTTTTAAAAATCCTTCTAAATACTCGTTAATTCCTTGTCTTGTTGATTTAAGCATTGAGACAATTCCGTAACAACCACTCTTTCCATAAAAAACATATACCAAATCACTCATGTAATCCAAAACTAATAAATCATGCTCCACGACCAAAACAGAAACATCTTTGTTCTGGTTTTCAACAATTAATTCTCTGATGAACTTTGCTATTTTTAATCTTTGGTTTATGTCAAGGTAAGATGTTGGCTCGTCAAAGATGTATAAGTTTGCTTTTTTTAGAACAGCTGCTGCTATTGCAACTCTCTGTAATTCTCCTCCTGAAAGCTCTCTTATGTTTCTTTCAAGTATATTCCTCAAATCAAGTTTTTCAACAATTTCTTCAAAATTATTTTTTTCATCAACCCTTTTTAACAACTCAAATACCTTCCCATTATATGTTACTGGAATTTGGTCAATATTTTGGGGTTTGTAAGATACCTTAATAGAATTATTTTTAAGTCCTTCAAAGAATTTTTGTGCTTCTTGTCCTTTAAAAAAACTTATTATTTCTGAATAATCCACTTCTTTTTCGGTTCCAAAATTTGGTTTTAATATTCCAGAGATTATTTTAAGAGCAGTTGTTTTTCCAATAGCATTCCTTCCTAAAATCCCAACAACCTTTCCGAAAATGGGAACTGGTAAGTTGTATAATGCAAAACCATTCTTTCCATACCTATGAATTGGTTTTTTTAGTTCTTCAGGAAGATTTATTATTGATAATGCGTTAAAAGGACACCTTTTTACACAAATACCACAACCAATACATAATTTTTCATCAATGATAACTTTTTTATTGTCACTTATTGTTATGCAGTCCTTTTTAGCCCTATTTATTGGACAAACCGATACGCATATATAATTACAATCAACCCCTCCTTTGCAGTTTTCCTTATTCACGAATGCTAATCTCATGAAAAAACCTTTTTTGTTTTGTATTTAAAAATTTTTGTAAATTTATTTTTATTTGGTTTAAACAAACAAAAAACATATAAAATAATTCCTTTACTTATTAAAAATTATGGTTTTTAAGCAAGAGAATGTTTTTAGGAATGTTGGAATTGTTGTTTCAAAAAAAGACCCTGCTGGTTTAAATATTAAAAGGGCTTTGCTTGACAACTTTGATTTTTCAGAATACGAAATTTTCCATAATGAAAAAACTTTTTTATTAGAGAATAATGGTTTTAGAATTTCATTATATACAATAGAGAAGGATTGTGTTTATGCTGACAACATTGATGATGAAATTAACTCAGAACTTATAGTTTTTGCAACAAAACACAAATCAGAATCAAAAATACCGAGTTTAACAGCCCACGCTCCTGGGAATTTTGGAAAAGCTGATCTTGGTGGTTTTGAGAGGGAACTCTGCATAGCACCTTCTTTTTATATAAAGCAAGCAGTTAGGGAATTAGACTCATTAAACACAATAGGATATGATGTTGTTCAGGAAGTAACCCATCACGGCCCATTTGTTAAAAAACCTGTTTTTTTCATAGAGATAGGTTCGACTGATGAAGAATGGGTTAATAAAGAAGCAGGTATTATTGTTGCCAAGGCATTAATGAATACCTTATTAAGAAATAATTTTGATTATGATTCAGCGATAGGTGTTGGCGGTTTGCACACGATGCCTAATTTCAAAAAAATTCTTTTAAATACTAATATTGCTTTGGGCCACGTTTGTGCTAAGTATAATCTTAAAGAACTTAACTTTGATATTTTAGAACAGGCTTATAAAAAAACAATTCCCAACCCTAAAAGTGTCATACTTGATTGGAAGGGGCTTGGCAATTTTAAGGAAATGGTTTATGAAATCTCTGAAGAGCTTTCATTAAAATACGATCTTAAAATACTAAAAACAAAAAATTTTGTATGAAAAAACCTCTCATATCATTTTTTAACGAAATATTTAAATATAACCTATATCTTGTCAGAGCACACAAGGAGGTGGACTCCATGAGAGATTGGACATTAAAGTTAAAGGATGAAGAAGATGAAGATTATGACGATATGGATTGGGAAGACGACGAAGACTATGACGAAGACAGCGATGATTTTGACGAGTCAGACGAGGATTGGTAAGTGACTTTAAAACTGACTTTAAAAAACAATAAAAACATAGAGAAACAAAATGTTCTAAACTTTTTATTTTTTATTATTTTTTTTATTTAGTTATAAGTTCGAAATTGTTTACGAAAAATTCTTTACGAAATTATGAAATAAAATTATCGATTTTAATCTGATTCCAAAAATTCCAAATCACCTTTAATTATTTTCTTATAAACATCATTTCCATGCTTTAATTCGTATATTAAAAACAAAGAATTTCCAATAGCATGGTATGATGGTTTCTTATGTCTTTTTAATCTAAAATCTAACCTTTCGTCTATACTTGTTTCGGTGTTCAATAAAATTTCTTTTGGTTCTTTTTCAAAATTAATACATAACCATTTATAAACACATTTAAGCTCGCCAACAACTCTGTCTAAAACATTATACCAAAAGGCATAGTTATTTTCATTTTCAGAATATTCTTTTGCAATAAACCTTTCAACGCCTCTTGCGTGGCCTTCTAAAAATGCAATGTACTTTGTTGGCATTACTTTTTTAAAATGATCTCTTAATTTATTATTTTGTATGTGATGTGTATATTCATGGGCTAAAACAGTAACAATCTTTGTGTATTCTTCTTTTTCTAAAGTAATCTTTTTTTCTAGTTTGTTATATGACGAACTTTTTATGTTATTATAAAATTTTGATAATAAATAAAGACTCATCACTTGAATACTAAGATCTAAAACATATTCAGAATCTTTCCATTTTAAAAGATTGTTTATGTCTGAAACAATATAAAAACCACATGAAAAACAAAGTGCTAAAAAAACACTTTCAAGTAATCCTGGTTTTATTATGCTGAAATATTTAACCTTTGGCAGTTTTATATTATCAACTTCTAAGAATTCATTTACTTTTTTGGCAACTTTTGGAAAGATATCCTCTACTATTCTTTCCAAATCAAACTTTTCACCAAAATCTAATTTTCCTTGCTCTTTAAGATTTTTTAATCTTTCAAATTTTTTAATCTCCTTTTCTAAAATTTCTTCTATTACGGTTATATTTTCTTCTTGTAATAATTTTGTTATAAAATATTGATTGTCCAAATCTAATATTCTCTTGCTCATAATAATAAGTAAATCTAATAATTATATAAATCTTTCGTTTTGTTACCACTAATAAGATACAAAAATATTTAAAGTCCAATTTTAAAAAATTAAACAACTTTTTTTGTTAAAATTCTTTTTTTGACACAAAAATTTATAAAAAACCCTTCCAAGAAACACTCGTATGGAACTAGCAATCATTATAATACTAATGGAGCTTTTATACAAACCATTGCAGATATTATAATGAAAAAATGGGTTCTAAGCAAGAACTCCTGGATTTTTGTTTTGGGATTATTCGTAATATCTTATAGGATTGGTTTTTTTAGCATACAGTTATAAGTACAAGAGTACAAGAACATCGCTGTTGCCAGTCTAATGATGATTATTTTAAACACAACACTGCTTTCAATTGTGAGCTTGTTTTATTTTAAAGAAGCACTTTCAACATTACAAATAATAAAGCATAATTCTTAGGATAATCGCATTAATTTTGCTTGAATTATCATAAAAACTTTGGAAACATTTTTATACTCACTAATCAAAAATTAGATTATGCTTGTGGGTATTGTTGGAAAGGCAAATGTTGGAAAATCAACCTTCTTTAAAGCACTAACACTTATTAATGTTGAAATAGCGAACTATCCCTTCACAACTTTAAAACCAAATCATGGAATAGCATATGTTAGGGTAGAATCAGTTGGTAAAGAATTTAATGTTGTTGAAAAACCAAAGTCAGGTTTTGTGCTCGGAAATTACAGGTTTGTTCCTTTTGAAGTTTTAGATGTTGCTGGCCTGGTTCCAGGAGCTCATAAAGGTAAAGGTATGGGAAACCAATTCTTGGACGATTTAAGACAGGCAGATGCTTTGATTCATGTTGTTGATATTTCTGGCTCTACTAACGAGAATGGAGAACCAGTAACTCTAGGAAGTTATGATCCTGTAAAAGATGTTATTTTTTTAGAAGAAGAGATTGATTTGTGGTATTTACAAATATTAAAGCGTTCTTGGGAGAGTTTTAGCAAGAAAGTTCATTTGGAGAGAAGAGAAGCGTTTAAGGAAATAGCAAAACAATTTTCAGGTTTGAAAATAACAGAACATGATGTTAAATCAGTAATGGAATCCTTAAACTTAGATCATGATTTGTTAAAATGGACAGACTCTGATTTGTTCGAATTTACAAAAATGCTAAGAAAGAGGACAAAGCCAATAATAATTGCAGCTAACAAGGCAGATTGTAAGAACGCTGAGGAAAACATAAAAAGAATAAAGGAGAGTTTTCCAAACACTACCATAATACCTTGTTCTGCAGAATCAGAACTTGCTTTGAGAGAAGCAGCTAATCACGGACTAATAGAATATATTCCAGGTGATAGTGATTTTAAGATTATAAATCCTGAAAAACTTAGTGAAAAGCAATTAGCAGCCCTTGACTTTATTAGACAAAATGTTCTTAAAAGGTTTGGAAATACTGGAGTTCAACAAGTTGTTGATTATGTTGTTTTTAATGTTTTAAAACAGATTGCTGTTTTTCCAGTAGCAAATTCAAAGCTTGAGGATTCTCAAGGAAATGTTTTGCCTGACTGCTTCTTAGTTCAAGAAGGAACAACAGCTCTTGATTTTGCATACAAAGTTCACACTTCATTTGGAGAGAATTTTGTAAGGGCTATTGATTTGAGAACAAAGATGGTTATTGGAAGAGATCATGTTTTAAAACACAGAGACATAATCCAAATTATTGCTGATAAATAATTTTTGTTAAAAAAAGATAATTTTAAAAACATTTTAATTTAACAAAGATTTAAGAACTAAAAAAGGGGTGAAGAATTGGTTTTGTACCCAAAAATACCTGTTGAGAGCTCGTCATTCTTTTTTGAGTCATGCATAGCAAACCAATTTAAGGATAAGGCATCTCCAATTCCAAGAATAGCGAGTTCTTTTCTTCCAGGAGATTTTTTGTATTATTCAAACTCAAGAATTTCAAAGATAAGCATAGAAAAACTCTCAAAAAAAATGCTTTCTGACATTAATTTTCTAAAACAAAAAAGATTTGATTATTTGCTAATAGGACCTGGTTCTGGAGCGTTAGCTGATATAAGTTCAACTTTAAATACAATATTCTTGCCCACTCACACAACACTAATTAAGGCAACATTAAAATTCATGAAAATTGACAACATAAGAGATTATATGAACACTTGCGAAAAAATAGGCAAGTTAATATTAAAGAAAAACAAAAACATTGACATTGTTTTACATTACGACCCAATTCATGATAGGGCTTTGTTAAAGCATTATCTTGTTTTCAGGACAAAATTCTTGGAAATAAACAACACTTATTCAACTATCATAAATGATTTTTTGAACAAAGAAGGAACAATAATTTATTTTGAGAACAAACAACCTTGGCCATGGCATTTTATTTGTGAAAATGTTTGGCTTCAGTTAGGAGGTTATGGTGGGCTAAGTTTTGAGGAATACCAAGGTGTTTCTGAGAGGTTATCAACAATAGTTGATAAGGTTGTTTGGCGCTTGAGCTCTGAGAAAAGATTAAAATATGATTCTGAATGGGGCTCTTCAAAAGAATTTGGTGACTCAATAAGGGATTTCTGCAACAACAACGGATATAATTTTTACAGGATAACTTCAAAACACATAATGGAGTTAAGTTTATTCTCTTCCATGTTGTTTTATAATGCCTTTAAACCAAAACTGAATGGTTTTTTGATAGAGAACTTTTGGGCTTACTCAGCAACAGCAGCTCAACTCTCAAGAATGCTTCCTTATTGGATTCCTTGGCCTGACACTATTTCAACATACAAGGCACATTCTCACCTGAAAAAACTTTTAAGATTGGATATTCCAAAAACTGCAAGGATTGGAAGGTTCTCAGCATTGGGCCCTGATATTTTGAGTGTTGAGCAATGGAACAACACTTTCAAGAATATTTTTGACAGAACACAATTTTACGGAGCAGTCGGAGATGTTGGTTTTAAAGGACTTATGGCGTTAAAGCATAGTTTTTATAATCTTTTAAGAGTTCCTAACTTTGTGGATTATATTTACAAACTTTCAATGATAATAAATTCTCCAGAGAAAAACCCCATAACCAAAGAGGAAATTTTAAAAACAGCTAAAAAATCAGGATTAGAATATAGCAAAAAATAATTTGATATTTATAAGTGGTTTTTATGAGAATAGGTTTTTTTACAGAAACATACAAGCCAGTAAAATCAGGTGTTGTAACCTCAATAATAACATTTAAGCAGGCATTAGAAGAAAAAAATCACAAGGTTTATGTTTTCACACCAAAACATAATAATTACATTGACAGGGAGAAAAACATAGTGAGATTTAATGGGCTAAAAATATTTAACACTGACTTTTCTATAACATTTCCAATAATAAGCCCAAAATTAAGGATTTGTAAAAAATTGGATATAATACACGCTAATCATCCAGTAAATACTGGCTTAACAGCATTATACGTTGCAAGATTCTATAAAAAACCAATAGTTTTTACAGCACACTCAAACTATGAGGACTACAACATTTACTTAAATTTGTTCCCAAAAATCAGCAAGAATCTAATAAGAACTTACATAAAATCCTTTTTAGAATTTTGTGATTACATTATTGTTCCCTCAAGAAAAATGCAGATTCATTTCTCAAGAATGAAGCTTTCAAAACCAATTGTTTTAATACCTAACGGCATAAACTTAAAAGAGTTTTCTCTAAAAAAATATAATAAAAAAGCAGTTTTGCTTAGGAAAAAAATACTTAAAGATTTTCATGTCAAAAAGAGAGATTTCAACAAAACAAAAATACTCTTGTATGCAGGTAGGTTGGCAAAAGAAAAAAATCTTCCTTTACTCTTAAAGTTGATGAAGAGCATAAAAACAAAGAATGTTTTTTTAATATTAGTAGGTTCTGGCCCAGAGAAAGAATTTTTAGAGGATGAAATCTTAAAAAATAATTTGCAAAACAAAATAAGAATTTATCCTGCAACAGAGGACTATAAAAAACTAATCCCTTATTACAAAGCAGCAGATATTTTTATAACACCATCAAAGCAAGAAGCTCAAGGACTAACAATTCTTGAATCAATGGCTTCAGGAACCCCTGTTGTTTGTTTCAGAAATTTTGGAACCCTTGATTTTATGATTGACTTTCATAATGGTTTGGTTGCAAAGAACGACTCTGATTTTATAAGAAAAACAGAGTTGTTAATAAAAGATGATAATTTGAGAAAGAAGATTGTTTTAAATGCTTATAAAACATCACAAAAGTATTCTATAGAAGAATGCACTAAGAAACTCTTGTCTGTTTATGAAAGTGCTATTCTTGAAAAGAAGTCAAGAAAGAATACTGATTTCTTAAAAGAGTTAAATTCTTTTCTAAAGGAAATCAAAAAATCTGTTAAAGAACTTGTTAAGGAATAAAATTCTTTTATGTTTTTTATTTCTTTCTCTTCCTGCTGAATTCAAAGCTTGCTGCCAAATCAATATAGTATTTTCCATCACCAACTTTGTAAATTAATGGTTTTTTCTTAAAAATTTGAACCAAATCAAGTTCGTACTTTCCTGGCTTTAAAACCCTGATGCTCTCAAAATCAAGAACTATTGGTTCTTCACTTTCCTGTTCAGAAGCTCCTATTAATTCTAAAACATCCTTTTCTATTTCTTGCTTCTCAACAGGAGTGAGTTTTGAAATTGATTTTTTAAGCTGTGCTAATTTTTCCTTTTTTATGTAAAAGAATAACCTCCCACCACAAGAACACCCAATAAGTATTTCTTGGGCTCCATCATCATAAATCTTTCCGCAACGAACGCATTGGTGTGGCATAAAAGAATTTTTTTATTTTTTTTAAGATTATTTTTTCTTACTCTTCTTTTTACTCTTTTGCTTATCAACAGTAAAGAGTTCAATCCTCTTAGGATCCTTTTTTATTTCTTTAACAACAGAAGCAGGACCAATAACAGTAAAACCAGCCCTATAACCCAAAACAATATTAACAAGATTCAATCTTAATTTTTTTATAAAATTTAGCTGACCTTCTTCTGGATAAATAACTGCCAACTCAATTCCTTTAAACTCGTCATCAATCTCCTCCATTGTTGTCTTTATAAGTTCAGCTTCTTCTTCCTTTTTTAGTCTGCCTTCTAATAAAACAATCTTGTTTTCTTTTGCAATCTTTAATAGTTTTCTAATTCTTCCTATTGAGCTCAAACCCTCAATTTCTGAATAAGGGACGAATTCTATTGTTATCATTTTCCAGCAACCTCAAATAAAGCTTTATAAAACTCGTCAATATTAGTTCCATACTTTGCTGAAATTCCAACAATCTTGTATTGCGGAAAAGCAGCTTCTAATCTTTTGAGATTAGCCTTTTTTAAGTCAATCTTATTGCCAACTAACAAAACAGGAATCTTCCTTGCTTCTAAATTTCCAACAATTGTCAAATTAACTTGTGTGTAAGGATCTTTTGTTGCGTCTAAAACAACAATCACAACATCCATCTCGTCAAGCCACTTTATAGCATCAATAACTCCCTTTGTTGCCTCTTTAGCTCTCTTTTTAGCTTCTTCCTCACTCATGCCAGCTTTTATAAAGTCCTCATAATCAATCTTTGTTGCAATTCCAGGAGTATCTACTAAATTAAAGCTTAATTCTTTGTTACCTGATTTTATATGTATTTCCTCCTTTATCTGTATCTCTCTTGTCTCGTGAGCAATGTTAGAAACCTTTCCCATATCCTCTCCAAGCCAATCCCTGCAAATCCTATTTGCTAAAGTTGTTTTTCCACCATTTGGAGGACCATAAATTCCAATTTTAAGATGCTTTTTCTTCTTGAAAATATTCCAGAACAATTTTCTAAAAAATGTTAGTATTGCTGGCATGTCAAAACTCAGAAAATTATAATATTTAAAAATTTTTCTATTTTTTGTTTTTTTAATTTGCTTTTAGTTTTTAGAAAACTTTAAATATAATGTTATTTTTTTGTTTTTTTTATGAAAAGCAAACAAGCACAAGTCCAAATGGTTTTCTTAATAGCATTCATTGCTTTTGTTGTCATATTCACATTGCTAATTGGTTATAAAATAATTTCTTCTCTTAAAAAATCAGGTGAAAGGGCTCAAATGACTAATTTTTATACAAACCTAAAATCTAGAATTTCAGAAATCTCTGAAAAAACAGAAACTGCTGAAAAAATCACAGTCAGTGTTCCTGGAAACACAAAATTCATTTGC